>CAYMFQ010000172.1:0-11587 GCA_964389335.1 uncultured Granulosicoccaceae bacterium
TCCGAACAGAATCAGCCGCGCCGCACAAGGCTCTCCTGCACGAACTTTGCCCACGCGGTCGCGGCTGCTTCTTCTGATGACAAGCTCATTTTGCATCAGGAACGCACTCCCAATATTGGTATCGTATCGGCGTATAACGACATGTTATCCGCCCACCAGCCTTTCGATCGTTTCCCTGACATCATTCGCAAAGCAGCGCGCAGCAAAGGTGCGAGCGCTCAGTTTGCCGGTGGTGTACCCGCCATGTGCGATGGGGTCACTCAGGGGCGCGCCGGCATGGAGCTTTCGCTGTTCAGTCGCGACGTTATTGCTCAGGCAACGGCAATTGCCCTGTCGCATGATGTATTCGACGCAGCTATATACCTCGGCACTTGCGACAAGATCGTACCCGGGCTTGTTATGGGTGCACTCGGCTATGGCCACATTCCCGCTATATTTGCACCGGCAGGCCCGATGCAATCCGGCATTCCAAACGCCGAAAAAGCCATTGCGCGGCAGAAGTTCGCACAGGGAAAAATCACTCGTCGCGAATTGATGGAATCAGAGTGCGCTTCGTACCACGGTCCTGGCACCTGTACCTTTTACGGTACCGCCAACAGCAATCAAATGCTGATGGAAATTATGGGGCTGCATCTGCCAGGCAGTGCTTTTATCAACCCGGGCAACGAACTGCGCGATCGTATAACTGAAAGCACCACGCATCGTGCGGTAGAAATTTGCGCCACTGCCGAGCACTACACGCCACTGGCCAAAGTGGTCGATGAAAAAGCCATCGTCAACGGCCTGATCGGTCTGCTGGCAACGGGCGGCTCAACCAATCACACCATGCATCTGATTGCCATGGCACGCTGCGCCGGCATCATTATCGACTGGTCTGACTTTAATGATCTTTCGGCAATCATCCCGACTATAGCGCGCGTTTATCCAAACGGTCAGGCCGATGTTAATCAGTTTCATGCCGCCGGCGGTATGCCGCTGATTATCCGTCAACTACTCAATGCCGGTTTGTTGCACAACGATGTCACAACCATCCTTGGCGAAGGACTAGAACACTATTGCACTGAGCCCGCACTCGATGGCGATGAACTGACCTGGCGTGCCTGTGCCGAGCAATCGGCCGATGCCGAAATTATCTCCACCGTCGATGCGCCGTTTGCAAGCACCGGTGGGCTAGCGCTGCTTACCGGCAACCTCGGGCGTGCAGTTATCAAATTGTCTGCGGTAGCGCCGCAACATCACGCGATTGAAGCACCGGCAAAGCTGTTTACCAGCCAAACTCAATTTCTCGATGCCTTTCAGAATGATGAACTGAATCAGGACTTCGTTGCTGTGGTATTGAATCAGGGGCCAACCGCTAACGGCATGCCTGAATTGCACAAGCTGACGCCGGCACTTGGTGTGCTGCAGGATGCAGGCTACCGTGTTGCTCTGGTTACCGACGGACGCATGTCCGGCGCATCCGGCAAAGTGCCCGCCGCAATTCATGTCACACCAGAGTGCGCGCACAACGGCCCGCTCAGCAAAGTCAGAGACGGCGACATCATCCGCATGGATGCCACAGATGGCACACTTGAGGCAATGGTTGATGAAACCGAATGGGCGCAGCGCAAGACCCTGCCCCTGACCGAAAGCGCCACCGATGAAGGCCGACTGTTGTTTGGCAATATGCGCCGGCACGTCAGCAGCGCCGAGACTGGTGCGTTAACCCTCTTCCAGCCGGAGCCCGCATGAGCACCGCACCCGTGACCGCTATAGAAACACTGCTCGACGGCATACCCGTCATACCCGTACTTGAACTGACCGATGTCGACACAGCACCGGCGCTGGCCGACGCGCTGATCAGTGGCGGCTTACCCGCACTCGAGATCACCCTGCGCACCAGTCAGGCGCTGGACGCCATCGCCGCGATCAAGTCCGCATGCCCTGCTGCGATCGTTGGTGCCGGAACGGTAAACACACCGGCCCAGCTTGAACAATGCCACAAGGCGGGTGTCGATTTTATGGTGAGTCCGGGCTTGCACAAACCGTTGCTTGACGCCGCTCGCGACAGTGGCATTCCTTACCTGCCGGGTGTTGCCAGTGCGTCGGAAGTATTACTGGCTATCAATGAAGACCTGCGTGCCTGCAAGTTTTTTCCTGCTCAGCAGGCTGGTGGTATTGCGATGTTAAAAGCGTTTGGCGGACCTTACGCAGAGATGCGTTTCTGTCCCACGGGCGGTATTAGTGCGGATAACTTCCGAGATTTTCTTGCACTCGACAACGTGTTTTGCGTTGGTGGATCGTGGACGGCTCCTGCATCACTGGTGCAGCAGCAGGCATGGTCAGAAATTACTGATCGGGCGAAATTCTGTTCCAGCTAAAGCGTCGCGCAAGCTGACGCGGATGCCTGATTAACCGCACAGAGCGGCTGAGCACCATTAGCGCACCAATCAGTGAGAGTGCACAAACCACAATGGTAAACGTTGTACCTGCGTACAATCCCTTGCCGATGCTACGCAAAATCAGCCTTATACCAACAGAGGCTGGCAGGCGTCGACGGGCCATACGCCGCCAGACTCGCCTGATCGATCTGCCTTGTCTCGCTAAACTAAACACATCATTCGTCCATCTCGCTCCGTATCGGGAGCCTGCCCTGCAGACTCCATGATATCGGCATCTACCCGCTTACCTTAACCAGGGCCACGCCGGTAAAATTCTATCTACCTCTCTTTATTATCATTGCGAGTAATAGCACCTGCTGCACTTCGACGCAGAACCTCTGAATTGTCATAACCCCCACAAATGCGAGACAAGCGTCACACTATTGCGGTTAATCAGATTTCGCCATTTGTCACAAAAACCTACAGAACTGTAACTAAAAATACGAGCGCTCATGTCGTAGGTTCAGCTATATCACTGATGTACCGACAATTTTTGTCTGTGCACGAGTCGCATGAAAATTGCACCTTTAAGTGTATTGCAACTCGGTTTTGTAAGCGGTTCCAGGATTCGCAAAACGGGTAATTCGTTTTCTAAAAAACGAAGGGCTCGGCAGATCGACTTATACCGCCAGACAGGACAACGCAAAGGATCGAGACAGAACATGCATAAAAAACGCATCTGACATTCAGTTATCGGGGAGTAACCATGTCATCAACAAAAAAAATAGCGGAAGCAAAAACGACATGCGAAGGCCTGCACCGATTGGTCAGGAAGCTGAATGTTGCAGCGGTTGATCTCGATAAAAGCGGCGGCAGCGCCTATGAGCTGATAGCGCTGCTAGCAAGTACCCATACCTGTGTCAGCAGCCTTAGCAATCAACTCGATGCGCTGGCCAGTGACACACGGCCCGGCGACTCAGCCAGCCCGCGCGATACGGTAACCACTATTGAATCACGCAACCGCCACAACACTGTGCTTGAAGAAGCCGACACAGAAGACGCCGAAGCGTTTGAAATCGTCGAAAAAACTTATAGCGCGCAGGGCTGATCAGCGGCTATAAGCTAGTGATCGTTAAGCCACAATAAAAAATCTTCGGGCAGTGGCGTAATGTTGCCCTGCTGAAACCAGCCATTGGCTATGGCCTGCTTCTCTATACTCTGAATGCGTTGATTGTCGAGCGGATGTGTTGAAAAGAACGGTTCGAGAAGATCAGCCTGTTGACCTGCTCGAATAATTTCAAAAAGCTCAAAAAGATCGTCCGCACCATTGACATGGCCATAGATCGCATTGACAGCCGCCAGTGCAACCTGATCGGCGTCGGTTTCCATTGCTCTTGAGTACTGCGTGCTGGCCAGTGCACTGGCCATACTGAAAAACCGATTCTCAAAAGCCGCCGCCCCGAACAACATACTGCTGCCAACCGCCAGTGTGAGCCCACCACCAACCGATTTAGCCGGATGCCGCTCTTCCACATGCGCAAATTCGTGCGCCATTAACATCGTCAGTGCATTCTCATTGGGCAGGTGTTTTAACAGCCCTTTGAACAAATACACATGACCGCCAAGCGTTGCATAGGCATTAAATACATCATCGTCGCTGTAGTGCAGCGTAATACGCATTGGCTCGGGGAGCTCCATGGCACTAACCACCTGGTCGGATATCGATTGCAGGTAAGCATGCAGCGGGTTATCGGTTGCATCGGCGTTGTTAATACTATCGCTAATGGCATTGTCAAACGGCGACGCCTGATCAGCCTGCTGCATAATGCGATCTACGCGTTCGGTAATCCATAGCTCTGCTCTGAAAGGTAAAAGCCCGCCAAGCAAGCCTCCGGTAAAATTTAGCAACACACCTACCACTGATATCAACAGCAGCGCCGCCAGCGACAGCTTCAGGAATTCACGCAGCGGTCGGTGTTCAGAGGTGTTAATGCCTTCCGGCGGAGTGCGGTTTTCAAAACGCATGACAAGTCTTACCGCTGTTCGGGAACGAGTGCCGTGCCGTAGGCCAGCACTTCAATCGTGGTTACTCTGCCCCCGACTCTGACTGTTTCATACTTAATGTTGAACACGGCCGTTGCATGTTGTTGCTGCGCCTGTTCTTTTAGGCGTAACAGTGCTTCGCGCCGGCCACGATCCAGCAACGACTCAAACGCCTTAACCCGTCCACCAAACAGATTGACAAGGCTTGCCAGAAACGATTTAAAGTAGTCGCTTGCCACAACTACATTGCCACTGACCAGGGTTTGCCGATAAAACTGATCAACCGGTGGATGCTTCGATGCAATCGCCGGCAGATCAGCCAGCTCGGCCTCGCGCTTAAAGATTGATCGGTAGTGCCGCCGCTCGTTCCACTGACCAAAGGCAAAGCCGATGATCAACAGCACCACGAAGGTTATGAGATTGGCCGTCATTCCGGATTGACCTTCACCGCGCTGCCATAGACAAAAATTTCCGCGGCACCGGAGGCGATACTGGACGTTGAAAACCGCACATTCAATACGGCATCCGCGCCGATACTTTCGGCCTGCTGCTGCAAGCGACTGACGGCTTCCTCGCGCGATTCGTGCAATAGCTCGGTATAGCCTGCCAGCTCACCGCCGAATATACTTTTAAGGCCGGCCATCAGGTCGCGGCCGGCATGTTTTGAACGCACCGAGCTCCCCTGCACCAGGCCAATATGGCTGGTTACGGTATACCCGGGAATGTACTCCAGACTGGTAAGAATCATTGTTTTACTGACCGCGGTTGATGACTGAATTGCCGCATTTGCTGACAAATGCGAAGCACCAAAAAATGTTAACCTCGATGACGTTGTATGCCCAGCTTTATCGGTGCTGGCCACAGCACGAAATGTCCTCCAGGATCATCGGCCAATGAGTTACCCAACCCCGGACAATCTCAGCCGCCACGAACAAATCATCAAAAAGAGCCGGTTTATCGGCATTGCCTGCCACGTCGAAACCGAAGCGGGCCTGAAGCAATTACTGCAGGAGACTGCTGAAGAATTCGTCGATGCACGGCATATTTGTTACGCCGCAATTCTCGGTGCGCCGGACAGCGGCAAACAACTGCACAATGACGACGGTGAGCCGGCCGGCACTGCCGGCAAACCAATACTGAGCGTGTTGCAGCACAGTGGGTTTGGCGACGTCGCAGCACTGGTCGTGCGATACTTTGGTGGCATCAAGCTTGGCGCCGGCGGTCTGGTACGTGCGTACTCCGGCACGGCGTCCGGCTGTGTGACACAACTGGATTCGCGCCTGGTCGAGCCGACGGTGCGTGTTAGCCTGCAACTCGATTTTCCACAGGAGCGCAACATTCGTCATTTGCTCGGTGAATTTGGCATTAACGATCTACAGGTCAGTTACAGCCACAATTTGCAGATACAGTGCCGGGTGCCGATTGTGCTGGTAGACGATCTTCGCAACAGACTGACCGATGCCACGCGTGGCAAAATAGACTTCGCCGCAGAGCCCGCCTAACTCACTTACAGATACCGCATGACCACTATTTACCTTATTCGCCACGGCCAGGCCTCAGTTGGCACGGACAATTACGATGTACTATCGAGCACCGGCGAAACTCAGGCCGATGTACTGGGCCAGCATCTGGCCAACACACACATCGATTTTGATGCGATCTACAGCGGTAGCCTGAAGCGACAGATGGACACCGCCAGAATAGCCACCGGTGCTACCGACACATCTGCTAATGCGGGTAACGCCGTAGTGCCACTACAGGTGATGCCTGAGTTCAACGAGTATCGCCACGGACAGATATTTAATAAATACCTGCCAATGCTGGCCAAAACCGATGCAGAAATTGGCGCAGCGGCAGAGGATGGTTCCAACGGTCTGATGACCCAGTCAGTATTCCTGAAGCTGATGATGACCTGGGTTGATGACAGCACCGAACACGACGATCTGGAGAGTTGGCAGCAGTTTAATCAGCGCATCGCCAACGGCATTGAACACATACTCGATACACATCCGTCGCAGACCGTAGCTGTTTTCACGTCGGGCGGTGTTATTACGTCGCTGTTTCGCAGTATGTTTGGTCTGCCGCCAGAGCGCATGTTTGAACTGAACTGGAACATCAACAACGCCGGTATTACGTCATTAAAATACCGAGATCGCCAGCCGTCGCTGCGCGAGTACAACAATATTTCGCATCTACTGTTGCGACGCGACAAAAAACTGATCACTCAGATTTAAACCTGGCTTACCGGAAGCCAGGTTAGCCTTCTTTTCCTTTACTACCTATCCTTACTACCTACGGCAGCAGCACAATCTTTGGTGCACTGCTGCTGCCGTTGTGAACATCAGCAAACGCCGATGCACCGTCAGATAATGGACGCTGTTCTATCCATTCAAGGTTACCGAGCCTGCCGTTGTTAATTGCATCTATTGATGCGAGCAGATCAACCACGGTATAGCAGTAATTGCCGATAAACGTGACTTCCTGCAACGTTAATCGACGGGTGTCAAGACCAGCGCCGTCGTCCTGCAACCCCGCATGGCATATAACACCACCGGGGCGAATCAACCGACAAGCGGCCTCTCGCGTGCGACCGGAACCAACGGCGTCAATAACCAGATCAAAGCTGCCGGCGGCCGGTTCGGCACTTAATGGATCGTAGACGTGACCGAAGTTGTGCTGCTCGGCGGTTTGCCGACGCAGCGCATTGGTATCGCCAAGGTAGACCTCTGCACAGCCCTTGCTCTGTAACACCAGAGCTGCCAGCACGCCGATCGCACCAGCGCCAAGCACCAGCGCCCGGCACTCGGATATGGGTCGATGCAACACCTTTTCCGCCACTGCCACACTGTGCAGACTGACGGCAGCGGGCTCGGTCAGACTGGCCTCAACAATGTTCATATCTGCGGGCATCGGCAACAGGTTGCTCTCTGGCACAACCACGTATTCGGCAAAGGCACCAGCCAGCCGCATACCGATTAGCTCGCGCTCGGCGCACAGATTAGAGCGTCCGCCAAGGCAATCGACACAGCGTCCACAGGTAATCAGCGGATTGACGATGACACGCTCACCACTGCGGGGGCCATTTTGCACAACCCCAACCGCTTCGTGTCCCAAAATCAGCGGCGGCACGCGGCGTGCGTCCAGTCCGTGATACGCGTGCATGTCAGAGCCGCACAGTCCACAGGCGTCAATGTCGAGGAGAACATCTCCATTGGCTGGCGCATCGGGCGTTGGCTCGTCGCGATAGATGACTTCTTCTGTGCCCGTATAGACCAGTGCTTTCATTGATTATGTTCCTATGCCTGTGATTCTTAACAGGGCAAGTGAAGTAAAAACCGAGGGAATCTTTGTGTCGGAGTACGTGGATGGGAAGCAGTGCACAATTAACGATACTAAATCTACCGGCATAAATTACTGCTCGATCATTGGCTAACAATTTGCCAAAACAGCTACGCAGTGTCAAAAACAACAACCGGTAATTCACATGCAACTTATTCCTGCGGCGATCCTGTGTGCCCTTATTGGGGTGGTTTATTGGGTCGGAGCCACAATATTTACTGAAAAAATTCAGACCGATATCAGCGAACGTACCAACGAAGCGATCGCTATGTACAAGCCTGATGTAAGGCTTGATGTCGATGGTCGTGACGTAACGTTGCGCGGCGCAGTTAAAAGCGAAGAACAAAAAGCCAACGCAAAGCAACTGGTGGACGATGTATGGGGCGTACGCGCCTCTAAAGACTTACTCGACATACTGAAGGCTTACAACTTTAAGTCAACCCTGGATCCGAACGGCCAGGTCAGGGCATACGGCAGGGTAGACTCACCGGCAGCGGTTGACGCCATTCGCAAGGCAATGCCGGACAGCGCCAAAATTACACTCGGTACTGATGCGGCACCACTCGTGAACAGTGGCGAGCGACTGGTTGTTGGCGCTGATGCGCTGCTCGACTTACAGGAAGGCAGCCTGGCCATCGACAAAGACCGATTCGTATTGCGGGGCACAGCACCAGACGTAACCGCCAAAGAAGATATCGAACAGCATATCGGCCGTCAAAAAGCGATCATCGCCCCACTGCAGGTGACGCTTGAAATCGACGTCGCAAGTCCGTTCACCGCAGCATGCCTGGCATTGCTCGATGGCGTTGCCAGTCGCGACATGGTGCTGTTTGAAGTTGACAAGGCTGATATCGACGAGTCGTTCCGCGACATGTTGTACGGCTACTCAAAACTGCTGCAGGAATGCCCGGGCATGATTCTGCTCGAAGCACACGCCGATCAGGACGGCAGCGAACAGTACAACGAGGTGTTGAGTAACCGACGCGCAGACGCCGTCGCCAGTGCTCTGATCGAACTGGGTGTATCTGACGCACGCATACACAAGTTTGCGTACGGTGAAACCCGACCCATCGCCTCTAACGAACAAACCTCGGATAAGACCTATAACCGTCGCGTTGAGCTGCAATATGTAAGACCGACATTCCCCGAGGCACCAGATTTGAACTCAATTGCAATTATCAGCTCACAAAGCGCGGAGTAGAAATGCTTTATTTAATTTTCCAGGTACTGCAAATTCTCATTATCGCGACTCTGCTTGGGGTGGCGCTGGGCTGGGTACTAAGACGCTTCAGGGCGCGTCGGGTTGAGGAGCAGCTCAAAGAGCGAATTCATCAGTCCGAAGCCGGCATCCAGCCAATCAAAACAGCACTGTCTGCGGCAGAGAACGATATACAGGGTCGCGACAACAGCATCGCGAAACTCCAGGCCAAGCTGTCTGACTTCGACAAGAAGCAGGATGAAATCAGCAAGCTTGCCGGTCGTGTCGGTCGTCGTGACGCATCGATTGCCGGACTGCAGCAGTCAGTTAACGACAAAGACGCACAGCTTGCCCGACTTGCCGCCAACCTTGACCAGGAAAAGGCCGCGGTCAGACAAGCTGACCAGGCACTGGCAGATGCGCACGGCAAACGCCATGCACTGGAAGCGCGCCTCGGTGAGATGCGTGTCAGACTCGACAACAACGACGCAGCCATGCAAAAGGCCAGAGCCGAGAGCGCCGAGCTGCAACGTGAAATCAACAAACTGCAGATTGATCTGAACGGTTCGCAACAAAAGCTGGAACAGGAAAGCAAAGATCACAGCAAGGCAAGTGCAGCGCTTGCGGCAGCCGAGAGCAATCGAGCTGACGCAGAGAAGAAGATCGAAGCGCTTAAAAACCAGTTGAACGACAAGGCGACTGATCACAAGCTTGCTCAGGCAGAGAGTACTGCATTGCAGCGTGAAATTGACTTGCTGCAGGCACAGCTGAATCGCCTGCAACAGGCACACGATGCGCACGTTGCTGATCTCAACGCACTGAAAAAGGAAAAAGGCGAACTCGAACGCAACGGTGATAACAAAGCCAACGCCCTGAGCGGTGAACTGGCCCAGCGCAAGGCGGCTATTGCAGAACTCGAAAAGCAACTGGCAGACGGCAAAGACAAACAGAGCAGTGTTGCTGACGAACTTGCCAAAGCCAATGAAAAGCTCGACGCCGCTAACCGCGCTTCTGAAAAAGCCGCCAAAGAGCAGGCCCGACTGGAACAGAAGATCGGTCTGCTGGAAGCCAAGATCAACGCCCAGGACAAAGAGCTAGCCGAGGCGCTGGAACAGAAGAAGGCTGGTGAAAAGCGCGAGATCGAACTGGCGGATCAGATCGCTGCACTGAAAGATGACCTGAACGCAAAGATCACTGACCTTAAACTGGCCACTGGTCAGCGCGACGGCCTGCAGAAAGATGTTGCCACTCTCGAAAAAGAGGTGGCATCACTGGACACTGAAGCGCGTGGTCTGAAGCAGTCACTTGAGCAATCGAAAGATCAGCACAACGACAAGATCGCCACCCTTAAGGCAAGCATTGCCGATAAGGAAGCGCGTGCAGCAGACGGCGGACTTGCCATTGCTAAAGTTGAAGAGCTTAAGAAAGCGCAGAAAGCCGCTGAGAAAGAGCATCTCGCTACGTTGCGCCAGGCCGATGATAAAATCAGTGGTCTGACCCGTGACCTCGACAAGCTGAACGTTCAGGCGAAGATGGACGCCGACAAAAACAACGGCCGCATCAAGGAGCTCGATAATCTGCTGGCCGCTGCAATTGCTGAAAAGCAGGCGCTGGCAGCAGAGAACGACAAGATCAAAGCTGCGGCAGGCGAGTCGAGTGACAACGAAAAGGCACTGTTGTTACGAATTGAGGAACTTGAAAGTCAGCTGCTTCTGGCCCGACAAAACGCCAGTCAGTCTATGATGACTCGTATCCTTGAGCTTGAAGCCATGCTTGAAGCTGAAAAGCGCAAAGCTGAAGAGCATCGCGCCTACAGCAACTTTTCAGAGTTCTCTTTGAACGCTCCGAAAGGTATGTCTGCAAGCGCAGCTGCCAATTCGGAAATCAGGAGAAAGAAGAAAGCCTGATAGGGTATTAGCAAAACTAACCCTGGAAAACGCCCGGCATTACCGGGCGTTTTTTTTGGCTTTGAAATAAGTTAATCGTCCCATTCGACGTTGAACTTATCCACCACCGTCTGTACCTGTTGTGCCGATAACATGCGCGCGTCAACACCGCGCAATAACATCGCAAGCCGCGCTGTATCTTCGAGTTCTTCTATGGCATTGCAGGCGGCTTCCACATCTTTACCCGCCACCACCGGCCCATGATTGGCCAGCATCACGGCACTACGCTTACCCGCCAGCCCGCGTACCGCACTACCCATCGCGGGGTCACCTGGCAGAAAGAACGGCAGCAACTTCACACGACCGAGTTTCATGATGCTATACGGTGTCAGCGGCGGCAGGAAGTTATCCTCGTCGACCTCAGGCATCATCGACCATGCAACAGAGTGACAAGAGTGCAGGTGCACAACGGCCCCTGCGGTACTGCGCGTGTCGTAGAAGGCACTGTGCAGGGGCATTTCTTTAGTGGGCTGATCGCCGTCGATCAACACACCATCCGCGTTAAACAACGACAGTCGTGCCGGATCAAGACGACCAAAGCTGGTACCGGTTGGCGATACCAGTAGACCACCCTCCTCTGTGCGCGCCGAGATGTTACCGGTGCTGCCACCGGTCAGGCCACGATCAAACATCGACTTCGCCAGCAGGCACATTTGTTCGCGCAGCTTGTTAGTGCGCACTGGTGAACCGGCCACTAGTCT
>CAYMFQ010000173.1:0-11443 GCA_964389335.1 uncultured Granulosicoccaceae bacterium
CTGGCGTCAGTGATGTAGGCGCCTTCTCCACCGGCCACCACCGGTGGTGATGATTTGCAATGACGGGGAAAGACTTTGGATGGCTGCGTGCTCATCGGATTCTGCGTTGCCTGAGGGGTGAATTAAAAATTCAATAGTGAGGGGACACTCGCCGAAGAACAAGTGTTGTGGCGCGTACTGAAGATTACACAATGCACTAGGCCAGACAAAGCCAGGGACAATCAAACTCAGGCCACCGGATTACACCATCCGGTGGCGCCAGACACGAAATTGCTTATTCGCCGCGCTTCATCAGTTTGCTGAAGATCATCGGTCCGCACAGGCCGAGAAACGCCAGCACCAGGAAGAACGCTGCCAGCGGCTGCGCAAGAATCATCCACCAGTCACCCTCAAACATTTTCAGTGAATTCTGCAGGTTGATTTCGACCATCTCACCGAGAATCAACCCGACCGCAATCGGTGCAACCGCAAAGCCGTGGCGGCGGGCGAAGAAACCGATAACGCCGAATATTAGTGCGATCCATACATCAAGCAATGATGAGCTGAGCGAGTATGCGCCAATAACCGACAGTGCAAACACGATTGGCCACAGAATGGCTGTGGGTATCAGAGAGATGCGTGCGAAGCCTTTAGCGGCATAGAGGCCCATGCCTAAGAACATGATGTTGGCCACCAGCATGGCACCAAAAATTTGATAGACGGTGGTGACCTGTTCGGTAAAGAGGTATGGCCCGGGGCGCAGTCCGTGCACCATCAGCCCTACAAGAATAATGGCGGTGGTGCCGCTGCCTGGTATGCCGAGCACCATCGTCGGCACCATCGCGCCGCCGGTTGCCGCATTGTTGGCGGACTCGGCGCCGGCTATCCCTTCGATGGACCCTTTGCCGAATTCTTCCTTGTTTTTCGACCAGCGCCTGGCTTCGGAGTAGCCGATCATGGATGCCACCGTGGCCCCTTCAGCCGGTAGTATTCCGATAAAGGTACCTATCCCGCACGAGCGCAGTATCGTTCGCCAGATACGTTTATAGTCCTCCCGCGTTGGGAGCTTGACGGCCTTCATACTGATGCGTTCGGCAATGAGATGCGCTTTTTTCGACTGCACCAACAACTCGGATAAGGCAAACAAACCAATCATGACCGGCACAAACGACAAGCCTTCATACAGTTCGTAGTTGCCAAACATAAACCGCTCAATGCTGGTCGACTTCTCGGCGCCAATGGTGGCAAGCCACACGCCAAATACGCCGCCGATCAGGTTTTTAATGGCACCGCCGGAGCTGATACTGGCCAGCATCGATAGCCCAAAAAGGGTTAATGCAAAATACTCAGGTGGTCGAAACTGATAGGCAACACGCGCGAGCAACGGTGCCGCGATACAAAGCACGATGACAGAAAAGATGCCGCCCACTGTACTTGATACGACTGCCACCCCAAGCGCACGACCTGCCTCACCGCGCTGTGCCAGCGGGAAGCCATCAAACGTTGTTGCGGCTGCCGCCGACGTGCCGGGTGTATTAATTAAAATGGCTGTAATAGAGCCCGCAAACGTTGCAGAGACATAGATGGTGGCCAGCACAGTGATGGCATGTACCGGTTCCATCGTCAGGGTAAATGGCAGCAACAGTGCCGCACCGGTAGTGGCGCCCAGCCCGGGCAGTACGCCGATAAACACACCGAGAATGGTGGTTAGAAAAATCAGGGCAATCAGATACGGATCGAACAGCACCGAACTCATTGCTTGTAATGCTTCTGGCATGCCGTTCTACCTGTTATCTATGCGTGTATTGCTATGCACTTATGAGTACCACCAGTTGGTGAACAGTCCGCGTGGGAAGCGAATCTTCAGCACTGAATCAAATACCAGGAATATCGTAAGCGGTGTGACGATGGCCAGCGATAGCGCCACCCAGATTCGCCGTTCCCCCCACAGCCAGCACATGAGTAACATCACTACGGCAATGGCGATAAACATATCAACCGTTACCGTCAGTACGTAGAACACCCCGAAAAGCACGATCGAACCCCAGGTTGATATCGGCTCAAGTGGCACCGCCGCCGGTGGGTTGCGCCGGAATTGCCACACCAGAAATGCAACCAGAACCAGGTTCAGTACCATTAAAAATATAGGGAAGCTGCGCGGCTGCATGCTGTCACCGACGATCATCGGCGGTGATTTGTCGAGCTGCAACGCCAGTACAATTACCACCCCTGAAAAGAGGGCAATAATCAGCGGGATGATATAGATGCGGACGGCACTCATGAGGGATTCACTCGGATAAGGACAGTACCAGGCAGGTGAAAACTCACCTGCCTGGCATACAGCACTACTCTATTAAACCCATTTCCTTCAGCGCTGGCCCAAACTCACCAACCATTGATTTTATCTGCTCACCCCAGGCATCCGATGCCTGTGGCGATGTTGCATCGAGACCCGAGTTCACGAGGTAAGCCTGATACATGGAATGATCCATCGCTTTCATCATGCCGTCTTCAAGCTCTGCACGGCGTGCTTCGTCGACACCGGCGTGAGTCACAAAGCCGCGGGTTGTTGACAGAATTAAATCAATGCCGAGCTCACCGGAAGTTTTTGCATCCGGAATGGGATCCATGCCGTTTTCCGCAAGGATAACCAGCGGGCAGATATCGCCTGCTTCAACCGGTGCCGCGGCTTCTGACAGGTTTAGCGTTCCTACATCAACCGCGCCTGCTACCAGTTGGGTTGCCAGCTCACCGCCCCCTTTGAAGGGCAGATAGTTGGGCATCGGTACACCAAGACGCTTGGCCCACAGATACACGGTAATGTGATCGATGGTGCCGCTTTGCGTGCCGCCAAACTTGAGCTTGTCGCCCGCTTTCATACCTTCAACAAATTCTTCCGGCGTTTTGTACTTTGATGTTTTGCAGTTGACCATCAAAATTTGCGGATCGTTGGTGCCGCGGGCAATCGGCGCCATATCGTCAACGGTCAGTTTGGTTTTGCCGGCGGCCATGGTAATTGCGTGGCCTACGGTAAACGTCAGAACTGTGTTGCCGTCAGCGGGGCGCGACATGAAGTAGTTCATCGCCGCAGCACCACCGCCGCCACGCTTGTTAACCACGACCATGTCCTGCTTAAGCTCACGACGCGAACGCAGCATCATCATGCGCGAGTTGACGTCCGTACCACCACCGGCACCGGCATGCGTCACCACTTCAATGGCGGGCTTGTCCTCTGCCATGGTGGCGGTTGCGGTGAGTGCGAACACACTCGCCATCGCCACTGCCATTACACGTAACCTGGATACTTTCACTGGTTTTCTCACCTTACGTTTTCCTCCGTTGGAAGTTGCACCGGAACACTTCCGGTGTACAAAACTGTGGGCTGGTTAGCCGGTATCGAGCCCCGCTTCACGCGCGCGCTCAAGCATATGATCACGACCTGCGAGCATGTCGTCAGGCGTACCAAAGCCGTTGGTATAATGACCGCGATAGCCGAGCCCTTCTATCTTTTTGAACAGGCCGCCAAAGTCTATGGTGCCATCCCCGGGCTGCTGATGAATTTCATAAGAACCGTTGTTATCCGCCAGGCGAACCTCTTTACACAAACTGAAGTCCATCTGATCAATGAAGCTGTTTATACCAACGCCCGGCAGGAAATGCGCGTGGTTGGCGGTAAACGTCCACTTGATGACATCGGTATTTAACTGGCTGAAGTAATGGCGGCATTCTGCTGGTGTGACGGGCAGGTACTTTACTTCTGACAGTACCGGTTCCCAGTTTAGGTTTTCGAGTAACAGCAACACACCTTTCTTTTCAGCATAGTCGCCAATGCGCTGCAGACGTTCGACCGCGGCTTTAATGCGCAGCTCTCTGCAGGCGGTAAAGTGATAACCGCCGTGCACGACGATCCATTGCGCCCCAAGCTTTGGCGCCAGGTCAATGTAGGCTTTGAGGTAGGCGTCTACGGCATCGCGACAGAAGGGTGAAAACTCGGCTACGTTAACGCCCGACAGCGTGTGCAGACCAAGGTTAACATTGTGTTGTTCAAGGCTTTCGCGAATGCGATTGCAGCGCGTATCGTCGAAGCTTTCGAGTGCGTTGGGTTCGATATCGGTTTGTGCATCGATAAAGACAACGTCATTTTGCGCCGCCCAAACGATACCGTCCTCAAGTGGCACACGCCGCCCAAGGTCTACGCCAATCCGCTGCTTTAGTGACAGCTTGTCGCTCACTCGCCTCCCTCCAACACGCTCTCCACGTGCATGCTATTCCCAACTCTATAGCCAGTCATTAACTCCGTCTGACTCATGACACCGGTTACATCTGGTGCCGATTATATCTCTCTAACTCTTTTGCCGTTTACGTAACTGCCGCGACCTACCTGCCTTTGAAATCAGGCTTGCGCTTTTCCATAAAAGCACGCCGCCCTTCGATGTAGTCTTCACTGTCAAAACAGGCGCGAACCATTTGTTCAAGGCGCTCGGTATCGCGCTGTGATTCATCCTGCTTTACCGCCAGTGTTACGGCCTTTGCGGTGGCTAGAGTCATAGGTGCATTTTCGCAAATGCGCCGCAGGTAATCCTGCAGGAATGCATCTATGGCGGAGGCCGGTAACACACGGTTCACCAACCCCATGTCGTAAGCTTCACGCGCAGAGAACTGCCTGGCTGTATAGAAAATTTCCTGTGCATGCGACACACTGACAATGCTGCACAGTCGCTTCACGCCATCGTAGCCGTAACCCAGTCCGAGTTTTGCTGCAGGAATGCCGAAGCTTGATTGTTCGGTACAGATGCGAATGTCGCAGCCGACGGCAAGCCCCAGTCCGCCGCCTATGCAATAACCGCGGATGTCGGCAATGGTGGGCTTTGGAAAGTTTTCCAGCGCACTGTGGAAGCGCGCCGAGGTGTTTTGATAGTGCTGAACCGCCTCGGCAGTGGAGCGCTCTGATTCAAATTTCGAGATATCCGCACCGGATGCGAACGCCTTGCCACCGGCCCCACTAACGACCAGCACACGTGTGTCTGCATCAGCCTGCATTGCCTCCACGGAGGCTGCCGCCGCTTCCCACATATCGAGGCCAATGGCGTTGTGGCGCGCCGGGTTGTTGATGACCAGATACCCGACACGATCAACGGTACCGGCCAGCAGTTTGCCATCGGCGTAGGCATTAAGGCCTTCGGGAATCAAGTCGCACCTTCGTCAGCAAACTGTTTGATTTCGGCATCAGAATAGCCGATGTCTCGTAATACCTCGTCGGTGTGCTGACCGGCAAGCGGCGGCGGTCGTGCAATGGACGACTCGGCGTTACTTAAAATGATGGGCTGTCCGACGACCTGTGTGGCGCCGCGCTCCTGGCTCTGCATATCGCGTGCGATGCCCAGATGCTGTACCTGTGGTGATGCGAAGACTGAATCGATGGTGTTGATTTCACCGCAGGGAATGCCGCGCTCGTTAAACAGTGCAATCCACTCGTCACTGTTTCTGGCAGCGGTAAGTTCGTTCAGGATGGCATTTAATGCGTCGCGATTGTCGCTGCGCGATTCACCGTCGGCAAACTCGTCGCTGTGTAGTCGTGGATCGTCGAGTGTATCTCTGAAGCGTTCCCATATTTCCTGACCGGCACAGGCAATGTTGATATGCCCGTCTTTGGTTTGGTAAACACCGGTGGGAATTGATGTGGGGTGGTTATTACCCGCCTGCCCGGGCACGTGACTGTCGAACAGCCAGCGCGCGGCCTGAAAGTCGAGCATGAACACCTGCGCCTGCAGCAGCGATGACTGCACCCACTGACCAACGCCGGTACGCTCACGTTCGTAAAGCGCCAGCAACGCGCCCTGTGCAGCAAAGATACCGGCACACAAGTCAGCGATTGGAATGCCGACCCGCATTGGCCCGCGACCCGGTTCACCGGTGATGGACATCAGCCCGCCCATGCCCTGCGCGATTTGATCAAACCCGGGGCGGTCTGCGTAGGGGCCATCCTGCCCGAAGCCGGAAATCGACACGTACACGATACGCGGGTTGATCGCCTTGATGGATTCGTAGTCGATACCAAGCCGATGCTTCACCTGCGGGCGATAGTTTTCGACGATGATATCTGCGTCTTTGGCCAGGCGTTTGAAAACTTCAACGCCGGACTCAGACTTGAGATTGAGTGTGATTGAGCGCTTGTTGCGGTGCAGGTTTTGGAAGTCGGGCCCTTCCCTTGCACCACCCATGGCGCCAGCGCCGCTCTTGTCTTTACTGGGCGCCTCTATCTTGATGACGTTCGCACCCCAGTCGGCAAACTGCCGAACGCAGGTTGGACCGGATCTGACGCGAGTCAGATCGAGTACGGTGACATCCTTAAGGACACTGCTTGCAGGCTCAAACCCCATACACGAATGCTCGGCTCCTCCAGAGCATTCATGGTATACCAATTAGTCTTGAGCCATCAATACGCGATAGTGCGCCCTCGTGTCTTGTCTAGCCATGGACGCCATTACTCAGCAACCACTCGAAATCCAACACCGCTGGCGGTGTACTCAGGCGGTTCGTGGGCCCGATAACTGGAGCGCGCGAAAGACTGTTCGTTGTACCAGGAACCACCACGAAGTATGCGGCTGTCGCACTCTGCTGACTCAATCGCACGGGCCGTATTGTCATGCCCGCTGTAGTCATCGGACCAGCAATCCTGAACCCATTCCCACACGTTGCCGTGCATATCGTGTAAACCAAACGCATTGGCCGGAAAGCTTCCGACAGGCGCCGCGGACTTATTCTCCCACTCGGTGTTACAGCCAATGCAATTGGCCAGCTTCTCCAGCGTATCGCCGGTATTGAATTCGCTCTCGGTGCCGGCCCTCGCGGCATATTCCCACTCCGCCTCGGTCGGTAACCGATACGTGGTGCCGGTCAGTTCCGTGAGCCACGCTGTATAAGCCACGGCATCAGTCCAGCCAATACCCGCCACTGGTCGGCTTGGGTCGCTGGCACCGAACGGTTCATTGCCGGTGGCGCGTAGAAAGCGGTTGTATTCAGCCAGCGTGATCTCGTGTATCGACATGCGAAATGCGGGAACCTCAACCTCGCGAACGGGCCTTTCATCCCCTGCGCCGGTGGTACTCCCCATGGTAAAACTGCCCGCAGGTATGTCTGTCATCTCCGGTACCGCCAGCGCCAGTTCCAGCGGCGCGGCTTCGCTCAGATCGTTGCGTAGTTCGAGGGCACTGTTGAGGTAGGACTCGGCTTTGTTGGTATCGCCAGCTTCGAGTGCGGCGGTGCCGAGTAATACATAAATACGCGCAACGTACTTCGTCCCGTTCACAGAGTAGTCGTGATAGGGCTGCAGCGCTTTTAGTTTTTCTATGTTCTCAAGCGCGTTGTTGCCGGCAGGGCTTGCCAGCTGTCTGTTAAACAGATTTTCAGTAATTCGCTCAACCAGACGGTCCTGCTCGGCCGAGTAGGTACGCGTGGAAATTTGGGTATCGAGCGCCTGCTGCTGTGCCGGTGTTAAACCTGTCTCTGTGGGGGCGGACTCTTGCGCTGCGCCTTCAGTAAAACACACCTCGTCGTCAGCGCTGCATTGTGCATACACCGGAGACGCGAACGCAAAAGAAAGTACGATTGGCAACAGTAGTACCGTCGAACATAGTGTGGCGCGCAATTCGATCGACTGACAGCGCATGTTTTGCCCTCTGCTGAAACCCATGCGATTGTGATTAGAAAGTATGACCCGTAAAGAAGAATAGTCTATCCAACGCACTTCAGGTACTCAATTCGCCGAGTGCACAGCAATTGGCCATACCGGCAATAAACAGGATGAAAAAATTGAAATATAAATGCCAGTGGTTACACTGCTGGTGCACAGCCCGAGTGGTTTAAATAACCATCAGGGTCACCCGCCAGCCCGCTTAACTTATGGGTGCGGCGGCTCTTTTTCTACCAACAGGTGTTGCATGGACAAACCGGTAATTGGACTCGTACAGGGAGACCCGGCTGGCGTCGGGCCGGAATTGATGGTGCGGCTGCTGCAGGAGCCCGAGGTACGCGACCGTGCGCACATCGTTATCATCGGCGCCCCGTCGGTGATCGCCCGTGGCGAGGCCGCTACCGGCCTGAGCGTTGAGCGTCGTCATGTCGAGCGCATTGATGTCGATGCCATTCCGCACGAGCTTCAACACCTTGACCTCAAAATCGACGGCATTGAAGAAGTGCCGGTCGCCCACGTCAGTGCGGCTGGTGGTAAATCGTCGCTGACCGGTTTGCGCACCGCGTTTGAGCTGTCAAAAAACGGCACCATAGACGCCGTGACCTTTATGCCCTTTAACAAGTCGAGCATGCATGAAGGTGGCAATCGACATATGGATGAAATCGGTATTGCCCGCGACTTCTTTGACATCACCACTCGCGCCAGTGAATTTAACATTGCACATGGCATGTGGAACGGCAGGGTTACCTCGCACGTGCCCATGAAAGATGTCGCTTCACTGTTAAGTGAGGAACGCATCCGTGACTCTATCGAACTGGCACACACCACGCTAAAGATGGCCGGTTATGAACATCCGCGCATCGCTGTCGCGGCCTACAACCCGCATGCCGGTGAAGGCGGATTAATGGGGCGTGAGGAAATTGAAATCATCCAGCCGGCAGTAGAAAAGATGCAGCAGCGGCAGATGAGTGTGGAGGGACCGTTCCCGCCCGATACAATCTGGCTAAAGGTAAAAGATGGCCAGTACGATGTGGTCGTCACGATGTACCACGATCAGGGCCAGATTGCCATTAAGCTACTCGGCTTCGACCAGGGCGTATCAATGCTTGCCGGCTTACCCGTTCCGGTAACCACACCGGCGCACGGCACCGCATTTGATATTGCGGGTCAGAACAAGGCCAATCTGGCACCAGCACGCAATGCTTTTATGATCGCCTGCGACATGGCGGAAGGGCTGTCTCGAGAGGGAGGCTGGTATCAGGGGGATCGCTCCGGTGATCATTAAGAGCGTTACCGTTGAGCGCTATGCCGATGCAGATCGCAACGACTACGGCTCTGAGATTGTCGTAGTCACTGTTAACACCGACAGCGATATCAGCGGCATCGGTTTTTGTTCAACGTCGTCGCGCGGCGGACCGATACTACAAACCTTAATCACCTCCGTTATTGCCCCGCTGATTACAGGTTCGGACCCACGCGAAACCGACGCACTATGGCAGCGTATGTACCACGATGGCCTGCCCCGACGTGGCGGCGACGGTATTATGCGCAACGCGATTGCAGCGGTTGACTTCGCGCTGTGGGATATCAAAGGCAAAGCTGCCAACCAACCCGTTTGGCAGTTGCTTGGTGGCAATCGCACACTGGTACCGACTTACGCAAACTGCGCTCACCACCTGCCGGTTGACGAACTTGCCGAACGCGCCGCGAGCTATGTAGCAGCCGGACACCGCGCGTTAAAAATCCGTGGCACCCGATCTTTCGTTACGCTAAAAGAAGCGACTGCACGCGTGCAGGCTGTGCGCGAAGCCGTTGGTGAAGACGTGCGGCTGATGGTTGACGTTAACGGCAGCTGGGATGTCGACACCGCCATACAACAACTGCAAACCTGGCAACCCTATAACGTGTACTGGCTGGAAGAACCGGTTGCACCTGACAACATCAAAGGCTATGCACGGGTTCGCGCGCGGGCTGGCGACACTTACATCGTTGGCGGAGAACAACATACTGGTGTGGCTGAATTTCAAATGTTGATAGAGAGTGGCGGCATTGATATCGCACAGCCTAATGCCGCGATAACCGGCGGCATCACCGATTTTCTGCGTATCCATGCTTACGCAACTTCCCAGTCAGTACCTGTATCACCATGGAACCTGCAGCAGGTTCATATTCACCTGGCCGCCGGACTGCCTAACGTACAGTGGATTGAATACTTTATGCCTGACAACGCGTTGCTTGAGTTTCAGGGTAAGTTAATACAGGGCTCAACGCTTCAGGAAGTTGTGCAGGAAGATGGCATTTACCTGCAGGCGCCAACCACACCCGGACTAGGTATTGCGATCGATAGCGACTTTGGCGCAGCGCATAGAGTTTAGGTTACGCAATGCCGATTCTTGGAACAAACTGTGAACTCTGACAGTATAATCACGGTACAGGATAAAATAACTATACCCGCTGACTAGTAAATCAAGACCGGGAAGCAACCTCGCGTCCCTAGTATATCTCTCAACGCAGGAGCACCTGCGTACAACCGTAAAGGAGAGATACCATGTCGACACGTCAGCACATTGCCATCGCTTTTGCCTCACTATTAACCGCCAGCGCGATAACCGCACCGGCCATTGCCGGGCCTTCAGCACAACACCTGAGCGCAGCCTCCACACATTCTGCTGCCGCCTCTGTTCATGCAGGCGCATCAGTCGTTAAAGGAGCAGCAGCAGTTGCGGCGGTACCGTTTGTTGCGGTGGGTGTTTCCGGCATGGCCAGTGCGGCTGCCGGTTCTGCATTGCATGAATTCGCCAACGAACCGCTTCGAATAGGCCATGAAGTCATCCATACTGAAGTAAATAAAACACCGACACCTGCCCAGCAAATGGGTAAAGCGGGTGATAAGTCGTGAAGCTGATTGCTTCATTGTTAACTGCGGTGGCGCTGTTGTTTGCGCCACCCGGTTTTAGCGGTCAGGCCGACAGCAGTGAGGCTAACGGTACGATGGTGCTGCCCGCTGAGGACATTGCCGCGTTTTCGAAACAACTGGAAACCGAGCTGGCACAGCATGGTGCCAGAGTGGCGATAGTGGCACGTGCGGGACGACCGATCTCTGAGTTGCCACCCGGCGTTCGCTATACCCATGTAGCGTTTGCTGTTTATTCAAACATCGAACTACAGGATGGCTCGCGACAGCCAGGTTACGCGATTTATAATCTGTATCAACAGGCAGATAAGCCAGATCGCAGCAGGCTGATTCAGGACTATCCGTTTGATTTCTTTGCCGCCGTACCTGAGCTTAAAGCCGGGGTAATTATCCCAACGCCTGCGTTGCAGCAACGATTGCTGCAAACCATAACCAGCGACAGCTATCAGAGTTTGCATAACCCGGTTTATTCGCTGATGGCCAACCCGCACAACGATAAGACGCAAAACTGTACTGAGTTTACGTTGAACGTATTACAGGCTTCGATATATCAGACCGATGATATCCGTTATATCAAGCGCACCCTGAGTGAACACTTTACACCACAGCCAATACAGATTAATCCGTTAAAAATGGCCACCGGGGCGCTGCTGATGCCGGGCCTGTCACTGACCGACCACCCTGGGCCGGTGCGGACCACTACCTTTACGAGTATTCTGGCTTATCTGAACAAGTTTGATCTGGTGCAGCATCACCTTGAGTTGTGATGGGCGGGAGGATTGAGTCAGGTGTCTGTGTGACAGGCGGGGAGTTTGAGTAAGATGCTTGTGGTACGTGATTGAGCGGCTTGCTAAGTA
>CAYMFQ010000174.1:0-11353 GCA_964389335.1 uncultured Granulosicoccaceae bacterium
GAGCAATACCTGGCCAACGCACAGGCTATTCAGGCAGCCAAGGGGCCGGAAATCTACGGTACCACCGGTCAAATGAAATCGGGGCACTACAGTCTTGAGTGTGACTGGACTTGCTGGCTGTGGTCTCATGGCGGTTCAATCTTCGGACCGGACGGCAAGTTCACCGGTAACGATGACGCAGGTCTTGCGGCCATGGACTACTGGAACAAGCTGAAGGAAAACATGCCGGAAGGTGTCACCACCTGGACATGGGACGGGCAGGGACAGTCTGTACTGCAGGGCATTGCAGGGCAGGTATTGAGCTGGGGTGAATTCTTCCCGTGGTGGGATGATCCGGAAGCATCCAAGGTTTCTGGTCTTATGGAAGCTGCCGTGCCTCCGGCGCCTGCGGTGCCGCTGCGTACTGAAACTGGCTATGGTGAAATACCCGGTGTCGGTCACCAGGGTGGCTCTTCACTGGCAGTATCAAAGTATGCGAAGAAGGAAGGCGCGGCCTGGTTGTTTGCACAGTGGGCAACGTCGTTTGATACCCAGGTCTACATCACCACACTGGGTGGTGGAACCGGGCCGACTCGCGAGAGTGTCTATGATGACGAGCGCGTAAAAGCCAATGCGAAAAATGGCATTGCAGGCACCACTCGCCACCTGGATGCAGTGAGAGAGACCATCGCTAATCACATGGGTTCAGAGCCTGACTTACCAGAGTGGGCTGAGCTGTCTAACGACACTATCCCGGTTGAACTTGGTCGCTACTTTGCCGGTGACTATGATTCGCCCAAGGCTGTCATGGACGCAATCGCGAAGAAGGTCGACGGTATTATCGAGGGATAAAAACCAGTAGTAACCAGGTAAGCGAGCACGTATAACGATGCTTCGTGAAAACCCCGATCGGCATGTGGCCGATCGGGGGCAGCATAAGTGGGGGACGCGTGACAAACAGAGTTGTCATTGGACTCGATAGTTCAACACAGAGTACCAAGGCGATAGCGTGGAATGAGCGCGGTGAGGCGATAGCCGAAGGGCGTGCTGCAATCCCAATGACTAACCCCGGCCTCGATCGTTTTGAACAAAACCCGGCTGACTGGTGGCAGTCATGCACAACCGCGCTACAAGGCTGTGTGGCAGAACTGACAGCACAAAAAATCAGCGCAGACTGCATAGAAGGTCTGGCGATTTCCAATCAACGCGAGACACTTGCGTTTATCGACACTAACGACGAGCCGAGTTACCCGGCCATTGTCTGGTTGGATGAACGCAGCCGCGATGAAGTAACCGAGTTCAGCAAATCTTTTGGTGCAGACGAAATTCACCGCATCAGCGGCCGCCCGGTGGATATTACGCCGTGTTTGTATCGGTATGAATGGCTGCGAAAACACGAGCCGGACGCATGGAGCAACACGGCCTGTTTTGTCGATGTGCAGGCTTATCTGGTAAAGCACCTGTGTGGAGGGGAGTATAGAACCGGTTCAATCAGCGCTGATCCAATGGGTATAGTCGATATGGTGACCGGCCAGTGGTCGGCACCGTTGCTGGAGGCACTGCAACTGGATGAGTCACGCCTGCCGGTTATACACCCACCCGGTACGTTGCTTGGCAACATCGAGGAAGGTGTTGCAAAGGATATCGGCCTACCGGTGAATTTGCCAGTGTTTGCTGCCGGTGGCGATGGGCAATGTGCCGGTCTCGGAACCAACTGTACTCGATCGGATCGCGCTTATATCAACCTCGGCACTGCTGTTGTTTCAGGTATCTGGTCGCCTACGTATCACTACAATCGTGCATGGCGTACCGAGCTGGCAGCACAGGGCGAAGGCTATATTCTTGAAAACTGTCTGCGGTCCGGTGCGTTTTTGATTGACTGGTTCGTCGATCAGTTTGTCGCACGCGGCAGGGCCGATGCAGCTGTGTTCAAACAACTGGAAGCAGAGGCAAGCGCGATTCCGATCGGCTCAGATGGCTTACTGGTGCAGCCCTATTTTTCCGGCGTTATGGATCCGCACTGGGACATATCTGCACGCGGCGTCATCCTCGGGCTCAGTGGCAGCCATGGCGAGGCACACATTTACCGCGCGCTAATTGAAGCAATAACGCTTGATCAGGTGATGTGTACCGAAGATATGGAAGCCAACGTTGGTCAGGCTATCAGTCACTATGTTGCAATTGGTGGTGGCGCCAACAGCGCACTGTGGCGACAGATGCTGGCGGATGCGTCAGGCAAGCCGGTGCATATCAGCACCACACTGGAGGCATCGGCTCTGGGAGCGGGGATGATTGCCGCATACGGGGCGGGCTGGTTTGACAGCATTACCGCTGCAAGCGAAGCGATGGCTGGCGAACACACCATTACGGTGGAGCCGAGTTTGGCGGTGTCAGACAGTTACCGTGAGTTGTTATCTATTTACAGGCGTCTCTATGCAGCGGTAGCTGACTTGAATCGAGACATGGTGGCGTTTGCCGGCAAGCAGCGCAACACCGCCGCTGTTCAGGGCGGGTGATGCTATGCGATTAACCGCCTTAACAATAAAAACCAAAGCGCTAAGGACACAATAATACGCCAATGTCTGCCGTAGACTACGATTCAATCGCCAAGAAATATGGCAATGTGACGGTCATGGAGAACGTGTCGTTCTCTATTGAGGAAAAGCAGTTTGTCGTGTTGCTGGGTCCGTCTGGCTGTGGCAAAACAACGCTTTTGCGAATGACTGCCGGCCTTGAAAAAGTAACGCAGGGCGATATCCGCTTTGCCGGGCAGCGTATTAATGATGTGCACCCTCGCGATCGTGATATCGCGATGGTTTTCCAGAGTTATGCGCTATACCCGCAGATGAAGGTGTTTGACAACATCGCTTTTAGTTTGCAGGTGCGCAAAGAGCCGAAGGAATCGATTAAACAAAAGGTTGAAGAGGCAGCCGAGATACTGGACCTTACAGCCTACCTTGATCGCTATCCGAAAGCGCTGTCTGGTGGCCAGCGGCAGCGCGTAGCCATGGGCCGCGCATTGGTGCGGCACCCGCGTGTCTTTCTGTTTGACGAGCCATTATCAAACCTCGACGCCAAGCTGCGTGCACAAATGCGCTATGAAATCAGACGCATTCACGACCGGCTAGATACAACCACTATTTATGTGACGCATGATCAGATCGAAGCCATGACAATGGCTGACGAGATTGTGGTTATGCGCAATGGCAACATAGAACAAAAAGGCACACCTGAGCAGGTCTATGATCGACCCGCGAATACCTTTGTAGCTGACTTTATTGGCTCGCCGGCGATTAATTTTCTAAACGGCGCCGTCGACAATCCGCAGTCCGGGCAGCTGTCGCTGTCTGATCAGGTGGTGCAACTGCAGGGCGGTATTGAAGCAGCGGCAGGGCAGTCCGTCAGAGTCGGTATTCGTCCGCTCGATGTAAAAGTGTCTGACCAGGGTGCTTATCGTGGCACGGTAGAGTTTGTTGAGAATACCGGTGCCGAAACACATGTACACCTGCAGTTTGCCGGCGAGATGATTCGAGCAGTGTCATCGGAGCGCATTCGTTGTCAGCGTGGCGATGTGCTGCCTTTTCATATTGATTCGAGTCGCGTGCACGTGTTCGATGCTGACAGCGAGCAGCGCATTAATTAATCCGCTAGTCACAGGCTAACAAGCCCTACAACGAGGCAGAGCGATGACCAGGGTGGTAATTCTCGGGGCCGGCGTCATGGGTAGCGCGCTGGCAGTACCGGCCTGCGACGCAGGCAATGACGTGACGGTTGTTGGATCTCCGTTAGACGACGACATCGTGCAGAGTGTTAACACAACGCGCATGCACCCGGGCTTGAACGTCAGCCTGTCGGAAGGTATTCACTGTATTCGCAATGACGATGTCGAGCCTTCATTGCTGGCCGAAGCAGATGTGATTGTAATTGGTGTGAGCAGTCCGGGGGTAGCGTGGGCGACAGGTCGTATACAGGAGGCTCAGGCCACACCATCGATATTGTCGCTTGTTACCAAGGGCCTGGTTGCGAGAGAACACTCGCAGGCGCCATTAACCTACGCCGATACACTCAGCAGTCTTACAACTGATCCGGTCGATCAGGTGGCGGGTCAAAGCATGAATCGCATTGTTGGCATTGGCGGCCCGTGTATAGCGCGTGAACTCGCGCTGCGCATTCCCACCCGCGTGACGTTTGCTTCACACTGTGTCGATACCGCTAACGAGATGCGCGCGCTTTTTACCACGCCTTATTACCGGATTACCACTGACTCTGACATTGTTTCTGTCGAGGCGTGTGCGGCGTTAAAGAACTTTTTATGTATTGGTGTCAGCGCGATGATATCTGCCTATGAAACTGATACGGGCAGCGCCAAGAATCCGGTGGCGGGACTGTATAACCAGGCGGTACACGAGCTGCTGGTACTGAGTCAATGGATTGCAAAAGGTTCGAACATACCGGAACAGCGCGTTGGTGGTGTGCCGGTCGCGTTTGATCTGGCCGGCATGGGGGATTTACATGTCACTGTTGGCGGAGGTCGCAACAGTCGCCTGGGTAACTACCTCGGCCGCGGGCATCGGCTGATGAGTGTATTAAACGGTGAGATGAAAGGCGTCACGGTGGAAGGTGTAGACACGGGGCGCAGTTTGTCGGCCGCCTGTCGAGCTGCCTGCCTCAACAGCGAGCTTGTGCCGGAGTCGATTCCACTGACTTTGTCGATACTCGATTGTATCGACATTGATGCGCCATTCAGTTTTGACTTTAGCCAGTTGTAATTACTGCTGTTGGTGGTACTTCTTATCAACCGAGTCGATGGCCTGTACGTTGCCGGCGGACCGACCGTTTTGATCAAATGTTTCAGCCAGAAATGAACGTGCAATACTCTTGGCCAGTTCGCCACCAATGACGCGCGCACCCATGGTTATGATTTGCGCATTGTTTGACAGCGCTGCGCGCTCGGCGGAGTAGGTATCGTGACAGAGTGCGGCGCGAATGCCCGGGACTTTGTTGGCGGCAATGCAAACGCCGATACCCGTGCCGCACACGAGGATGGCGCGGTCGTACTGTTGCTCAATAACAGCGGTAGACACGCGGTCGGCCAGGTTTGCATAGAACTTGTCCGGCCCCGAGTCGGTATGTGATATTTCTGCCACCTCATAGTCGCGGGACAGGTCTTCTGCCAGCAGTTTTGCCAGGCCCTCTCCGGCACTGTCGCCAGCCACTGCAATTTTCATCGATCCACTCCCTGTTAAGACGCATTTAGAACACAACAGTGTACCGCATGCGTGTTGGCGGGAACAGTTGGCCTCAAGTGGCTGGGTCGAGCGTGAAGACCTCTCGGTTGCTGGTGCAGCTTTGGCTTAGCAGGTACAGATAGGGGTTAACTTTTGTGTTCGGCAGAGGGACTTCTTCAGGGCTTTCTCCGGGGAAAACAGCGCGTCTGAGGGTTGTGCGCATTGGGCCCGGGTTAATGGCGTTGCAGCGAATCGCAAGCTGTCCATTGTCGTCGCGCATGCCGTCTAGTTCGTCGGCGAGTGACAGCATCCATGTTTCAATGGCCGCTTTGCTTGCAGCATAGGCGCCCCAGTAAGCGGAGCGCTTGTCATCGATGGTAAAGGTAATACTGGCGTTTTGTGTCTGGCCTAACAGCGGTAACAACGACTGCGTTAACATCATCGGGCCATGCACATTAACGTTAAACGTGTTGACCCAGTGTTTAATGTCAATTTGCTGCGCCGGTGTAATCTGACCGACATTGGCAGCGCAGTGCACAACGCCGTGGAGCTTGCCAAACGTATCGGCTACGGTTTTGGCGAGGGTGTCGTAGTCGTCGGCATTGGCGCCTGCCAGGTCGAGTGGATATAACCCCGGCTGTACGCCGGTGTTGTCGGCAATTTCATCGTGCAGCTGATTCAGGCCGCGCTCGTGTTTGTCGAGCAGTACCAACTCTGCGCCGAGAGACGATACGGCTCTGGCGAGGCTGCTGCCGAGCCCGCCGGCGGCACCTGTGATCAGCACTACCTGACCGGCCATTGACTGCTCGGGCGGCGTAAAAGTGCTGATGGCTGTGGTGCTGTCTGATTCTGTACTCAAGGGAACTCTCGGTCGATGGTTATCTGTGCAGTATAGTTTTTGTCGCGTGGCTTCGCACTATGCAGACAAATAACCGTAAACGCACCTCGGACTCTGCGCGGCGCAACGGCTCTCGCCCCTGATACGCGGACTGCTACCACGCAGAGTCCTTTTCAAATGAACACAGCACCCATCCAAACCAAAAACCACATTACAGGCGCAGTACAGCGCGGCTTATTTTGACTGTTTGATTTTATCAAAGCGTGCCAGCGCATCTTTGCGGCTGCTGGACAGATCGACGATTGGTTTTGGGTAGTCGACGCCGAGCTTTACGTTGGCTTTTGCAAGGACGTCTGCCGGGGCGGTCCAGGGTGCATGGATATATTTCTTAGGCAGGCCGGTCAGTTCAGGTACCCACTGTTTGACATAGTCACCTTCCGGGTCGAAGCGTTCACCCTGCCTGACCGGATTGAATACCCGGAAGTACGGTGCTGCGTCTGCACCACTGCCGGCAACCCATTGCCAGCCCATGGTATTACTGGCGAGGTCTGCATCGACCAGGGTGTCCCAGAACCAGTGGGCGCCCTCGAGCCAGTGGTAGCCCAGGTTCTTGATTAACAAAGAACCCACCACCATGCGCACCCGATTATGCATCCAGCCGATTTGCCATAGCTGCCGCATACCCGCATCAACCAGCGGTATCCCGGTCTGGCCCTGTTGCCATTGTTCAAGCTCGGCTGGCTTTACCTTACGCCACGGGAAACTGGCGAAGCGGCTGTCAAGTGGCTCGGTGGTGGTGGCTGGAAAGTGGTACAGCAGATGGTTGGCAAAATCTCGCCAGCCAATTTCGCGCTGGTAGGTTTCCGTGTTGTCGTCGTCAGCGAGTGTGCCTGATTGCAGCCTGTCTCTTATGGCTGCGTTAATCTGGCGCGGACTGATTTCGCCAAACGCCAGATGCGGTGACAGGCGCGAGGTGCCGTCAATGGCGGGTACGTCACGGCCGGTGTCGTAGTTTTCTATTTTGCCGTCTAGCAGGCGCTCAAGCAGTTGTTGTGCACTGGCGGCGCCCGGTATCCAGTGTTCGGCAAACTGACTGTCCCAGTCAAGTGTTGGCAATAGTTTTAACGACTCAACTGATACCTCGTCGTCAAGCGAATTACGCTTTGACGGCAGTTTATCAACCGTCGGTGTTAATGGCAGGCTGTCGTGCTTTAGCGATGCGCGCCAGTAAGCGGTAAACACGCGGTAAGGGTGTTTGCCTTCACGGCGTACCTGCCATGGCTCGTGACAATAGTTGCCCGGATACGACTGCACTGAAATACCCTGTTCAGTGAATGCTGACTTAAGCGCGGAGTCGGTTTCGATGGCGAGTGGTTCGTAACGACGGTTCCACAGCAGGGTATCGGCCTCAGTGGTGTCAATGATCGATTGCAATACCTGGCCGGCATCTCCGCTAAATATACGCAAACGGTTACCCGCTGATTTAAGGCTTTGCGACAGCGCTGTAAGCGAATGATGCAGCCACCATCCTGACGCACCTCCGGTAGACCAGCTTTCATCGTGCTTACGGGCGCCACTCTTATTGCTCTGGTGAACGGGGCTTTCATGGATGTACACGACGAGCACAGGCTGCCCGGACTCGGCAGCGGCATACAGGGCAGGGTTGTCTTCAAGGCGCAGGTCTCGTCGCAGCCAGACGATCACTGGTGGTTTTTTGGCAGGCACAGTAACTCGCAGAGTTTTTCCGAAGTTTAACCCGCTTTACCATCCGCTGCCATTGGTTTGAATAACCCGGTGAGCAGAGCAATGCGTTGCCGACTATGGACACCGGTGTGAAGTGCTTGGCAGTTTCGGCTGATTGGTGCCACGAGTTTCATTGCGGGTATTTGAACTGTATCAAGCTATCGAATCAGCGACGCCGAAGCCGCGGTATATCACTTGCTCAATTGCCTTACAGATTACTACGACCAGGGAGGGCGCAAATATTCTGAAATAACCAGGTTCGAGTAACGCGATGAAAAAACTACTTACCGCATTGGCGGTTGCGCTTCCCCTTTATACCGCAACTGCTACCTATGCGAATGCCCCTGTACAGGGCACCATGGCGGCTTTCGTTGTCGAGAAAAAAGAAAACAAAGAAAATCTCGTCGCTGCAGAAGACGTCGAACCCAACCAGATTGTTGAATACCAGCTCACCTATACCAATCAGGGCGCTTCAGATATATCAGGTCTGAAGATCGTCGGTCCTGTACCCGCTGGTACTGAATACCTCTCTAACTCTGCCAACGCCAAACAGCGGGCCAGCCTGCGAGTCAGCGTTGATGGCGGAGTCACGTTTGAGCCGGAACCTGTCACTCGCACTGTCGTCAAGCAAAACGGCGAAGTGGTTGAGCAGATAGTGCCACCGGAAAAATACACCCACATTCAGTGGCTGCCTGCGGCAGCGATTGAAGGCGATGGCGGCAAGCAGTTTTACAGCTATCGCGTGCGTGTGAAGTAAGCCAGTTCACTTAAATAATAAGACGGTGCGTGCGCCTGCCAGGCTTATTGATATGACCCGCTATTACACGGAAAACAAAGCGTTTCGATACACCTGTCTTCAGGCTTGTGTGTTCGGATGTTGAGTGTGATGTGCGGGTTTGTTCAATAGGGCAGTTAGGTGTGCGTGCAGCACTGCGTTAAAGCTGCATTACAGCAGTTTTATGGTGTCAGGGGCGAGTTCGCGTCGACAAGTTCATTCACAGGTCAATATTAATGAATCTAAAAAACCAAAGGCGAAGATGGCTGCTTTTGCCAGTCGCGTCTACTCTGCTCGCCGCGGGAGCGGTGTCAGCAGTTTACGCGGCTACAGAGGCTGGTCAAACGATTAAGAACCGTGCAACCGTCACGTATGAGGATGCTGCCGGTAACGTATATTCCGCACAAAGTAACGAAGCCGTTGTCACAGTAGCGCAGGTGTACTCAGCCAGTATTGGTTCAGACTCCGCGCTGTCAGCTTCTCCGGGTCAGCCCGTTTATCTGTCGTATTCTCTCGAGAATACTGGTAACGGCAGTGACATATTTGATTTGTTAGCCACTGACGACAACAGCACGCTTGACGATCTAAACGCTGACTCAATTACTATCTATCACGATGTAAATGGTGATGGTCAGCCAACATCCGGTGAGCCGGAAATAACGGGTTCATTCTCTCTGGATCCTGGTTCTCCGATGAGTATCGTTGTGGAAGTGCAGGTGCCATCAACAGCACTCGCAAACGAAACACTCGGTATTACATTGCTTGCTGAAGCGGAAGAGGGGACCGGTACGCTTGTTCCTGACAGTGTTGTCGACATCACGGCTAGTAAAGGGCTTGATGGTGAAGACGGTACCGTGGAATCTACCATCACCGTTAGTGCGGATGCCGTGGTCGTTGCGACCAAGAGTGCAACCCACAATGCGGCGGCAAACGAAATTACCTACACGTTGACTATCAACAATAACGGTAATGCGCCAGCTTCAACGGTTAACATCAACGATGCGTTTCCGCTAAATACCACGTACGTTCCTGCGAGTGCAACAGCAGCCGGTCTGCTGGTTTCAAACGGGGATACACTGCCCTTTTTGGTGAACCTTGATGAGACCACAGATGGCGTTGACTACAACGGTGACGGTGACCAGCTGGATGCCTCTGTACCCGGTTTGTCTGCCAGTGACCTCATTCTGCCACCAAATACCACCTTGTCGGTAACCTATAAGGTGAGTTACGACCCGGCAGTGGTAACCGGTGGTTCTGTTATCTCCAATACGGCGTATGTATTTCCCGATCAGGATAACGACGGTGCGATTGACGGCCCTGTTCCGACTAACCCGGTTTTCACTATTATTGATAGCGAGTATGGTGTGGCAATCGCCGATACCGGTGAAAACACTACTGGCGACCAGATCAATGATGGTCAGGACGACGACGCCCTGAATCAGTTTCAACTGGTTGACCAGGTAGCAGCGGGCGAAACAGTTGTCTTTAAGGCTGAGGTAACCAACACTGGTAACACGAGAGATATTCTCGAGCTTTCTATCGCGAATTCATCAGGTGCACCATTCCCAACAGGCACAGTATTTACGTTTTGGGATGAGACCAACTCGGTACAACTGGCTGACACTAACGCGATCTTCGGTGTTGATGTCGGTGAAGTTGATCCAAATGTTACTGAAACTGTAACAATTCGTGCGCAATTGCCTGCGTCTATCAGTGGTGCCGGTAACTACGATGCGTTCGTTACAGTTACCTCTGCAGGACGACCGGATCAGACGGCTTCTATGACTGCCAGACTGGAGTTGATTGTTGCGCCAGCTGTGGACATTCACAATGATGCGACCGGTACACTGGCTGCTAATGAAGATCTACTGGGCACACCTGACTATGTTGCAGTTGATACCATCGTGGCAAATGTTGGTGACACACTGACGTTCCCTGTTTATATCGATAACGAAGGCGGAGTTGCGACTTCTTATCAGCTGGGTGCTGGTGGTTCATTCGATGACGTTAACGGTGTGCTGGGCGGCCTGCCTGCTGGCTGGAATGTTGAGTTCTTTCTGTCAGATGGTGCTGGTGCGCCAACCGGAAGTGCTGTCACCAGCACGCCGATCATTCCGGCCAACACCACTAACTACGAGATCTTTGTAGTCGTGAGCGTGCCATCTGATCAGACACAGGCACTGTTTAATTATGTGGCTGATAACGATGCTGACGGCACTGACGAGACCCTGGATGAGAATGCAGATTCTGACGGTGACTATCCGTTGTTCCTGGAAGTAACCTCATCGGCAACGGGTGCAACTGACACCATGCTAAAAGCGATCGACGTGAACACGGTACACGCTCTGACACTGACGCCTTCGGGCAGTGAGCAGGTTGAAGTAGGTGGTACAGTATCGTTCCCGCATACTCTGGCGAACAATGGTAACGCGGATGCAGTTGTAGAGCTGAGTGCGACCAACTCTCAGGGTGGCTGGAGCAACACTGTGTCAATCGATACTGATGGCGACGGTGCAGCTGATACGGAGATTGGTAACCTGACTCCCGGCACCATCACGGTTCGACAGCCTGATGGCAGCACAGAGACTGTGACTGTCACAGTACCAGCGGGTAGCCCAATCCTGACGATACCCACTGGCACAGTTGTTCCGTTGAGTGCCACAGTATTCGCGCCCAGCTCTGCCAGTGTTGATGACGTCGACACCCTGACGATCACTGCGATTAATTCTGCCTCTGGTTTAACTACCACGGTACAGGATCAGTCTCAGATTGTTGAAGGTAACGTGCGTC
>CAYMFQ010000175.1:0-2393 GCA_964389335.1 uncultured Granulosicoccaceae bacterium
AGCGCCGCCCCGAATACAACGCCAAGTGCACAGCTGTCGTACAACGATTGCGCGCTCGACGTTAACGACTCTGGCACCCGATTGCCAATGTAAGTAACCACAGCCAGTTGTGTAAACGTAAACGTCACCGCGTGCATAGCCTGGGTCACAAGCAGCACACTGACATCGGTAGCGACGGCAGTAACACTCCAGCGCAGCGCACCGGCAACTCCGGCAATCAGCAACAGTTGCCAGGGGCTCCACTGATTAACCAATGTACGTGCAATAAAGAAAAAGCCGATCTCTGCCACCACACCTGTGGCCCACAATATTCCAATAACCGGCAGAGAAATACCCGCGGCAACCCAGTACACGGTCGACAGGCTATACAGCGCTGCATGGCTTGCCATGAGAGTGGCCGCCACGACCAGAAACAACAGAAAGCCAGGCAGACGAACAACTGGCATTAGCGTAAAGCCAGTGTTCACCGGCGACCGCGTCACTGTGTTGCCTGCGGCGTCAGCCGGTGTCGCTGCCACCGGCGCTGATTGGCCCAACACTTCATGGCGAGGCAAACCCAGTACGCATAACCATACCAGCAGCGCACCGATAATCAGCAGATATATCAGTGCAGCATCGCCTCTATCATCTATTAACCACCCTGCAGACAAACTCACCAGCAGAAAACTCAGTGACCCCCACATGCGCATCCGACCGTAGCTCGCACCATCGCGCCGCACGGTATTAACCGCCACACTATCGGTTAACGGAATGCAGGTGGAAATAAGCCCGCCTATCAGCGCCCAGGTAACACACAGCCAGAACCAGTCGCGAACCACCAGTAACACGGGCATCGCAAAGACGAGTAGCGCACTGACAAACAGCAATACACCCTTACGGTTTGCGAGCATGTCGGCGGTGGTGCCAAACACCAGTGTCAGCGGCACTTTCACTACGGCAGCTACCGCCAGAATCGTCCCGATCTCGGCCGTTGTCAGGCCGACCTGCACAAACCACTGGGGCAGATAGACGAGGCTCAGGCACGTCAGCAGGAACAGTGCGGCGTAGACAGCAGAGACGCGGGTGGACGCTGCTCGCAAAAAGCGAAAGGACGACATTATTCAGCGACCAGTTGTTATGCGAAGGGGGCGATATCGTAGCGGAATAGTGGCATCAATGCCGATGTGAGTGAACCATCGGCTTGCTATCGTGACAGGTTTGCCACATGCTATCGCGGTGGAAACAACCAGCCGGGCTGCTGCGCTTGCACCACCTGTCGTCCGCTCGGCAGCCAGCGCGATGAGCTCTAATCACAACCGAGGACAATTCATGAATTTTTTCCCGAAAAGTACCCTTAAAACAATGCTTTTTGGCGCCGCTGCCACCGCATTGCTAACAGGCGCAGCCAGCGCTGCAGAAATCAGCCCCGCTGTGGTTTTCGACATGGGCGGTAAGTTCGACAAGTCGTTCAACCAGGGCGTTTACGACGGCGTAGAGAAATTCAAAAGCGAAACCGGTATCGAATACCGCGAATTCGAAGTCACCAACGAAGCACAGCGCGAGCAGGCACTGCGCCGCATGGCACAGCGCGGCGCTGACCCGGTACTCGGCATAGGCTTCGCACAGGCACCGGCACTGGAAAAAGTCGCGAAAGAATTTCCTGACACTCGCTTTGCGATCATCGACATGGTCGTCGATCTGCCAAACGTCCGCTCCATCGTGTTTAAAGAACATGAAGGCTCTTTCCTGGTGGGCGCACTGGCGGCACTGGCTTCCGAATCAGGCAAGGTCGGATTTGTCGGCGGTATGGATATCCCGCTGATTCGCCGCTTTGGCTGCGGTTACGAACAGGGTGCTAAGCACATCAACGGCGACGCTGAAGTCGTACAGAACATGACTGGTACCACCCCCGCCGCGTGGAACGATCCGGGTCGTGGCAGCGAGTTGACAAAAAGCCAGTTCGAGCGCGGTGTTGACGTTGTCTATGCAGCCGCAGGTGGCACCGGTGTCGGTGTTTATCAGGCCGCCAAAGATGCTGGCAAGCTTGCGATTGGCGTTGATTCCAACCAGAACTACCTGCAGCCTGGCACCATGCTGACATCAATGCTGAAGCGCGTTGACGTTGCCGCTTACAATGTTTTCATGGATTCCAAGAACGACACTTTCACACCGGGTATTCAGGTACTGGGCCTTGCTGAAGAAGGGGTTGGCTGGGCACTGGACGAGCACAATGAGTCACTGGTCAGTGATGAAATGAAAGCCAAAATCGAAGAAGTTTCTGCGGCGATCATCGCAGGCGATATCACCGTACACGACTACACCAGCAACAACACTTGCGACTACTAGTGTAACTTCGGTGGCGGTGCCGGGAGCCACCCCCCCGCGACCCCCCCGATATGTCTATGGCTACCAAA
>CAYMFQ010000175.1:2403-11268 GCA_964389335.1 uncultured Granulosicoccaceae bacterium
AATTTTCTTATTTTTGTTTATTTTTGGGGGGGGGGGCGGCCCCAACCCCCACCGCTATCACTCCTATCTGTCTATGCATACCAATTCGCAAGACCACGGAACGTCGCACGGTGGCACAGAAGGCACAAGCCTTCCCTTCGCTATCGAACTTAGAAAAATCTGTAAACGCTTCGGTCAGGTTCAGGCGAACAAAGATATCGACCTGAAAGTTGAACGCGGCTCCATTCACGGCATCGTTGGGGAAAACGGCGCCGGCAAATCAACCCTGATGAGTATCCTGTATGGCTTCTACCAGGCCGACAGTGGCGAGATACTGATCAACGGCACACCAACACGAATTAAAAGCTCTCGCGACGCGATCGATGCAGGAATCGGTATGGTCCATCAGCACTTTATGCTGGTCGACACATTCACCGTTCTTGAAAACGTGTTACTCGGTGCAGAGCAAAGCGCATCACTTGAAAAAAGCGAAGAGAACGCACACGAAGTGCTGCAACATCTGGCGGCGGAGTACCAGCTTAGTGTACCGCTCGATGCCATCACCGGTGAGCTTCCGGTTGGGCAGCAGCAACGCACCGAAATTCTCAAAGCGCTATATCGAAATGCCGAAATTCTCATCCTCGACGAGCCAACCGGTGTACTGACTCCACAGGAGGCCGACCAGCTGTTTCGCGTATTAAAAGCGCTAAAAGAACGAGGCGTGACGATTATCCTGATCACACACAAGCTGCGCGAGATCATGGATATCACCGATAACGTTTCAGTGTTGCGGCTCGGGGAAATTGTCTCTACCCATCGCACCGCTGATACCAGCACCGGAGAACTGGCCGAACTCATGGTGGGGCGCAAGCTCGAAACGCAACACTTTGACAAAGTAGCGCCAACCAGCAGCGAAGCGGGTATCGATGTTAAACAAATTACTGTTACCGATGATCGCGGTCTCACACAACTCGACAATATCAGCTTTGAAGTTAAACGCGGCGAGATCGTTGGTATCGCAGGCGTAGCCGGCAATGGCCAGAGCGAGTTGCTGGAAGTGCTGGCCGGTATTCAGGCACCGGACACGGGCGAGTTCACTATTAACGGACATCGGGTCTCTGCAAAAAACCCGTTAGGCCCGAGTGACATGCGGGATATCGGCGTTCAGCACGTACCTGAAGATCGGTTGCGACTGGGCCTGATTAAATCATTTAGTGCGGCAGAGTCATCCGTGCTGGGATATCAGAACCGCGACAAATTTAACTGGCGCATGTTTCTAAATATCAGGCGTATTCGCGAGGCCTGTAAAAAACTGATGCAGGCATTCGATGTCAGACCACCAGACCCGACGCTCAAGTCAGCCAGCTTCTCCGGTGGCAATCAACAAAAATTGATACTCGCGCGCGAACTCGATCAGTCACCTTCCGTATTGCTGGTAGGCCAGCCAACGCGCGGCGTTGATATCGGCGCTATCGAACTTATTCACCAGAAACTCATCGACATGCGCGACGCCAACTGCGCCATTCTGCTGGTATCAGTTGAACTGGATGAAATTATGACACTGAGTGATCGCATACTCGTTATGTTTGAAGGTCGAATCGTCGGCAGCATGGACGGCCGCGAAGCCGACAAGACCACCCTTGGCCTGATGATGGCCAACGCCATGCCGGACCCCGCTCTTTCAGTTACGGGGGAAAGTGCCACGTGACCACCAGCGATATCGAACTACCGGCATGGATTGAAGTACTGCTGATACCGCTGCTGAATATCATGATGGCGCTGTTTGTAGCAGGGCTTATTATTCTCGCCATCGGTGAAAACCCGGTTGAAGCTGTGGCGATAATGATCAACGGTGCATTCGGCTACGATGAAGCGGTGGGCTATACGCTTTACTACACCACTAACTTTATTTTTACCGGCCTGGCAGTCGCAATAGCCTTTCACGCACGCCTGTTTAACATCGGTGGTGAAGGCCAGGCCTATATCGGCGGACTTGGGGTTGCACTGGCGTTTTTACTGCTCGACCGGCACCTGCCCGCCATCCTGCTAATCCCCATTGGCATTGCCATGGCGGGGCTGTTCGGTGCCATGTGGGCGTTTATACCCGCATGGCTGCAGGCCTACCGCGGCAGCCACATTGTTATCACCACCATCATGTTTAATTTTATTGCGTCTTCACTGATGGTTTACCTGCTGGTGAATGTATTGATTATGCCTGGCAGTATGTCGCCGGAGACTCGCGAGTTCGACAGCGCTGCCTGGCTGCCATTTATGCATGAGGTACTGGCACTGGGCGGTATCGAAGTGACCCGCACACCACTAAACCTGTCGTTTATATTCGCACTGATTTGTTGTCTGCTGGTTTGGGTTTATATCTGGAAAACGCGCTGGGGTTATGCACTCAGAACGGCCGGCCAAAGTGAATCCGCCGCTATCTACGCAGGCATCAAACCCAAACGCATCATCGTTATTACCATGTGCATCTCAGGTGCGTTGGCAGGTTTTGTCGCCGTCAATGAGATCATGGGGGTGCACCATCGACTGTTGCTTAACTTTACTGCGGGTTACGGCTTTACCGGTATTGCTGTGGCGCTGATGGGGCGTAACCATCCGGTGGGCATTATTATGGCGAGTTTGCTGTTTGGTGTTTTGTATCAGGGCGGTGCCGAGCTCGCCTTCGAGGTACCCAAAATAACGCGTGAAATGGTGGTCGCCATACAGGGGCTTATAATTTTATTTTCAGGCGCGCTGGCACTAATGCTGCGGCCATTAATCGTTCGAATCTGGCTTGCCATTCGACCGGCACCGGCGCTGACAACTCATGGATAGCGCAACGCTGTTGTCGACGCTCGATGCGACACTGCGCGTATCAACACCATTGATACTCTGTGCCATGGCTGGCCTTTTTTCAGAGCGCTCCGGCATCATCGACATCAGCCTTGAAGGCAAAATGCTGTCGGCCGCTTTTGCCGCGGGCACACTAGCCGCAATTACCGGATCACCCTGGGTGGCACTGGCCGGTGCGGTGGTGGTCAGTATCCTGTTGGGGCTGGTACACGGCTTTGCCTGTATTACACACCGCGGTGATCAGGTCGTCAGTGGCCTTGCCATAAACGTACTCGCCTCCGGCCTCACCATCGTGCTTGGTATCGCGTGGTTTTCACAGGGCGGCCAGACGCCGGCGCTCGGCAGCGACGCGCGCTTTATGCCGATGCAGTTACCACTGGCAGACAGTATCAGCGGAATACCAATTATCGGGCCGTTCTACGACAGTGTTATCAGCGGCCACAACCTGCTGGTCTATGTGGCGTTGCTGGCCGTGCCGATTACCTGGTGGGTCGTGTACAAAACACGCTTCGGTCTGCGTCTGCGCGCTGTGGGGGAAAATCCGCTTGCCGTTGATACCGCCGGTATCTCGGTCAGCAGGCTGCGCTACTCAGCGGTGATGATTGCCGGTGCACTGTGCGGTATTGCCGGTACCTATCTGGCCATCGCGCAAAATGCAGCGTTTGCCAGAGAGATGACTGCGGGTCAGGGCTACATTGCGCTAGCCGCCATGATCTTCGGCAAATGGCGCCCGCTGCCGGCCATGCTTGCGTGTTTGATGTTTGGGTTTCTGGACGCGGTGTCGATCCGCTTGCAGGGCATAGAACTGCCAGTCATTGGTGAAGTGCCGGTGCAGTTTATTCAGGCGCTGCCGTATATCCTGACGGTGGTACTTCTGGCCGGGTTTATCGGCAAAGCGATTGCCCCGAAAGCGATCGGTGTGCCGTTTAGCAAAGAACGATAAAAAAACAGCCGCGGCGTACCGCGGCTGTTATCCACTCACTTACTGCAACTGCACGCCTGCCTGACGGAAGGTATTGCAGTTCTCGACCTTGCCGTTACGCAGACCTTCAGTAAACCACTGCTGCCGCTGTTGTGAGGAGCCATGTGTGTACATGCTCTCATGCGGTGTGTGGCCGGCCTTTTTCAGCAGTACGTCGTCACCGATTTGTGCCGCGGCATTCAGGCCTTCGGCCAGATCGCCCTCTTCCAGAAACTTTGTGCGCTTCTGCGTGTGGTGCGCCCATACACCGGCATAACAGTCAGCCTGCAGTTCGGTCAGAACCGATAACCGATTCGCTTCAACTTTCGATACCTGCCGCTGACGGCGCTGCACACTCATCGATATGCCTTCCAGATTTTGTATATGGTGGGCAACCTCGTGACCAATGACATAGGCCATGGCAAAGTCACCCGGCGCACCCATGCGCTGAAGCTCGCGGAAGAATGACGTATCTATGTAGACCTGGCTATCACCCGGGCAATAGAACGGTCCCGCCGCAGAGCTTTGTGTGCCGCAGGCAGAGCGCACCGACCCTTCAAACATGACCAGCTTGGGCGGCTGGTACCTGGCGCCGTACTGCTTAAAAATCTCGGTCCAGGTATCTTCGGTATAGCCAAGCACGGCAGCGACAAACTGTCCGGCTTCGTCGTCTCTTTGAGCGCTGGAATCGTACTGTACACCGCCACTGCTGGGCGCCAGTGGCCCACCACCACCGGGGAAGCCGCCGCCGCCCCCGCCACCGGTCATGTTCAGCAGCTTCATTGGATTGAAACCAAAAATAAGACCGGCAACCACGATGCCGATAGTCATCAGCCCACCCATTTTCGAGCCGCCACCGCGCCGCACGGGTGCTCCGCGGCCTGTGCGCCCCCCACGTCGGTCAACGACGTTTCTGCTTCTTCTGCCTTGCTGCCAACGCATTGGTAGTCCCCTGTATAAGCCTGGCTAATTGGTTGCGCTAATCTTAATCAAATCTCCCGATAGCGAATAGTGCCGCTATCGACTTTCTGTCATGAGGGTGGTTAGCAAACACACCTCAGACATGGATACCTGGCATCTACACAGCACCTTTACCGGCTACGTACGGCAGCCGCTCAGCTGCGCTTTACCAGTGTAATTGCACCCTCAGGACACGCATCGAGACACAGCTTGCAGGCACGGCAGTTGTCAGCACCGGGGGTGTAGGCCTTGTTGGCACCGTGTACCCAGGTTTTGATTTTGCCGCGCCAGTTCAGCCCGGCTCTGTCTGCCTCGGTGATGGGGCGAATAGCAAACACGTCGTACGGACACACGCGCTCGCAGTCGGCCTGTGCTTCGCAGCGATTAAAATCGACCAGTGGCGCCACTTTGCCCGGTTGCCCTTTACAGTCTGCCTGAGCCTGTTGTTTGGTAGACACTGCCTCTGCCACGCTTAGCAATCCTTCAGGTTGGGCACGCCGTACACGTGCAACACGGTATCGCTACCGACAATTTCATGCTGACCCAAATCAACGGTTGGCAACGATGTGCGACTGGCTACAGACTCACTTAACAGGGTAGATATACCCAGCGTTTTCGTCATTGACTCAAGCCGCGCCACCTCGTTTGCGGCCTCGCCAACCACCGAAAACTCAAGCCTTGATGGTGCGCCTATATTGCCAAACAACACCTCGCCAAAGTGCACTGCAACACCGTAGCTCAGCTCATCCTTACCCGCTTTTTGTCGGTTGCCATTGGTTTCGTTGAGTTTTTCGTGCGCAGACTTCAGAGCACTGACCACCTGGGTAAAAGCCTGCGCTTCCTCAGCGTCATCGCGCGCTGGAAAAATCGCCAGTACAGCGTCTCCTATAAAACGTAACACTTCGCCGCCCTGCTCCATGACTGCACCTGCTGTGCAGGAAAAATAGTCATTAATGTCGTCCAGAAATTCTTTGCCACTGACACGCGACGCCCGCTCCGCGGAGCCACGCATGTCGCTGTACCAGATTACCGCGTTCACCGACTCGACATCACCGCGCTGGATGCGCCCGCGTCGTACCTGCCGACCGGCATCAGCGCCTAGATACGTATTGAGAATATTCACCGTGCGGGCAGATTCCATGTGTATCTTGCTCGCAACCGCCAGCGCCAGTTCAACCTCACGCAGGGCGTTAATTCGGGCCTGTGTAAAGCCACCAGGTGTCGCGGTTGCCCACGATCCGGCCAGCCCCTCGGGCTCCTCCTGAATACCCTCGAGTTCCTTAAATGGCAGTGCATAGGCCCGGTAGTCAGAGAAGCCCTCTGCCGCCAGCTCTTCAAGCAGCGGGAAATCGAGCATTTGTTCGTTACCAGTCAGATGCCGCCGCAGTTCAGTTACCCCATGCTGAATCATGAAGTAAAACGGGCTGAGCACCCAGCTTCCGGCGTCAGGTGCATGCGGGTAGTAGCGCTCACTGGTGGATTGCTCTCGATACCAGGTGTAGGACACCGCCTTAAACAACGGGTGCAGTGTATTCAGTGCGATATGTGCACGCCCGATCGGCACACCACAGGCAACCAGCTCAACACAGGCGCGCTCAAGGCAGGTTTGCAAATCGACGTTCTGCAGAGCTCGCTGCAACAGGTTCCCTACAACCCGGCTGATATCCAGCGTCTGCTGCGTTTCAAGGGGTGTAAGGACGTTTTGGCTGGCTTCTGTCATGCGCTGGCTGGATCTACTTGGCGGTAAAGCCACCGTCGACATAGATAATCTGACCGGTGATGTAATCAGAAGCGGCACTACTTAGAAAGATGGTGATGCCATCCAGATCGCGGAGTTCGCCATTGCGGCCCATGGCGGTTTGTGCCGCGTTTTTCGCAGCCTGTTCCGCATTATCGAACACCGCCTGTGTCAGCGATGTCGGGAAAAAACCAGGCGCAATGGCGTTACAGCAGATGCCATCTGACGACCAGGCCTCAGCCATGGCGCGGGTCAGCTGTGCAACTCCGCCCTTGCTTGCACCGTATGCCGCACTGTTGGCAAAGGCCCGTTCCGACTGCAGGGATGCGATGTTGATCACCTTGCCTCCGCCACGTTTGCGCATGCCGGGCACTACTTCTCGCGCCAGAAAAAAGGGTACGGTGAGGTTAAGCGCGATTGTTTGATCCCAACTCTCGCGACTGATTTCATCTGCGGGTTCACGCAAATTGACGCCCGCGGTGTTACACAGGATATCAATCGGGCCAGTCAGCGCCACTGCCTCTGCCAGTAAATCTGCACAATCGACCGTTTGCAGATCTGCGGCAATCGCCACGCCGCGGCTGGATATTTCCTGCATGGTTTCGTCGAGGCGGGTGGCGTCACGGCCAACCGCCACAATGGTCGCACCGGCGTTAGCGAGCGCAATTGCCTGCCTTTTTCCAATGCCGGAGGTCGCACCCGTGACGAGCGCTGTTTTGCCGTCGAGAGAAAAAAGTTCCTGATTCATCCGTTACTCAATTCAAATGGAAGGGGCCACAGGGTGGTATTTCATTGTAATGCAGATGCAACCCAACAGGTTGGTAATGCAAGCCGGCACGCATGAGCTACACTCCTGTTGATGCACATAGCATAAGGGATCCGTTAAGCGTGGATCGCATTTGTCAGCTAGAAAAAGAGCAATAAGCATGAGCCCCCTACTCAAAACACAACAACTCAGGCAGATTTCCGCTGCCGGCGTGGCCGCCCTCTGCCTGACCCTAAGCGCGTGTGACAGCGCGCTGATCACTGGTACCGGCGGTGACACAGAAAACACCGACGACACCAATACCCTGGTGCCGGATCCAGGTAACAACATCATGTCCGTGCTGCAAAGCGACGAGGAATTCGAGACTCTGAGCGCTGCGATTGCCGCTGCCGGACTGACAGATCTGCTGTCGAGCATGGGTTCCTACACCCTGTTTGCGCCCAATGATGCGGCGTTCGAAGCACTGGGTACCGAGGCAGTTGACGCGCTGCTGGCCGACCCGGACACACTGGAGGACATTCTGTTATATCACGTCATCGCCGATCAGCAGGTTGACGCCGGTGCTGCAACTGAACTGGCCGGCACCACTGTCGCCAGCGCCAATGGTGCGACCTTTGGTATCACCCTCGATGGCGACTCGCTGATGATCAACGATGCTACTGTAACGCGTGCCGATATCGACGCGTCGAACGGTATCATCCACGAGATCGATGCGGTTCTGACTCCACCTGAAGATACCGACTCTGTTGAGCCTGACACGGGTGATATGTTCTCAGTGATACAGGCTGACGAGAATTTCAGCACTCTGACCGCAGCGTTGGAAGCCACCGGTCTGAGTACTGTACTGGCTAACACCGATCAAACTTATACACTGTTTGCACCGACCAACGCGGCATTTGATGCACTCGGTGGCGATACGGTTAACGCGCTGCTGGCAGACACAGACAGACTGACCAACATCCTGCTGTACCATGTAATTTCAGAGCAGTCGATCGACTCCGCTACTGCCATTAGCCTGTCAGGCACCTCAGTCGCCAGCGCTAACAGCGACTTACTCGACATCTCTCTCGACGGTGCCGCTTTGATGATTAACGATGCCACGGTTACACGTGCAGACATCAATACATCAAACGGCCTGGTACACGAGATTGATACCGTGCTGACACCGCCGGCCGACGTCGATGTAGTTGCGACACTGGCGGGTATGCCTGAATACAGCACGCTGGTATCACTGGTTCAATCAGCTGATCTGGCAGACACACTGGCTGATGCAACCAAAACCTACACCCTGTTCGCTCCAACCAATGATGCATTTGCCGCACTCGATGCAGCGCTGCTGGCTGGCCTGGCTGCCGATGAAGCAGCACTGACCACCATCCTGCTCGGTCATGTTGTGGATGGCAGTGTTAACGCTTCCGCGGCAACCGCGCTGGACGGTGGAAATGTAACGACGTTAAGCGGTGCCGAGTGGCCCGTCGTTGTGACAACAGATGGCGATTTGACTGTGGGTGGTGCAGAGGTAATTGAAGCCGATGTCACCGCTACCAACGGTATCATTCACGGTATCGACGCAGTGCTGCAATAGCACGCAGATAAATAGCTGTCACTAAAAAA
>CAYMFQ010000176.1:0-4111 GCA_964389335.1 uncultured Granulosicoccaceae bacterium
TGCTTTCTTACTGAATGCGGGTGCACTCAAAAAGCGTTCGCGAACGGTCAATGTGAAGGGTTACAAAGTGCCAGCAGCGTTGTTCGCTGCTGGCTTTTTACCGCTGTTTTGTTATCACCGAATTAGGCGGTTAACTGTGCAGCTAACCGTGCTGTTTCGTAAAGCGCAGGGTTCAGGCTTCTTCGTCCGCACTTTCAGCTTGCGCGTCGAGTGCTGCCAGAATACGCGGCGGTGACATTGGCACCTGTGTCATACGTACACCGGTGGCATTTGAAACCGCATTGCCGATGGCTGCCAGTGGCGGCACGATAGACGTTTCACCCACACCCCGAATACCGTACGGATGATTCGGATTTGGAATCTCCAGTATTTGCGTGTCGATCATTGGCAGATCTGAACACACTGGTATGCGGTAGTCGAGGAAGCCCGGGTTTTGCAGACGGCCATCTTCGCCGTAGATGTACTCTTCATTGAGTGCCCAGCCAATACCCTGTGCTGCACCACCCTGGAACTGTCCTTCAACGTAGGTTGGGTGAACAGCCTTGCCCGCGTCCTGTATCACGGTGTAGCGAACCACTCTTGTCGAGCCGGTTTCTTTATCCACTTCAATGTCGCAGATGTGGGTGGCAAACGATACGCCAGCACCATCAGCAACAATTTGTGCGTGACCGGCAATCGGGCCACCAGTGCGCCCGGCTTTGGCTGCGATGTCAGCGATTGACAACGGTGCGTGGTTACTCGGTCCGCTTGCGTGAGCGTGGCCGTCTTCCCAGACCACATCGTCGACGTCAATCTCCCACATTTTGGCAGCGCGATGACGCATGTCTTCAATCGCCATACGGCACGATTGTATAGCCGACATGGAACTGGCAAAGGTGCCGCGGCTGCCGTCAGTCATTTCGTTGTAGCCGAGTGAGCCGGTATCCGCAATAACGGTTTTAACGTCTTCGTAGCTGATGCCAAGTTCTTCAGCAACAACCAAAGACAGTGATGCGCGCGCACCACCGACATCGATCGTGCCGACTGTCAGCGTGACACTGCCATCAACGCCGATGTTGAGGTCGGTGCAGGACTGTCCGCCGAAGTTAAACCAAAAACCACAGGCCATACCGCGGCCCTGATTTTCACCGAGCTTCGCACGCATGTGCGGGTGGTTCTTCGCTGCCTCGAGAGTGGGGCCAATACCGATTGGGCCATAGACCGGACCGTAACTGGCGCGAGTGCCTTCTTTTGCTGCGTTTTTAATACGCAGTTCTACCGCATCCATACCGATACTGGCGGCCAGTTCGTCGAGCAGGCTCTCGACTGCGAATGCTGCCATGGGCGCGGATGGTGCGCGGTAGGCGGTGGTCTTGGGGCGATTGACGAGCACCTCGAGACCGACAGTCTTAACGTTCTCCATGTCGTAGCAGGCGAATGCAGTCATCGCACCGAGCATTGCCCACGAACCTCCGTACGGGCCACTGGTGTAGCGCAGTTCCGCTTCACCGGCGGTTATGGTGCCGTCGTTGGTGACACCGATCTTGATATCAATAGAGGTGGCGCTGGTCGGACCTGAAGCGCGGAACACTTCTTCACGAGTCATGACCAGTTTGACCGGTCGATTGGACTTGCGCGACAACGCCATGGCCACAGGCTCAAGCCAAATGTGTGTCTTGCCGCCGAAACCGCCGCCGATCTCTGAAGAGGTTACGCGCAGCTTGGACACGTCCATATCAAGCATCGCCGCACACTGCTGTCGAAACACAAAGTGCCCCTGAGTGCACACCCACAGTTCACCGGAGCCGTCGGGACTAATGCTCGCAACGCAGGCGTGTGGCTCAATGTAGCCCTGGTGAGACTGACCGGTGCGGAAGTTTCGCTCTATAACCACGTCAGCCTTGGCAAAGCCTGCATCGACATCACCGTGACCGAACTCGGATCGGGAGGCGATGTTGGAAGGCTTGCTCGGTGTCGGGTCGACGCCCTTGGTAAAGCAGTCGCGGCGCAGTACCGGAGCCTTGGGCTGTACCGCGGCGTCAACGTCGGTCACGTGCTTGTGTACGGTGTACTCGACATCAATCAGCTTCAGTGCAGCACGTGCGGTCTTTGCATCAACGGCAGCAACGGCAGCAACGGCGTGGCCGTCGTACCAGGCTTTTTTGCGAGCCATGCTGTTGTCGAGAATTTCCTGCAGGTCGTCGTCGAGCTTCTTGAAGTTCTTAAAGTCTTTGGCAGTGATAACCGCCTTGACGCCAGGCAGTTGCTCGGCCTTGCTGGTGTCGATCTTCTTGATCGTGGCATGAGCATGGGGGCTGCGCAGGATCAGTCCGGTAAGCTGACCGGGCATATTAAAGTCGGCGCCGTAGCGTGCACGGCCAGTAACTTTGTCAACGCCGTCGGGTCGTACCGGTCGGGTGCCGACTGATTTAAAAGCGCGCTCGGTAAATGGTTTATCTATTCCCATGGCTATTTCGCTCCCGCGGCTTTCTTGACCGACTTGCTTTTCGCAGCTTTCGGTTTCATCGACTTGGCAGTTGCCTGTACGGCGCGGACAATCTTGTCGTAGCCAGTGCAGCGGCACAGGTTGCCCGCCAGTGCATAGCGAATTTCCGACTCGGTTGGATCGGGGTTTTTATCGAGCAGCGCTTTCGCTGCAATTAGGAAGCCCGGAGTACAGATGCCGCATTGCAGCGCTGCGTGCTGCAGAAATTTCTCCTGTAACGGATGCAGCTTTTCGCCATCACTCATGCCTTCAACGGTTTCCACCGAGCGGCCTTCAGCTTCCGCGCCGAGCACCAGGCAGGAACAGACAAGTGCACCGTCGAGCATGATGCTGCAGGCACCGCAGTCGCCGGTGCCACAGCCTTCTTTAACACCGGTCAGGCCAACACGATCACGCAACGCATCGAGCAGAGTTTCATTGGGTTCGCAGGCGAACTCTATAGCGTCGCCGTTTATAGTGCTTGAGACAAGCATAGTCATTAGCGTTTTCCTCCGGCTCGAGTGTAGGCGGATATAGCCGCACGTTTGGCAAGAACTGTGGCGACACGGGTTCTGAATTCGACCGTTCCGCGCTTGTCATCGATGGGCGCGCAGGCCTTGGCGCAGGCGGCCACGAGTTTTTCGAGCGCCTGGTCGTCAAGTGTGGAGCCGACCAGTGCCTTGCCAGCGGCAGGTACCAGCAGTGCCTTCGGAGCAACGGCACCGAGTGCCACGCGCGCCTCTTCAACAACGCCTTTCGCGCCGAGCTTCAGATTGACCGCGGCGCTGACCACGGCGATGTCCATCTCTGTGCGCGGCGTAAAGCGCAGGTATGCGTCAGCTGATTTGGCCTTGCGCGGCGGCAACAGAATGGATTCGACGACTTCGCCTTTCTTTAGCGAGGTTTTTCCGGGGCCGGTGGCGATCTTTGCCACGTCGACCTCACGAGAGCCACGTGGTCCCTGCACGATAGCAACGGCATTTGCAGCGATTAACGCAGGCACACTGTCCGCTGCGGGCGACGCATTGCACATATTGCCAACAATCGTGCAGCGCCCCTGTATCTGGTCCGAGCCGATCAGATTGGCTGCCTCGACCAGCCCTGGCCAGGCTTTGCTGAGTGCGGCGTGTTCACCCATGCTGGCGCACGACACAGCGGCTCCGATAGAAAACCCGTTGGCGGTTTTCTTAATGCCGTTCATCGCCTTGATGTGTTTGATGTCGACGACAACGTCCGGCTCGATATAGCCGCCTTTCATGCGAACCAGTAAATCAGATCCACCAGCGAGCACATGTACGCTGCCCTTTGACTTTGACAGCAGTGCCACTGCGTCTTCGGTATTTTGAGGTGCCAGATATTGCAAAGGCCGGTTCCTTTCAATGTGAGTAACCCGTGAAGTGTGTTGCATCCCGCCAGCAGGGTCAACAGGTTGAGGGTGTTTGGCGGGTTCTGGTGCGGGTTTATTCTTTTTTCAGTGTTGATTGGTTGTGGGCTTATGGCTGGGGGTGATCGAGGATTGTCTCCCTGGTAGCTTTGAGTTTGGCGATAATTCGATTGTGTGCACGAGCGTGGATTACCTGCACAGTAGTTTCAGGTGGGAGTTCAACCCCGTTGGACGAACTCGTGTACTTAGCATGTCGCTTTTGA
>CAYMFQ010000176.1:4211-8876 GCA_964389335.1 uncultured Granulosicoccaceae bacterium
AGGTGGGAGTTCAACCCCGTTGGACGAACTCGTGTACTTAGCATGTCGCTTTTGAGTGCGATTTCGGGTTGTCGTGATTTACGGCAGCTGTAAGCGGCATGCCAAGTAGGGGAGTTCGTCGATCGGGGATCGACTCACCGGCAAATTTGAGTTTGGTGTGATGATTTGAATTGCGGGCACGAATGCGAGCTACATGCGCAGTGCTTCAGGTGGGAGTTCAACCCCGTTGGACGAACTCGTGTACTTAGCATGTCGCTTTTGAACGCAACTCAGGTTGCAGGTGGCTTATCGGCAGGTCAACTAATGGAGCCGTCGATCGCACGATCGCTCCCTCTGAAGACCTGACTGAAACCTACCAGTCCCTCGGCAATGTCTTGCAAAGCGTTATTTTCTTATCCTGCAATTCGATGTAGCCACCTTTAACCAGTTCTGCCATAACTTTGCTGATCATCTCGCGCGAGGCACCGACCATGTTGCCGAGGTCCTGGTGGGTATAGCGTTGCTGGACGCGGCGCACACCGTCGTCGCTGTCGGTGGCCAGTTCGTTAAGTTTGGCGGACAGTCTGCGGTAGACGTTGTCCAGTGCGAGGCTTTTTATACCGCCCGTGGCAGAGCGTAAACGGCGAGTCAGGGTGCGGATTATCTCAAACGCAATTGTCGGGTTTTCAGTAACACAGGCCTGAAACGCACTTTTTGAAATGGCAATCGCCTCGGTTTTTTCCAGTGTCTCTACAGAGGCGGAGCGGGGCTCGTCGTCGAGCAGGGCAATCTCACCGATGCAACTACCGGCGGCTTCTTCATTGATGGTGATTTCGCGGCCGTCTTCTGACGAGACGAATACTTTTACACGTCCGCTTTCGATGATGTACAGGTGCTTGCCGATCTCGCCCTGCTGAATGATGCGTGTGTTCTTCTTGAACGTGTGGTGCCTGCAGGTAATTGCGAGTTGTTGCAATGCCTCGTCGTTAAGGTCTGCAAAAACTGGCACTACGCGCAGTGTTTCCGGGCAAACGGTCATGTCGACTTCCGGTTGGTGATGTTCTCCTCGATCACATTGATTCCCTATTACTCGTACAGTATCAAAAATAAGGGGAGTTGGTTTGTTTTGTTGCTTCTCTCGCGCGGATTTATTCAACACCGGGGCAGGGTGCGCCCCGGATAACGGGTATAGGATACTGCTGTGAACAGCGTCGCTATTGCGCTGTGAACCGGCTGGTCACAAAAGCAATTGCATCGTTAAAACTCGCCTGCAAAACCCCCGTGTGGGTGGCGCCTAAGTAAGTTTCCAGCTGTGGAATGACATCGGTATCGCTGACTGCTGAAAGCTGACTCTGCAAAGCGATGGTTGAGTCCGGAAAAACCGTCAGATCTGACAGGCCCTGCGCCAGTAGCGTCGGTGCGTTGAGGGTACGGGCACCGGGCTCAACGGATTCAAAGTACGCTAACACTGTTTCGTCCTCGACAATGGATGGATCAATGAATGAGGCAACCGAGTTTTGCGCAAGCAACACCGGCGGCACACTGGCAGCCAGCTGTGTGGTCAGATCACTGAGGCACACAGTTTCGACTGATTGCTGCAGACTCTGGCCATCGTCACCGTAGAACACACTCGCGTCGAAGTCGGCAAAAGCCGTTTCGATGCCATGCACGATAAGTGCGCTGAACGCCAGGTCGGCGACAGCGGCTCCAACTCGCTCCTGATCGGATGAACCAGCGTTGGTGTAGATGCCTTCAAGTATGTCGCTTTGTGCCAGTACCTGTGTGATTGGTGCAATCGCGACCGCACCGACCAGGTTGATTTCCGGGTTTTCCGCACTGAGGGACGCTGCCCCCAGTACCGCATGCCCGCCCTGTGAATGGCCAACCAGCGCATAGTTGTTCGATAGTTCCGGGAATGCTTCGGTGGCGGCTGCAACGGCGTAGTTCAATGAGCGTCCCTGGCTGTCGAGATGCAGGTATGGGTGTCCGCCGGGGGTTCCCAGACCTTCATAGTCCGGTGCAACGATGGCATAGCCGGCGGCGAGCCAGCTGTTCAGGTAAGGCGCGTAGTTCGACAGTGTGTCGCTCGCTGACGGTGCGCATGCATCTGCTACGCCGACTGTGCCATGGCCCCAGCCGATGACCGGCCAGCCACCGTCCGGCGCTTCACCCGCGGGAATCATCACCACGGCGTTTTCGCGTGTATCGCCGCCGGTGATGGCAGGCATGGTGTAGTTCATCAATGAGGTGCTGCTCGCATCGCCGGCGCCTGTTACGGAGGTTTCAGTGAGCGTGGGAGCGCTGGTTTCAGGTTCGTTGTCGCCGGTCTCTACGATGGCGCTCTCACTGTCGCAGGCATTGATGACAACGGCAGATGCAGTGACCAGCAGTGCTGCGGCCAGGTGTTTAGGATTCGGTTTTGACATGGTTTTCCGAGTACTCGATGTGTGGAATTCATGCGGCGTGCTGGGCCGCAACCCAGCATAAGTATGGCTCTTCTGCCGGCATTTGCACGTTCTGCGCAATGCAGCACGATGTCTGGCGTCTGAGCGCGGCACGTACGCACACGAAAGCGCGCCTGAGGGTAGTGGAAAATGCCTCTCATTACCCTCGCTCTATCGAAGTGCAGTTGCGGAGTCCACAAAACGCGTAGCGGCCCGCTCATACGGACAGATAGATGATAAGTATACTTAAAGTCAGCATTAAGAGATGTCGCTAAGCACCTAATACGTCAAGCTTATCGGTGTGCCGAATGCGTCAATACTTATTTGCTGTACTGGTCGCGAGTGCAGTTGTATCAGGTTGTGACAGTGGTTCCACGATAGTGAGTGCACCAGTGCAGTCTGACACTGAACCGACCGAGGCGACCGCTGTTGAGCCACCGGTCTTTGGTGCTGCCACCGGCAATCCGGCAGATGTCGGTACCTGGGGCGACGTACTCAGCTGGCCCCATGTCGCGGTGTCCATGGCAAACCTGCCTGACGGTCGCATACTAACTTATTCCGGTTCCGAGCGACGCACCTGGCCAACGACTGAACGCACTTTTAGTGCGACATGGAATCCGGAAACCGGCGAGTTCATAGAGAACCTGCACGACGGCCACAACATGTTTTGCGCGGCACTGTCGATGACGCACGATGGTCAGGTTTTCGTGAACGGTGGACGCAACCAGGGCAATAGCCCCTGGACCACGCTGTTTAACTATCGCGACAATCAGTGGAATTCAATTGAGAATATGGCCAGCGGTGGACGCTGGTATCCAACCACGCTGACGATGGGCAACGGCAACATCCTGACTGCTCTCGGCTCTTCAACCAATACGCGCAACCCGGACCTTTGGGATCCGGATGAAGGCTGGCGCGTGCTAAACGGTATCGACTTTATCAACATGCGGCAGCGTAACAACGAACGCGGTCGCGATAACTCGTTTCCGTTGCTGAGTGTGGCCCCCAACGGTAACGTCTATCACTACTGGGATCAGGTCGAAAACCAGATGATCAGTACCAGCGGAAACGGTGATTCGCGAGCAGCGAACCCGGACGCTGATCGCAATCACGCCGGTGGCATTCAGCTCACCTACGATGTCGGCAAGCTGCTGATTACCGGGCGCAACGACGGCAGCTGGGGTGGCAACGCCACTGGCGCCGAGAGCAATGCGTTCACGGTGGACTTGAACGGCCCGGTGCCGGTTATTCGCGGCACCTCTGATATGAATCACAAGCGCAAGTTTCACCAGTTAATTCCGCTGCCAACCGGAGAGGTGCTGGTAGTGGGAGGCAATACCACCGGTGCCAAATTTCGCGATGACGGCAGTGTTATGGAGCCGGAGATCTGGAATCCGCAGACCGGCCAGTGGCGCCCGATGGCCAACATGTCTGTGCCGCGCGACTATCACTCGACCGCACTGCTGCTGACCGACGGCCGCGTGATCACAGCGGGTGGGGGATATAGCGCCGGCAATCCGAATTCTGGCGGCACCCATCAGGACGCACAGATTTTTACGCCGCCCTATCTTTACAACAGAGATGGTTCACTGGCCACGCAGCCCACGGTAACGGCGGCTAATGCCATTGTTGATACCGGAGCAACACTGCAGGTCAGCACCACTGGCGATGTGGCGTATTTTAGTTTGATTCGCATGTCTGCAACGACTCATGCGATGAATACCGATGCGCGTTTTTATAAGCCTGAATATACAGACAACGGCGGCGGCAACTTTGATATTGCCATTCACCAGAATCTGAATGTCAGCATCTCCGGATACTGGATGCTGTTTGCTGTGGACAACAACGGTGTGCCGTCTGATGCACAGGTGATCCGTGTGTCAGCACTTGATGTAAGGCTTGACAACCTGGCGCGCTCCGGCACCGCGACACAGTCTTCGACGTTGGCTGCGGCGTTTGATTTCGATGCAGACAACGCGATAGACGGTGACCTTACCGGTGTTAACAGCAGTGGTTCACTCACGCATACACAACAGCAGTCGCAGCCATGGTGGCAGCTTGACCTGGGGCGAGTGGTTGACGTCGATTCGATTCGTATCTGGAACCGCACAGACTGTTGTGCATCCCGCCTTAACGACATGCATGTACTGTATTCAAAGACAGCGATCGTTGGTGATGATCTGGACCTTGTCAGTGCCGCCAATGGTGTGACCGATATACCGATAGCCGGTGTCGCCGGGCG
>CAYMFQ010000176.1:8976-11264 GCA_964389335.1 uncultured Granulosicoccaceae bacterium
GGTGGTGTGTTTGATTTGTCCTGTCCGTCGAATGAAGTACTGGTAGGTATGTATGGCACCACCGGTAACTACATTAACAGTGTCGGCCCGCGTTGTGTGGCGGTGGACAACAGCGGCAACTGGGTCGGCTCGCCACGTGATGGTAATCGCACCGGTGGTGGTGCCGGTACTGCCTACACGCGTACCTGTCCGGTCGGGCAGGCTGTCAGCGGCTTTGCTGCTGGCAGTGGTCAGTATGTTAATCGCATTGGTTTGCGATGCCAGACATTAACTTCCGCACAAGCAGTCACAGGGCCGGTAACCACACTGAATGATGTGGGCAGCGGTGGCACTTCACGTGGACCGTTTGACTGCGGTGCCGTTGCGGATGGTTTGATCGGACGCTCCGGTTCCTGAATGGATGCGTTTGGTGTGCAGTGCCGTCGCGATAACCCTCCGGTGTTTAATCACACGCAAAACGATAACAACGCGTGGTGGGAGCTTGACCTCGGGCGCGTGGTTGATATCGACTCGATCCTGATCTGGAATCGCATCGATTGCTGCTCAAACCGCATTGAAAACTACTACGTGTTTGTATCGGACGAACCGTTTAATAGTAAGTCGCTGAACAACACCATTAACCAAAGCGGTGTGCAGGTGCGTCGTAATACAGCATCGCCGTCGCCAACGATGGAGATTACCGTTGGTCGCACAGGGCGCTATGTGCGTGTACAACTGGCCGGTCGCAACTATCTGCATATGCGTGAAGTTCAGGTGATGGGTGCTGAGCTCGATACACCGCTAACTGTGGCGCCACTGACATCAAGCCCGAGTGCTGTAGGCGGAGACTTTACGTTCAACGCATCAGCGCAGGGCAGTGGTGCGCTGTCGTATCAGTGGAATTTTGGCGATGGTACCGCCGACACGGAGTTTACATCCAGCGCATCGGTGACGCATCGCTACAGCACGCCTGGTCGTTACGTGGTAAGCCTGACGGTGCGAGACAGCAGTGGCGATGAGGTGCGGGAAACGTTTACGCAAATCGTACACCCGGCGCTGTCGGCTACCAATTCCAAATCATCGTCCAGCGTTCTGATTCACAGCAATGGCAGTCAGGTGTGGAATGTAAACCCGGACAATGCCACCGTAAGTGTGATCGATGAAAGTGCATTGTCGCTCGCGGCGGAGTTGCCGGTTGGCTTGTTGCCCGTGAGTGTGGCCGAGGCACCAGACGGACGTGTGTGGGTTGTGAATGCGGTCAGTGCCAGTATCAGTGTTATAAACGCCAGTACACTGAGCGTAGAACAAACCATTGCTCTGCCACATGCGTCGTTGCCGTATGGCATCGTGTTTGACGACAGTAGTGCGTATGTAGCGCTGGAAGGTACGGGTGAAGTAATCAAGCTGGCTCTGAACGGTGCGGAACTGGCGCGGCGAGATGTGGGCCAAAACCCGCGCCATCTGTCAATCGACAGTGATGGCACTACGTTATATGTTTCGCGATTTATTACGCCAACACTCCCCGGTGAAGACACGGCTAACCCGGTGGTGGAAGACGCCAGCGGCCCCTATGGTGGTGAAATGCTGGTGCTGTCGACAACCGACCTGTCGATTAACGATACCGTAGTGCTGCAACATGCTGACAAGCCTGCTTCTGAAAACGAAGGACCGGGCATTCCCAATTATCTCGGTGCACTGGCTCTGTCACCGGATGGCCGGACCGGCTGGCTGGCATCAAAGCAGGACAACATTCTCGGTGGCGCTCTGCGCGGTGGGCCCGGGCTTGCGTTTGATCAAACGGTACGTGCTATTACTTCAAAGATCGATTTGCAAACCAACCTTGAAGTAAACGGTGACCGGGTGGACCACGATAACGCCAGTGTTGCCGGCCATGCCGTGTTTGATCCGTTCGGCGTAACGCTGTTTGTGTCGCTTGAAGGCAATCGGCAAATCTCGGTGATCGATGTATCAACGGCGATAGAAATCGGCCGCTTTGACACCGGTCGTGCACCACAGGGTATGGCTGTATCAGATGATGGCTCGCGACTCTATGTACACAACTTCATGGATCGCACCGTTGGTGTTTACGATATCGACGAGATTGTTCAAACCGGAGATGCAAACGCGACCGAACTTGCCGTGATTGACGTCGTGACGTCAGAGCAGCTTGATGCGACTGTGTTGCGCGGTAAGCAGTTGTTCTATGACGCGCGCGATGATCGGCTGGCCGGGCTCGACTATATGAGCTGCGCCAGTTGCCATGAAAACGGCGGGCACGATGGTCGCACCTGGGACTTTACCGGCCTTGG
>CAYMFQ010000177.1:0-11181 GCA_964389335.1 uncultured Granulosicoccaceae bacterium
AATACACTCAACCCGGGCGATCAGGTGCTGATGGTCGAAACCGGTCACTTCGCCAGTATGTGGGAAAAGCTGGCGCGCAAGTATGGCCTTGAGCCGATTTTAATTGAAACTGACTGGCGTCGCGGCGCCGATCCGGATCTGATAGAAACGGCTCTGCGCAACGATACACAGCACAACATCAAGGCCGTTTGCGTCGTGCACAATGAAACCTCTACCGGTTGCACATCACGCATCGCTGATTGTCGTGCCGCCATTGACGCCGCGAGCCATCCGGCACTGTTGATGGTCGACACCATCTCCGGTCTTGCCGCAGCAGATTTCTGTTTTGATGACTGGGGTGTGGACGTGGCGATTTCAGGCTCGCAAAAGGGTCTGATGCTGCCACCGGGTCTGTCCTTCAACGCGGTCAGTGAAAAAGCACTGGCAGCCGCTCAGCACGCCACGCTGCACAAGTCTTATTGGGACTGGTCAGAAATGATTGCCGCCAACGAACGCGGATACTTCCCCTATACGCCCGCCACCAATCTGCTTTACGGCCTTGCTGAAGCGATCGATATGCTGCACGAGGAAGGCCTTGACAACGTGTTTGACCGGCACAAACGTCACGCCGAGGCCACGCGTCTGGCGGTGCAGCACTGGGGCCTGGAAGTTCAATGCACTGACGACCGCGAATATTCTCCGGTGCTCACTGCGGTACGCATGCCGGAAGGTCACGACGCCGATCACCTGCGCAGCGTTATTCTTGAGCAATACAATATGTCACTGGGCAATGGCCTGGCCAAGGTTCAGGGTGTTGTGTTTCGCATCGGCCACCTCGGTGACTTTAACGATCTAATGCTAATGGCAACGTTGTCCGGTATCGAGATGGGTCTGCATGTGGCAGAAGTACCGCATAACACCGGGGGCGCTCAGGCAGCACTCGACTACCTGAAGTCGCTACCCGCTAACAGCAGCTGACAACTAGGCCTTGCTCTCATCGAGCCCGAGTGCCTTTTGCATTTTTTTGGTCAGGCTCGATGAGACGATTCGATACGACTTGTCGAGGTAGTGGCGTATATCTTCGTCACTGACTTCACTGCCATCGTAAATCTGTAACCACTTCATACCTCGCGATGCCATGTACGGCGCGGCGCGAAAGCCTGGCTCATCCTGCAGTGAAAAATAGTCCGCCTCGGTTGCCTTGAAGGTAAACGCGGGTTCGCCTAGTTTCTCCCAGCCGCCTATCGCAAACACCTTGGTACCGACCTTCCATACATGTGCGTCACCCCACTGCACAACATGACTGGTTGCCGTGAGTGATTCGCAATACTCGTTAAATTCATCATACGTCAAAAGCCGGTCTCCCTACTCGCTTTACGCAGATATGGTTACACAGATAAATGATTAACGCAGATGTCGATAGACGCAGACACCAGGGTGCTGCGAGGCAATTTCAGTTTCTGCACGAGGATCGCGCTCGGCGCCAAGCCGCTGAGCCAGGTTGGCAGAACGAATGTTATCGGCATCGATATAAGACACCAGACTGTGCCAGTGATACGTAGCAAATGCCCAGTCTCTGACTGCCACCACTGCCTCACTGGCGAAACCCTGCCCTTCGGCTGCAGCAAGCAGCAGGTATCCCAGCTCAACTTCACGATCATCAGGTTCGAAGCCAAGCACCACAAAGCCAATCGTCTCGTCGCAACCCGCCTCTGTAACGCGCCAGCCACCGTGCCCGTGCAACATCCAGCCGGAGGACAGCTGAATAAAATCGTACCAGGCATCTTCGCGGCTCATCGGCCCTCCAACGTACTGCCCTCGCTCTGTGCAAACGACGGAGCAATAGGCATCAAAGTCAGATACGCCGGGTGCAAGCAGTCGCAATCGGTCTGTTGTTAACTCAGGAACCAGGCGGGTGAATTGATTTGCCCTGGCCAATGCGACGCCGGACGGTGGTGTTTCGCAGGCGAATGTCATAGTCAGTCGAGGCCCATTTGTGGTTCCTCGATAGTATAACTGCCAGCTACCCGTTCATCAGGAGGCTGGCAGCGTGCGCCAGTAAAAAACGCAGCGGACAGCTACTTCAGAAGTTCTATCGAATGCAGTTGGGCTGGTTTTTTAACCGGCTCCTGGTTGCCACTGTTATCCCCAACCTCATCCTCGGTTCGAATCAGCTGCGGCGACAGGAAAGGCTTACCATCAGACCCGATCAGGTCAGCCTCCAGCACCGGAGCGTCACCCGCATCCAGCCATTCAGCATCTATTTGCAGATAGCCATCACTGGCCGGCGCCATGGCCTTCACTTCTTCGTTAACCTTAAAACGCAGCACCAGACCGTCACGCGCCGGGGCACGCCACGCCAGCATCCAGACCGGTTCACCGTCATCGTTGGTGGTTTGCGTCAACCTGCCGAGCAGTTCATTGGACGCCGATTGCGAGGCCAGATCAACCGGTACGTGGTATTCGAGAACCGGAATGCGAAAACCGGCAACAGCGCCGGAAAAAACGTTCAATGGCTCACCGGCCACATTGAGACGAGCCCGGTTTTCCCGACCGCGCCCTGCTTCAAAACGCAGTAACAGGTCGTGTCGACCGGTAATGTCTCTCGGCAACTCGGCATAGGATGGCCCTTCTATCAGCACGTAGCCTGCCGTTGTTGCCTTACCGCGAAAGCGCCGCAACCGATGGTAGCGACGCTGACGTCCGCGGTCGGCCGGTTCCAAAGCGGCTTCCGGCAGCAGATCAAACTCGCGGATGGCAGGCTCGCCCGGCCGCCGTACCTCCCACCAGCCTTCTATAGTGCCGGTCCCTGTGTGTTCCACTGTGGCATAAACGCGACCGTCATCGAGGTTGTCTTCGTTTATCCTGATCAGCTTTACCGCGTCGTCTTTATGCGACTCTCTGGCAAACAGTGCCACCCTTGTCAGTGACAGAGGCACTCGCGCCGGCCCGGCCAGGTGACACGTGACCTTTTGGTACACCGGCTGATTTACACCAGCACCAAGGTCACCGCCCGGCACCGGCACAAAGCGTCTGATGTAGAAAAAGTCGGAGAAGTCGACCTGCTGTGCGATAGCCAGCGTTGAACGGATCACCGAGTACGGAATAGTCATCACATCGGTAATGCGGGTGGTCGGTACCGAAGTAGAAGCACGGTCTCTCGATTTCGGCAGGCGCCCCAGGATTGCCGCGGGGTCACATGCGCCGTTGGCCAGTTGTCGAAAACAAAACAGCGCCTGGTCGGTTGTAAACTGCGTGCCGTCAGTTGAAGCAAAGCGCACCGTTAACGACATTGGCCGCGCCGCACTTACATTCACGCCGATCGGGTCGCGCGCGATCTCGGCTGCCGCCACGCCCCACTGGAACATCACCCCAAAAAACACAAACAACTGAAAGCGGTGGATACGCATCAGAATGGTACGCCCAGGTTGAAGGAGAAAGACTCCGACATATTGTTGCTGTCGAAGAACACACTGCGACTGTCGGTTTCAGTGCGCTGCCAGCTTGCGGTAACCGATGGGTCGACACCCAGCGACAGTCGCTCAGCCAGCCAGGTGCCGAAGTCCAGAGATATGCTATAGGCGATCGATTTTGTATCTTCCTGCTCATCGAATACACGATCGTGAAATCTGTCGTTACTGCGGTCAAAGCCGAATGACAAAGTTACTCCGTAGTCAGAGGTATAAGACCCTGAAAAGCCCCACTCGGTCAGATCAGTCCTTGAGCGGGAAGCGTCATCAAAGTCATCATTCGCACTGATTCCCACACGCCCGCTTAAGGTCCAGTTATCACGATACAACGAGTGCTCAAGTGAATAGATCAGATCTTTGGTATCGGCATTGGCACGCTCGCGCTGCGCGTTATCAAAGTAGGTATAGTCAATGTCGAGCGTCGTACTGCTGCTGTCACCATCCCACGTCAGCGACAGTCCGACATTCTCAGTGGTCTGATTCATGAAGTCGAAGCCGGCTATAACCGGTGCCAGAATAATCACATCGCCATTGAGTGTTTGCAGCGACTCGACACTGGCACGCACACCCACTGATGATGGAATCAAACGAGCAGCGCGGTTATCTTCACTGTAGTTGTCGTCGGCACGGCTTTCCCGCCAGCTCACTACGTCAAACGTAACATCTGCTGTGTGCACAGCCTCATCAAGCGTGTGTACCGAAATCAGATTGTCGAGGTTATTCTGATACTGGGTAGTACCAATCTGGGCACGCACCGGCCCTGCTTCGAGATCTGCCGTCAACGACCACTGTCGTCGATCCGCGGTGGCATCACCGTGCACCGAGCGATAAAAAGGCTCTGACCGTTCTGTGGCATATTGCAGGGACACCAGCGAGCCTGTGTCTTCGTTACGCCACGCATCCCAGCGCAGTGAATGTCGATAGGCATCACCGCGTGTTACACCGGGATCAAACAATACGAAGTCTTCGTCCTCGGGAATGTTATCGGTATTAAGCTCTGCCGGGTTGTCGTACTCGGACTTGGCCCATGATAAAGACACATCGACACGCTGCTCGAAAAACGACACGTCAGTGCCATAACCGCGAACGATGTTACGCTCACCGCTTTGCGATTCAGAGAACCCAAACCCCTCTTCGACATCGCGCTTCACATCAAGCAGCGACACCCGCGCCGTCCATTCAACTTCTCTGCGGTCAACCAGCTTGACACCGGCACTGGCACCGATGCGATAGGACTCACTGGAAAACCCGACCGGACCGCGCACCATACCGACGATGTCCTGCCCGTAAACTCTTCCCACTTCCCACCGAATGCGTTCATCCGGTGACACAAAACCCACACTAAACCCGCGCGAAGCCATACCGGTATTCACCAGACTATTGCCTGACTGCACACTGATATCACCCGCATTCAGAAAAAAGACCGAGCCGTCACCGGCGCTGTAGCGCAGTGACGATATAAACTGGGAAATATCAGCTCTTGGCCCTTCATAGCGCACGGTGTTGTCATCATTACTTCGATGCACACCTTCCACATCAAGTGATGCATTTAAAGATCGGTAGCCGACCCCAACGGAAAAGTTAGCCAGTAAATCACTCTCACGATCCTGTTCACTTTCACGCCGCTCAAAGTCAGAACCATCCTGTGCATTGCCTACCGCTGCAATGTCGAGCTGCCCGCCGCGAGTAAACTCAACGGCTGAGCCTTCATCGGTGGTGTCAATGTCTGCATATTCATCGAAGTCATCAGAGTCGTTGACAAGTTCATCGCTTAGTTCGATGTCAGCTTCTTCGAACTCATCTGCAGCATCAGCATCAGCAAGATCTGAATCGTCAGGTTCTGGTTGATCAAGCGCGGGATCATCCGAATCTGCAATATCATCGGCGCTATCGACAGGGCTTTGTATAGCAGCAGCGTCCGCACGCACTGCCTGACCATCAACCATCGTATATTCTGCATCGTGTAGCAGAACACCGTTACTGTCACTGACACGCAATGTGAATGGCTCTGCGCTGCCCGGAAACGGTGGCGCAAAATAGATGCGTTCGGATCGCACCGCCAGAAAAGCAGTTGCCTGAATATCGTTGTAGTAAGCAACTAGCTGGTCATCGACAGCTTTGTCTGCTGTATAACCAGCAGCTTCGGACACATCAATGCCGGTATCTATCGGCAACGATGCGGCGAGCAGTGTGTTATTGACTGTCATCCCGCCTGTTGCAATGGCACAGGCAGTTACCAGGCGGCGGAGTTTCAGGCGATGATGATCGGCTGCATTCACTTGCATAGTCGGCAGGAACTCACAATTCGCGAGCTTTGAACAAGCTCGGCTGTCCAGGGGGCGAACCGCATTCATTTCCATTGAATTCGTACAAAAGTCATCCTCTTCTTTGCAGGGCGCCGTAGTTGCGCGTACCGCCGATATTCTTGACGGTTATTGCATTCTAGAATCGGCAACGGTAATGCAGTATCCCTGATTCTTGGTATTTATTTGCGCTGCCAGGTGTGCATCACTGTCGCAATCGACACATTGGAATACCCGTCACTACAATCAGAAATTCACAGAAATCAGTGATTGTGTGACTAACAAATTTGCAACACGATACTTGCACGATCCCACCAGAATAAGGGGTACGCCGGTGAAATTCGGCCTATGGATAGTCCTGATCACACTCGCTGTCAGCAATACAGCCCTTGCACAACCGAGGGTAACTAAAGCCAGTGTCAGCGGTAAAGAGCTGCGTTTGCAGGGAAACGACTTCGGTGCACAACAATGCAGGCAGTGTGAAGTCATCGCGCACTTTGGCAACTTTAAGTATTCACTTGATGTGATCAGTTGGAACGATAAATCAATTAAAGCTCATCTGGCAGATCTGGGTAAGGGTACACGCGCCAGCATCCGCGTCGTAACTGAAGCCGGGCCCGCCAAACCCGTCAAGGTACGGGTTCCGGAACAGCGACTGCCTAAGCGCGCCAGCGGCAAATGGGTGAAGCAACCCAACAAAGACCTGCTCAGTCACACACGCCGGTACGATTCGTCGCTGGGCGGCAAAGGTGAGGAAAAGTTTGATGTAGGTCAACCCTGGCCCGCCTGCCAGCAGTCGGCACCGGTGTTTGACTCCGCAGAAATTGTACTGGGTCGACGAACCCGCTTTGGCGAGGCACAGATAGTGCGCATGCCGGAAGCCGGTTGCGAAAAATGTCAGGTAACTGTCCGATATTACTGGGAGCCAACCGGGCGCCTGGAGTATCAGCTACACGTAAACCGCAAGATTGTGGAAGGAGTCTGCAAAGCACAAATGCGCTGACGATAGCATTTCAGGGTGTTCGGTTGTAAATAACGTTGTGGAATCTAATTCGTATGAGCCATAATGTACCGGCTTGCACACGAGGTGCCGGTCTGGCCATACCGGGATTGCCATCCCACCACAACCGTTGGCTGTAAGAGTTCAAGAATGAATGAATGCCCAAGCGTACTAATCGTCGAAGATCAGCAACCCACACTCGAACGGCTGGCTGCCGCCATCGGCGACAATCCGCTGCTGCAACTGGCTGGCACCGCAGCCAACGCCACTGACGGTGAAAAACTTCTCCGCGACCTGCAGCCAGACGTGCTGCTAACCGACCTTGACCTGCCGGACGGCAACGGCATTGATTTGATTCGCATCGCCGCTGACATGGATACCACAGAGTCAATGGTGATCACCGTATTCGGGGATGAAAAACACGTAGTCAACGCAATTCGCGCCGGTGCCACCGGCTACCTGCTAAAAGACTGCGACGCCGTCAGCATTGGCGAAGCGTTATTGCAACTGCGTGATGGGGGCTCACCGATAAGTCCGCCGATCGCCCGTTATCTGCTGAAAATATTCCAGAACGAGAACACCGCCGCAGCGGTTGAGTACGCTCAAAAAGACGCGCCTGCCGCAGAAATTGTCTCGCCTTTAACCAAAAGGGAACATGAAGTACTGCGACTGATTGCAAAGGGCTATTCGTACCAGGAAATCGCAGAGTCTTTGCATCTGTCCATTCACACCGTTACCTCACACATCAAACACATTTACCGCAAGCTCGCGGTAGGCTCACGCGGCGAGGCAGTATATGAAGCCAGCCAGCAAGGCCTGCTCTAATCTTTACCGTCGTGAGCACAGGTAAAAGCGCAGAGATCGCTCCGGCTATAGGATCGTTGTCGTCGCGTATTGCCAAAGCCACGTTACTCACCATCATCGGCTTTATAATCGCGCAGTTACTAAACTACGACTATCGCAGCTCTCTGCCCGAAGCGCGCATTGATATCGACGAGATTTACTTCAAGCAGGGTGCATCTCCCGAGGCACCTGACAGTGACGACTATGGCAAGCGACTAAGCCTGCCGCACAATTGGCGCGAAGCTGGTCACCCCATCAACGAAGACGAGGGCACCGGTTGGTATACGTCGGTGATAAGACTCAACGTACCGCCAAACCGACTGTGGGTTATATACTTTCCGAATATCAGCGCCAACTCCACGGTATACCTGAACAACGAAGTGCTGGGCCATGGCATAAAGCTCAATGATCGCCTCGGCCAAATGCGACAACGCCCTCTGTACCTGAATATTCCAAACGGCATCCTGCACTCAGACGAAAATATTCTGCAGATTTATATCGAGTCAGGTCACGCCTTCTATGGCTCAATAGAGCCATTTTACCTTGGCCCCGAAGTCGACTTTAAGGATGTCTACAGCAATCAGTATTTCTTCGAAATTACACTGGTAAAAGTCATTGGCATACTGATGTTCTTCTCGGCCATAGGTAATGGCATTATCTGGCTGCTGCGAAAACAGGAAACGCTCAATGGCTGGTTTGCACTGGGTTGCCTGCTGTGGAGCCTGCATATACTCAGCCACTTTATTATCAATACCACATGGTATCTGAGTTATCTGGAATACCTGTTTCGCTATATGAGCATCACGTGGTTCGCCGCGATTTTAATGGTTATTGTCAACCGCTATCAGCAAACCTACCCGGTACGCAGAGAAAAGATTGTATTTACCGTCGCCACCATCATCTGCCTGATTCTGCCGTTTATTCCAGCGAATTATTTTAACCTTCTGTCTAACTCTATTGTCGGTGCGTTTGCACTGGCAATGATTGCGTACTCTTACGTGTGCCTCGTACTTAATCAAAAGCGAGCGGTGTCTCTCACCGACTTCTTTATCGCCATGGCAATTTCGATCATATTTTTCCTGTCTGTCAATGACCTGATCTCGACTGTGACGTTGACTGAGCGAAAGTACACCGGCATGACTGCCCACTACGGTGCACCGTTTCTGGTCATCGTTCTAAGCTGGAAGCTAATACGCGACTTTGTCGGCGCACGCGATGCGGCAGAGGAGTTAAACCGAACGCTGGAAGCCAGAGTCGAAGAAAAAACACGTGAGCTCGAAGACAACTTTGCACGCATGCGCGCCATGGAAGATCGCAACCTACTGGCTAAAGAGCGCGACCGGCTGATTATGGACATGCACGATGGTCTGGGTGCGCAGCTTGTATCGGCCGCATCAATGCTCGATCACGGTCAGTTCGACCGCAAGGTTGTCAGTGACACCATCAAAGATGCGTTAACTGATTTACGCGCGATGATTAATGCCTTCGACCCGGTGTGCGACGACCTTGCCATGGCGCTCGGCAGCTTCCGCAACACACTTGAAAAATCACTGCAGGGAACCGGCATTAAACTGGTCTGGGATGTCCACGATACGCCGGTAATTGACGACATGAATCCGCACATCGTGTTGCAGATACTTCGCATTCTGCAGGAGGCGGTCTCGAATGCCATCAAATACTCCAATGCCACAGAGGTCGCCATATCCTCCGGCAGCGACAACGGCCGGGCATTTTTAAGAGTGACCGATAACGGCGTGGGGTTTAAATCCGCCGCCGGAGATGATGAACGGAACAACGGTGGCCGCGGTCTGCAAAATATGCAGCGCAGAGCCGCCATGATCAACGCCGAACTACACCTGAGCTGTGAAAAAGGTGTGTCAGTGCAGCTGCTGTTTAACAACGCCTGACATCGGTTGCCTGTCCGCAGCAGGGCTGTTAATTTAGTGGCAATCGGCCACTCAACAGCATAAAGCGTATGAACAGCACTTCATTGGATATCACCCCGGCAGATGGCGTCGGCGCGTACATCGACAATTTCGAAATCACTGCGAGTACAGCGCAATCCGCCGCTCTGAGACAGGCCCTGGGCGAATATGGCGTGTTGTTTTTCCGCAATCAGGATCTCACGCCGGAGCGTCATATCGCCTTTGCCGAGTCATTCGGACAAATAAACGTTAACCGCTTTTTTCCGGCAAACGCCGAACACCCGCAAATCGCCGAGGTAAAAAAAGAGCCCTCGCAAAACAAGAATATTGGCGGCAGCTGGCACACCGATCACTCGTATGACGAAATACCCGCGATGGGATCGATCCTGGTATCCCGAATCACCCCTAAAACCGGCGGCGATACGGTATTTGCCAATATGTTCATGGCGTATGAACAACTATCCGACGGCCTGAAGGAGATACTCGGCCAGCTCAATGCAGTGCACTCCAGCCGTCATGCCTTCGGACCGAGAGCAAAAGACGCAGAAATGTACAAAAACGCCGAGGCCGCCACCCAGGACTCAGTTCACCCAATGGTGATCAGCCATCCAATCAGCGGCAAAAAAGCATTGTATATAAACCCCGGCTTCACCATCGGCATTGAGGGCTGGCACGACAGCGAGAGTGCACCGTTGCTCAACATGCTGTACCAGCACGCGGTAAAGCCCGAGTTTACGCATCGATTCAAGTGGCAGTCCGGTTCGGTAGCGTTCTGGGATAACCGCGCAACATGGCACTATGCGCTGAACGACTACCCCACAGAAACGCGGCTGATGCACAGAATTACCATCGAGGGCGAGCCGCTGCACGCAGGCGGATAAACCTACACCGGCAGCGCCGTATCGTCTTTGATGTCTTCCATCACAAAACTTGCGGAGATATCGCCGATACTGACCTGGTCAATTAGACGCTTGTAAAAGTGGTCGTAGTCACGCACACCGGCCACTCGAACTCGCAGCACGTAATCAAGGTCCCCGCTCATTCGGTGCGCGCCAATAATCTCCGGCATCGATTTTACGGTTTGCTCAAACTGCCGCAGCCAGCCGGCCTCATGACTGTGCGTACGCACCAGCACAAACACTAACAGTCCAAGGTTTACCGCCTCAGGGTCAACCAACGCGACGCGCGCTCGTATCACCCCGGATTCCTGCAGATTCCTGACGCGCCGCCAGCACGCATTGCGCGACAACCCTACCCGCTCGGACAGTTCATCCATGCTCATTGCCGCGTCGAGTTGCAGCTGCGCCAGAATGCGACGGTCTGTTTTATCTATTTCTTCGCTCATACATGGAATTTTATCCCAAGAAAATACCGTATTGCAGTGTAAATTGGGACCAAAAAACCACATAGCACGCATAAACTACACCCACACACTAACCACTGGTGCTATCTGTGAACAAACTTCTGCAGCCGTTTACCGCCCATCCCGCCACAGTCGGTGAGAACTACTTCCAGCACTTCCTCGTGTCCGCAACCTTCGCCTGCCGACTGTTTCTCGCCGCATTCGCCGCCGTTCTGCACGCACTGGTGCCAGCCCTGTGCGAGCACACCGTCAGCCGCGAAATAGCCCGCCTGCACAAAAAGACCAGCAAGCGATCCCC
>CAYMFQ010000178.1:0-9759 GCA_964389335.1 uncultured Granulosicoccaceae bacterium
GTTGCTGACCGGCCCAATCGCTATGCCAGAGGCCATGGCGCGATTCGACAACGGTCTATGTAAAGTCCTTCGGGCCAACCGGACATAGAAAGGCGGGCATTGCCCGCCTTTTTTATTGAGGCATCGTGGATTCACGCGATCGCGACTGTGAGTGCACTGAACTCTGTCTTTCGCTAGTATGAACACATCCAGTAACAACGAAGCTCAGCGTTGAAAAAGTTTCCGCAATCGGTCGTTGATGTCATGAGTTCAGGCGGCGCTACTGTGACCTGCCTGCCGGTACAGCTCGACGACGACACAACTGCTAATTCGCTCACGGAGCGCTGGCAAAGTTGCATATTCTTTCGTCTTGGCGGCTCTGAGTCGCGCAACGACATCGATATCCTCAAATCGAACGCGGGCCCGTTCACCGTCGGCATCGAGACAGACATCATCGAGCATGAGTATGCATCGGTTGTGGTGCTGCGACTGCAGGTATATACGCAACCTTCAGATCCATTGGTTGGCGAGGTATTGCTCACCCCGGGCGGTGCAGAAACTCACTATGAAATTCTGGGGTTGCTTGGAGAGCAGCAAAGCCTGACATGGTTTTTCTCCGATCAGGAATACACGCAAATCTATCAGCAGTCGCAGGCACTGACGCAGGAGTGGCGCGATGAATTTCTTGCGCTGCGTTCTGAATCGTTCAAGCGTGATTCAATCATTCGACTGGCTGGTAAGTACAACGCCCAGGCGGCCTTTGCGGATGTGGTTTCGCAGTACGCGATTCGCTAGTGGGGTGCTGATGTTGGGCCGCTGGTCAGATACTTTTAGAATCTGCAGACCGTGGTGTGCACCGCGCTGTGCAAATCTGTATGCGTCGATATTGGCAGGTGCCATGTTTGGTTGTGCGTCCAGTGTAGTGGCGCAACAGACAACCAACGTAGTTCCGGCGGGTGCTGACGAAGTGGCCACAACAGTTGCCAGTGTTGAGGCTTCCGAGCCTGTCACTGATACAGTGCTGTGGAAGCGCGCCATCGATCGGGACGATACCGTAACCCTTCGTCAGTTGCTTGGAGAGGTCGATGTAAAACTGACCAACGACAAAGGCAAAACGGCCCTGATGGCGGCTGCAAAGACAGGGGAACTCGACCTTCTGCAACAACTGCAGCAACTGGGGCTGAGCATCGAAGATCGCTCCTATACCGGTGGCACCAGTTTAATGTACGCGGCACTTGGCAAACAGCAGCGCACCATTAGCTATCTACTGGATGCAAGACGTAACTCAGCAGGCGTGCAAAGCTATGTTGACGCTGAAAGTACCAATGGATGGACTGCGGTTATGATTGCCGCCGCCAAGGGCTTTCAGTCGGTAGTCGCGCAACTGGTGGAAGAGGGCAACGCTGATCCATGGCTCGCAGATGCCTATCAGTGGACGCCGCTGATGCGAGCGATTGATAACCGTCATACCGAAGTTGTCGCTTATCTGCTGGGGCTTGATAACGTGCCGCTCAACCTGCAAAACGAAAATGGCGCTACGGCGCTGCACGTGGCGGCAGAGCGCGGTGATGTCCGCACCGCACAGTTGTTGCTTGAGCGTGGCGCAGACACCAAACTAACTGACAATGCTGATCGTCGGGCACTGGACATCGCCCGGGATCGCAATGACGCTGCACTGGTCAGACTGCTCAATCACTAGCCCGGCTTATTCATGGTATGGCGAGCCTATCGCGCAGAGATTTGTTTTCACAGTGCCTGCTCTTCCAAAACTCGGGTCTTCTTGCGTCGAATACTTACTGATATTTGCAAAAGAAAAAATTCGCTGTGGAATCAAAGATCAAGCGAGATGCCGTCAATACCGTGAATAAGCCGGGCGAGAGCCTGCATTGAGCCTGCGCGCAGGCATCGTGCGATAATGCATCGTCCCTGTGCCACTGCGTAAAATCCAGCGCTTATGAATATAAAAAACATCGAAGTCTTTGTGCTCAAAACTGCACTCGATACACCCTTTGCTTTTTCACAGGGGTGGGTGACACAGCGCTCGGCAACACTGGTTCGAATTACCACCGACAATGGCCTGCACGGATGGGGTGAGGCATTCGCACAGGGGCTGGAGCCGCCGGAGATTGCAGCGGCAGTTATACAACATGCACTGTCGCCGTTACTCATAGGCCAGAATGCGCTCGACATATCAGTGCTGTGGCACAAAATGTATTCGCGCACCAGAGACTACGGTCGCAAGGGTTCCGTTGTAGCGGCAATCAGCGCCATCGATATCGCACTGTGGGATCTCGCCGGTCACTTCTATCAACAACCGGTCTATCAGTTGTTAGGTGGCGCGCAACGAACCACAGTGAAGCCCTATGCCACCGGGTTTTATCGGTTGCATGGCAAAGATGAGTCCGCACGCCTGGCCGAAGAGGCGGTTGGCCATGTCGGCGCCGGTTTCTCCGCCATGAAAGTAAAGCTCGGCTTTGGACTGCAGGACGACATCAAAGTAATGTCTGCTATAGGTGACGCACTGGCCGGCACGAATGTCGAACTGATGGTTGATACCAATCACGCTTACGGGCGTCGAGACGCACGCATACTCGGTGAACACCTGCGGCAATATAACCTGCGATGGTACGAGGAGCCCGTGGTACCTGAAGATATAGACGGCTATGCCGAGCTCAGACAAACACTCAGCGTTCCGATAGCGGGTGGTGAAAACGAACATACGGCTTATGGTTTTAATACCTTGTTTCAACGCGGTGCCATTGACATAGCGCAACCGGATATCGGCTCCTGTGGTGGCATCAGTGCGGCGCGCGACATAACCACGCTTGCACAGGCAAACGGGGTGATGGTAAATCCGCATGTATGGGGCAGTGCAATAGCTCAGGCGGCGTCGCTGCAATTACTGGCCTGGTTGCCAACGGCGCACCACTCGTTGTTTGCTGAAGAACCCATATTGGAATACGACCTGTCGTCGCATCCGTTTCGGCAGGAGCTGATTGCTAAGCCCGTTGCAATCACTGACGGTGTAGTGTCAATACCGAATGGCCCGGGGCTGGGCATAGAGGTCAAAATGGATACGGTTGAACAGCACAGCGTCTCGATATGAATGCGGTTGGCATAGACTGGGGGTCATCGTCGTTACGGGCGTACTTATTTGATTCGACAGGACAACTGCTTGAGCAACGTGAGAGTGATCAGGGCATCACGCGTTTTCAACACCAACGCCACAGCGGTAACGATGCTATAGCCCAATCGTTCGAGAAAACCCTGCTGGAGGTAATAAAGGACTGGCATCAGCCCGGTATGCAGGTGCTTCTGTCCGGCATGATAACCAGTCGCAATGGCTGGATAGAAACGCCTTATTTGCCCTGTCCGGCACGGCCGGGTGATCTCTATGCGCATGCTGTCAGCACGACTCTTGACGGTCTGCAGCTTAAATTCCTGCCAGGCGTGTGCCAGAAAATCTTAGCTGATGCGGAAGCGGGTGGTGCTATAACGCCGGATGTTGTCCCTGATGTGATGAGAGGAGAAGAGCTTCAGTTACTTGCCATCGCTGAAGAGGCGGGTACAGATCTGCTGGTGTTACCTGGTACCCACTCGAAGTGGGCGCAACTCGATGCCGGGGCAATTACCGCTTTTCGTACCATACCGACTGGCGAGTTGTTTGAAGTGTTACTCAACCACAGTCTCATCGGTGGCCTGGCATTGTCCGATGACTGGAGTGAGCACCATTTTTTGCAAGGTGTCGCCAGTGGTCACAATAGCGATGTGTTTCTCGGTCAGTTGTTTAGTTGCCGATCATCCGTATTGCTCGAGGCGCAATCGCCGCCGCAGGCGCGGTCATGGTTGTCCGGCCTGTTAATAGGCAGGGAACTGCGAGAGGGAATGTCGCTGTTTACGACTAGTGAAAAGGCTGTGCGCCTGATTGGCAATGAAAAGTTGTGCGGGTTATATCAGCGCGCGTTTGCTCACCTTGATATACCAGCGGCAACCGAAACACGCGATGCAGCTCAGCTAGGCTATCAGCGTATCCTGCAATCCCTACAATAATTTACCGAGCAACAATCCATGACAGTGCAGCAGTCTGATCTGCAAGCCCGTTGGCAGCAATGCGTTGATGCTATGCCGCTCATCGCCATACTGCGCGGCGTACAACCCACAGAAGCGCTACAGGTAGGTGAAGTGCTCATCGAAGCGGGTTTTACCTTGATCGAGGTGCCGCTTAATTCACCCGAGCCATATCAATCAATCTCGACACTTGCGGACGCTTATGGGGGGCAGGCCCTGGTTGGCGCGGGCACCGTATTGACTCCGGAGCAGGCGCACCAAACCCTGTCTGCGGGAGGAAAGTTGATTGTTGCGCCGGATTTCAACGAAGCCGTTGCGGAGTCTGTTGCTGAAACGGAGTCAATCTATTGCCCAGGCGTTGCGACGCCGTCAGAAGCCTTTAAGGCCATACGTCTCGGTGCAAACGGCCTTAAGCTATTTCCGGCGGAGATGATGCCGCCCGCTGTTGTTAAAGCGCTGCGCGCCGTATTGCCACCACAAGTCGCGGTATTTCCGGTAGGTGGTATTAACCCGGATAACATGGCATCTTATCTCGCGGCTGGAGCGAGCGGTTTCGGTATTGGCAGCGCGCTTTACAAACCCGGTAAGTCACTCACAGATTTACGTGCTTCAGCACAACAGTTTGTGCAGGCTTACCGAAGCAGTCAGTTGGCGTGTAACTGACACTTGCGTGTCTGCCAATCATCGAATGCTCAAACTGGCAAGCCTGTTCCACTAAGGGCCTCTGAGGTAACCCATGCAGGACAACACTCAGTATCTACAGGATATTGAACAATGCGTTGATCGCGCGCTGAATATACTTGGTAATCGCATTGTGATGGGGACGCCGCTGGGCCTCGGCAAGCCCAATCAGCTGATCAATGCGTTTTATAAGAGAGCGGTCGCCAACCCGAATATCTCTCTGGAAATTCTCACCGCGCTCTCACTGGAGCGCCCGCAGGCCCGTGCGGACGTAGAACAGAAATTTCTGCAGCCGTTTGTGGAGCGTGTCTATGGAGACTATCCGCCGCTTGACTATATGCGCGATCTTCGTAGCGGCAAGCTACCGGATAACATTGTGATTTCCGAGTTTTATATCAAAGCCGGTGCAATGATCGGAGTGCTGCCGATACAAGCTAACTATATCTCCACCAACTACACGTTTGCTGCGAGAGATATCAATGCCCGTGGGGTCAACCTCATCGTGCAAATGGTGGCACAGCGCGAGATAGACGGTGAGAAACGCCAAAGCCTCTCCTGCAATACTGATATTACGCTTGATCTGCACAGTATGATGCAGAAGCGTGCCGCTGATGAACCCCTTTTGGCAATTGCCCAGGTACATGACGAACTCCCGTTCATGGTCAACAGGGCGGTTGTCGAGCCGGGCTTTTTCGATATAGTGCTCGAAGACAAAGCCTGCAATACCACGCTTTTTTCAGCGCCTAACCTGTCCGTCAGCCACACGGACTTTCTGTTGGGCTTGCACGCCAGCACCTTAATTAAGGATGGCGGTACCCTTCAAATTGGCATCGGTGCACTGGGTGATGCAATCACCTACGCTACGTTGCTGCGTCACAACGACAATGAAAAATACCAGCAGATGGTTGAGCAATCCGGTGTCGAATCCGACCTGGTTGACTGTGTTGGCGGTACAGACACGTTTGCTGCTGGTCTGTATGGGTGCAGCGAGATGTTTGTGAACGGGTTTATGCACCTGCGCAAAGCTGGCATCCTGAAGCGGTGTGTCTATGACGACCTTGGGTTGCAGTCATTACTGAACAGGGGCCTGATTACCGAGCGTGTTGACGATAAGACGCTCAGCACCCTGCACAGCCATGGTGTAATTCGGTCACCTTTGCAGAGTGACGACGTAGCCTGGCTGGTAAGATGGGGTGTGTTCCGCAATGACGTTACCTATGACCACGGCACCGTGTCTGTGGACAATCAACGCATTGGTACGGATCTGCAGGATACTGCCGTACTGACTGCGCTGAATCAGCATGCGCTTGGCAACACACTAAAACATGGTGTGTATATGCATGGTGGTTTCTTCCTTGGCCCGAAAGACTTTTACGATACGCTGAACACATTACCGGAAGCGGAGATGCAGGGTATCGCAATGGACAGTGTGCGCTGCATTAACCGCATGAATAACGAGCCGCTGCAATCAATACAGCGGCGTCATGCGCGGTTCATTAATACCGGCATGATGGTCACACTGGGCGGTGCCGTAGTATCAGACGGTCTGGAAAACGGTCAGGTGGTCAGTGGCGTTGGTGGTCAGTATAACTTTGTTGCACAGGCGCACGAGCTCGATGACGCCAGGTCGATTATCTGTATTCGCAGCACCCGCGGGCATGGTAAAAAAGCCACATCTAACATCGTCGAATCCTATGGCCATACCACCATTCCACGGCACCTGCGGGATATCGTCATTACAGAGTATGGTGTTGCTGATCTGCGTGGTAAAACCGATGCAGAGATTATACTGGCGCTGATAAAAATTGCCGACTCACGATTTCAACACGATCTGCTACAGGCGGCAGTCAGCGCTGGTAAGATTCATCCGCAAACCACGATTCCCGCCGAGTGGCAAAACAACACGCCAGAGAAAACCGAAGCGTTTATTGACAGTTGGCGACAACAGTCATTTTTTCCACGCTATCCGCTGGGTTGCGATTTTACCGAGCGTGAGCAGGCATTGGCTCATAGTCTCAGAGAAGTTAAAGCGTTGCAGGAAGACCCGGCCAGCCTTGTGGCGGCGACTATCCGGTCACTGCTGCACGACAGAGACGACGAAGCCGCCGCACCGTTCCTTGAACGGATTGGGCTCGATCACCCTGGCACGGCAAAGGAACTTATACTGCAACAGTTGTTGTTGCTGGAACTGGAAGACAATGGCTATCTTAAGCCCTTGTGAAGATGGGTGGGCTCATTGCGTCTCGTTATGGGGGGGTGTGCATATTTATTGATTATAGGTGTAGCTGACATGTGCTGGTGCGGTTCGTTGCACTCACTGGCACCCTACGGTAGGTTTAGGGATATCAATTAATGTTGGTGGAAAGGGCTTTATGGGCATAGACAGTGGTGCAAATTATCATCTTGATGTTGCGCTGAGTGAGTTGCAGGCTCAGTATAGTGACGCCAACCCGCAGAGCCTGGCTCAGCACCAGCGTGCTGCTGAGTCGTTGCCCGGGGGCAATACGCGCACGGTTTTGCACTTTGACCCTTTTCCGCTTTGCATAGCGGGCGGTGCCGGCGCCACACTTGAAGATATCGACGGACACCGCTACACCGATTTTATCGGTGAATATACAGCGGGTCTTTTTGGACATTCCTGTACGCAGATTCACGATGCGGTTCAGCGTGCACTGTCAGAGGGTATATTGCTGTGTGGGCCAAACCGTTACGAGCAGAGGTTTGCGCAGCTATTGTGTGAGCGGTTCACGTCAATTGAACGGGTGCGCTTCGTTAATACCGGCACAGAAGCGAACCTGATGGCTGTAACCGCCGCGCGGGCGTTTACCGGTAAAACACATATCATGGCGTTTGAAGGTGGCTACCATGGCGGTGTGTTTCTGTTTGCGAATGGCATCAGCCCGCACAATGCCCCATACCCGACTATTCTGGGGCAGTACAATGATATTGAACACAGTGTAGAGTTAGTTCGTCGCCATGCTGACGAACTGGCTTGCGTTTTGGTCGAGCCAATGATGGGCACGGGCGGCGCTATCCCGGCTGCTCCTGAATTTTTACAGGCATTGCGCGATGTTTGTAATGAGTCCGGTGTGCTACTAATTTTCGACGAAGTTATGACTTCGCGCCTGTCAGGTGGCGGTATGCAGCAACTGACTGCCGTAACACCGGATCTGACAACACTCGGTAAGTACCTCGGTGGCGGTATGACGTTTGGTGCCTTTGGCGGTCGCGCAGATGTAATGGATCAGTATGATCCGCGTCGCGCAGACTGCCTGCCGCATGCCGGCACTTTTAATAACAATGTACTGACTATGAGTGCCGGCATTGTAGTACTGGAAGAGTTATACACACCGTCGCGCGCCGATCAGTTTACCGCCGATGGCGAAGCGTTCCGACAGCAACTACAGCAACTGGCGAACGAACGGTCGTTACCGGTCGTGTTAACCGGTGTCGGCAGCCTGATGAACATCCACTTTAGCAACGAGCCGATTCACTCGCCGGTGCAAACGCGGTCAATTGACCCAAAGCTCAGGCAATTGTTTCAGCTGTCAATGCTGCAGGCCGGCTTTTACGTTGGAAAAACTGGCTATCTCGCGCTGATGCTGCCACTGACATCTGAAGACTATAAAAACTTTGCTCAGGCATTTGCTGCTTTTCTGGATAAATACGGGGAGTTAATTAAGCAGAATGCCTGATGCAACCGCCCATCGGGTTTGTGCTAAGCGCTATACATTCTCCGATTGTGCGGCGGGTATGATGGCAGATTCTATCAATCGCAGTAAATCGCCAAAGTAGCCGGCACTGCGTGCCGGACGGTTCGGGTCAGAGGTTATCGCCACTGTCACCGCCAGAGCCGGAATAATACAGATGATTTGCCCGCCATAGCCGCGTGCAAGTGCATACGATATACCGTCATGTTCACCGAGAAACCATCCGTAGCCGTAGGCAAGGCCGGAGAACATCGATCGCGTTACAGGCACAAGTGACTGTGTAGCCCAGTGTTTACTCAACACCTGCTGATTGCCAACACGGCCTTCGTTACGGTAGAGCTCACCGAAGCGTATCATCGCGGTCAAGGTTAGTGCCATTTCATTACCACCCAGGTAGCGGCCCTGCGGGTCACGTGTCCACGCGGGTATCTCAATTTTTAAGGGTCGCCCGAGGCGGTTACGAGCCAGTGACAACAGGCTTTGCCCGGACACTGCAGACAATACAGCACCCAGTATGTGATACGAACCGGTGGAATACTGCATACGCGTGCCTGGCTCTGCCACCATCGGGAGTGATAATGCGTTGGCTATCCAGTTACTACTGCCAATCCATCTGCCATAGTTGGGGCCTGATGTGCGCTGCAGGCCGGCCTGCATGGTGAGGAGATTTTCTATTGTAATGTCTGCAACTTTTGCATCAGCGTTGCCGGGTATCAACTCAGGTGCCAACTCTCCCAGTGTTGCACTAACTGATGGAATTTCTCCACGATCAATTGCGGTGCCAGCCAACGCTGCAACCAGTGTTTTTGAAACGGATTTTACCGGAGCGACTCGATCCAGTGGTGGTCCACGGAACCGTTCCGCCAGCACCTGTGTGCCTTCGCGGTAGATAATGATAGCGCGGCACTGGTCAAGCGCCCGTGCCTCCATTGCGACGACAGGCCAGTCGTTTTTCTGTGTAAAAGCGGGGCTTGCAGCAAGCGCTGCTGCGCTGCCAATAAATGTGCGACGGGTAATCGGGGGCATGAGGTAGTCATTTTGTAGTTATAACGCCAATATAAATTCTAACGGGGTGATTTGTACATGAATAAGTGTATTAAATTGTCAGCCTGAATGCGCCTGATGGTCAGACGTAACAGCACCTGCAATGTGCCCGCTTAACCAATAAAGAAGTAGTTGGTTGTCTATTGTCAGTGCGATGGCTCTTTATGCCGGGCAGGTAGTCTGTGAGCTCTGATGGTTAGAAGCCGGCAGAACTCGATGAAATTCTATACCTTTCGCTCCGGATTCCTATACTTTGCGCGCTGCATCGCCCGATAGT
>CAYMFQ010000178.1:9859-11108 GCA_964389335.1 uncultured Granulosicoccaceae bacterium
TTCTATACCTTTCGCTCCGGATTCCTATACTTTGCGCGCTGCATCGCCCGATAGTTTCAACAGACAGATCGAAACATGAATGTTCTGCTGGCTAATCGGAGAATCATCAGATGAATACGATTCAACGCTACTTGTTTCCACGAACGATCTTGCTACCCGTCCTGAGCGCTCTTTTTTTGTCCGCCTGTGATGGCTCCGGCCAGTCCAGTCCAACACAACTCCTTGATGCTATCACCCCGACTGGCGGTGATCAGTGTGAGTTTCTCGGCAGATACAATGATCAGGTTTGTGACCTGAACTGCGCCTTACCCGACCCCGACTGCGACAGTGGCGATATCCGCAATATTGACGGCAGTGGCCCGACTATGTGTGTGGCACTACGCGGTAACGGCGATCGCATACCAGCTCACTTCGCTGCAATGGCGCGTATCTTTGAAACACAGGGGCTGATCTCTGGTATGGCTGGCGGCAGCTCGGCCGCGTTTACGGCCCTGTTGATAGAGGGGGTACAAAAAAATACTGCCGTGCGTTGTGATCGATGTACACCTGAGCAAATGGGTGAACGCGCAGCGCTGTTGATGAAGTCGCTGTTTGGCTATATGGATACCTTATCGCAAACTGAAGACTTTTTGGCGGCGCAAACCTACGTGGCGCTACTGAATGAAATAGAGCAAAGTGGCATGCAGCCGGGTTTGTCGCAGGGAACTGAAGAGGCTGCTGCTCAACTACGGGCACTGCTTGAGCGCGACCGGTTCCGAGCACTGGTCAACCCGGAAGTCTTTCAACTGCTTCGACAGTCACCAAACGAGGCTTTTCATGCGGCTGACCTGTATCAGGGCATAAAGGCTGCGGCCGAGTTTGTTCCCACTGATCAAAACGTGCTTGTGCGGCCGGGACTGTTGAATTTCGATGGTTTGGCAGAACAGTTCGGCAGGGCATCAGATTTTTATGTCGAAACGGACTTTGAGCGTTTTCTTGATGTCTGTGCAGACTTTGCCGTGGGTAAAACCTGGCCCGAAATTGTAAATCAGCCAACTGCTCAGGGCAGCTGTGGAGCACTCTTCAACGCACCGTTGCAACAATACCTGCAACGCAAAACACCCTCGTCGCAGCTTGATCGACCGGTTGGCGAATTTATGCACACCATTATTGCAACCTCGGTACTGGAGGGCGAGGCCGTCAGTCTGTGGCGAGACGCAAACACAGCGTATAAACAGGCGCAACCTATAGAGCAACCGTATGACTTTTC
>CAYMFQ010000179.1:0-9231 GCA_964389335.1 uncultured Granulosicoccaceae bacterium
AAACCGGTCACGTTCGTCCGGAATCGACGGTCATCTTCGCCGGAATACGCAACTGTTTAGGACCGAGAAGATGTTAGCTAGAGTGAGAGCAGATAATGTGACAACACCTATATTTGATTTTCCAGTAAATCAATTGAAGTGACGAGATGAAGGAAATTGATGATAAGGTGAATAAGCTATTGTTTCTCGCGGCTTGGGTGTTTCTCTGTTCCACTTATAGTATTGACTTCTTTCTTGGAAAATACTGAAGCTGTATACTGATTGAACATTCGAGCTTGAGCTTAACCGCGTTAGCATGATTCGTGCGCTTTGATTTAATTATAGTGCAACAACGCCCTCAATTAAGGGGTAGACAAGAACAATTAAAATTGTCAGAAAGATGCTAATCCAGTACTCCGAAAGGATATCTAAGCGCATCTTTATTTTTGTTGGGTGGTAATGCGTTCATTCTGTTTCAACAGCCAATACGAACCGGCTAGAGAAAGTGCCAGAAATCCAAGCGCAGCGAGTTCTAAGATCGATATTTCTTTTGTATCTACGATCATTACTTTTCGGACAACGGCCATTATGCCAATTAGAACTACCTCTTTCGCTTGAATAATTGTAGAGTGATCGCGGATATGCCTGAGTATTGAGTTTCCTAGCTCCATTGCAATCACTACCGTCATCACAAGCCCAAATAAAACAGGGATTGCTTGATAGTTAGTTACATCCCAACTTGAAAATGCCGTGGTGTATAGCCCAACAAAAAGTCGCGCCATAGCTAGAATTGTTATTAACCCAACTACTAGGACCAGTATAAGGACAACAATATACTCAAACCTATATGCTGAATTGAGGATTTGTGATATCTGCTTCTCTATATCCTTTTTTTTCTCTGGCATTATTTCGGTGTGCAGGCCGCAGTAACTAATTGCTGCTTACGTCTCCATTGTATATAGCCATGTACTTGTCACCATAGCGTTTTCCGATCTCTCTCAGCCCTGATGCGTCAAAATGTGTTAGGTCCGGACGTACGCTGACTCCCAAGCTACTTACACACGCAGTTCTCAGATCACCATCACTGTTAAGAGAATTTAAATCAACGTTAACAGGCGCTCTATGTGTTTCTCCACAAATAAATAGTGCGGTTTCACCATACCATGGCTCACTACGAAAGTTCGCTATTAGTGCATTCAGCTTTTCGCGGTACTCGGCTCCGCCAAACCAGTTGTTCTCACCTTGATGCCAAAGAATGGCGTTTAGCTCATTTATGTGAGGAATGTGACTTAGGGCCTCATTCACTTGATACACAATCTTTCGGTAAAACCCTTTGTCATTATCCCAATGAGAAATCGGACGCCCCGCAGCGCTTAGAACGATAAATGCAAGAATTCTTTCGCTACCTGAGGCCACGCGCTTACCAAAATGTAGAGCAAAATTGTTGTGCGGGTGTAGCCCATCTGGTGTTGTTCGCGGGTGCCATCCTAAATCCCAAACCTGCCTGAGGTTAGCAATATCCCATCCGTTTTCTGTCCACGCATATACACGCTCCGAAGGATCATCCAAGCCCTCCACTACTTCGGTATTACTTCCCAATGTGTTTGACTGTCCAGTCACAAGAACCACGTCAGTTATCTGCTGCAGGCCCTCCTGAGACACTTGGCTTGATGTGTTTAACTGACAAGAGCTTGTACCATTCCATCCCCAACCATCATTCTCCGGTGGGGTGTCTATGCAGGTCCCTATAATAGGACTGTCAGATTGCACGAGCATTGAGTCTTGAGGTGTTTGAGTTGTTTCAGTCGACTCCACAGGTGCATCTGAGGACGTTAGCCCAGTTGAGTCATCTGTATCGTTGTCGCCGCTACAGGCGTATATAAGTGGAGCAAGTATGGCAAAGACAACGATGTTTTTTCGAAACATAGCATTGGATCTGAATGAATGTGGATATTGGAAAAAGAATACGCGAGCAGATGCTAGCAATGAAGGTATCTCTAAATTAGCTTTTCTGTCAATATTTAGAGTAATCGTGTTTATGTTAATACTCTCGACTCGAAACCACGAGCGGTAAAGTACATACCCCACCCGCAACGCCACCTTCCATTCTACCTGCATTCCGCGCAGTTCTGGCAAAAAGCGCTAATACTAGCGAAGCGAGAACTATGAAAGATGACATCTGTTTCTATACCTACGGCAGGTATAATTTCCACTAAGGCAGTGCGGAGACAGTAATTTATCTGATCTCTGCAATTCTGAGCTGTTTGTTATGATGTTACTACCATTGATATAACCGCACGGTTTCGAAGTAACGGTGGGCTAGCGTAATGGCAATGCCGGCCGTTGCGCTCAAAATATTGATTTTCCATGGGTTTTGGGTGGCCTGGGCGAAGAAGATCGTGGTCAGGACGTTAGCGGTGAGGGTTTTCCGGTGCTGGCAAGGTTAATTGGTGCGAGTCACGGTTACATGCATGTCGTTGATACTGGTACACCGGTACATATAACAGGCATGCGGGTTTCGGGGGGGGCGAACTCATCTATGTAGACTGGTATGGTGCAGTGGTGATTCCATCAGAGGTCATTGCAGACCTTGAAAATGCTATTGCCACAGTAGAGTCGAGCGAAGCAATCGTACTTGGACCAACACATGAGCCCTGCTTTTACGTGGAAAAGCACGACGCCGTGTGAGCACAGTTAGAGAGGGCCAGGACCTGATACGCTTTTTTCTAATCACTGACGAAACCATCAGCATAATAGCGGGCAACTGTCTCTGATCGGTGAATCTCGCCACGCGTTATAGTATCAGAATCTTATCTATGTCCGGGGAAGCTGGCTGTCAGATACTTGGTGCTAGCGGGGTACTCCCCAATCGTTGCGTATGACAGAGATAACTATTAGCTGATTTCAAGGTGTGGCCGTGCGGTCCAATGGTCAACCTAACATAGCCACGGCTTTGATCGCGGCAGATGTTAGTTCGACGCACTAAGCGCTACCGGAATCTCAACCCTCGCACCCTCACGAATGATCCCAAGCACTACTTGCTCACCGGCTCTGCGTGTATCAAGCGCATCGCGCAGACTCTGTGCATCGGTTATTGCCTGATCATCCAGAGAAATAATAGTATCGCCAATAATTATCTGTCCGGAGCGGGTAATGCGCGCTGGCCGAATGCCTGCAGCAGCGGCACCACTGCCGGGAACCACATCAAGTACGACCACACCCGGCACTCCTGTTTGACTGAACAGTGCATCGCCGCGGGGATCTATGTTAACGCCAAGTGTTGGTGGTGCATAACGACCTTTGGCAATGAGTTGTGGTACGACCCGATTGACGGCGTCGACAGGGACGGAAAATCCAATGCCGGCGCTTGAACCTGACGGGCTGAAGATGGCAGTATTGACACCGATGAGTCGGCCGGCGCTGTCTAGCAGAGGACCACCCGAATTGCCCGGATTGATGGCAGCGTCTGTCTGGATCAGGCCACGGATTGTATCCCCGTTTTCCGCGGGTATTTCGCGATCAAGGGCAGACACAATGCCGGTGGTCAACGTCCAGTCGAGCCCAAACGGATTGCCGATTGCCAGTACGCTTTGCCCCACCACCAGATCGCTGCTGCTGCCAATAGAGATTGGCGGTGGCCGGTCGTTGCCTACGCCAATCTGCAGTACCGCCAGATCGTACTCGGGCGCTGTGCCTACCAGGTAGGCATCGTAGGCGCGCCCGTCAGCCAGCCGAATGATCGCCTGACTGGCACCTTCAATAACATGGTGATTGGTAATAACATTTCCTAACTTATCCCATACAAACCCCGATCCGGTACCACGGGGCGTGTCATACGTGTTACGAGTCCACGGATTGACTACCCGTTGCGATGTGCTGATAAAAACCACACTGTTTTTGGCAACACCAAATACTTCAATGACAGATTGCTCAAGGGCGCTGAGGTCTCCTCGCGGTACAACAGCCCGTGGCGTGGAAAACCTGCCCAGCAGACTGGACTGAAACAGTGGGACAGACTGCCAGAAGAGAATAAGCAGCGCGACTACTGCCGTTACGGACCACAGTCTGATAAGAAAGGTTCTTTGAGTCATTGAGATTGTCTATTGAATAATCCAGTTCGCTCTGTGCAGGTAGCCGCCGTGCAGTAACGGAATATTACTATCAGTTCGATGCGTAATTGTGATTTGATCCGTGCAATTATCCGAGATAAATCTCACCCTTTGGATATCGAATACTTGACGCAACGCGAGTAGCAAGGAAAAACCCAACGGTCAGCGGACCGATTCGTCCGAAAAACATGATGATCATAATGATAACCGACTGAATCGGGTTCAGATCGCCGGTAACGCCGCGCGATAGCCCCACAGTACCGAATGCTGAAGTTACCTCAAACAGGTAATCCAGAAAGGCGCCGTCGTGACTGACCACAAGAGCAAAGGTTCCAACAAGGATAAATGAGATGCCGATGGTCGCGAGTGCCATCACTTTAATGATCTGATCAAATTCAATACGGCGTCCAAATGCTACCAGTGACTGACGTCTTTTAAAAAAAGCGATCGTCGCAAGCGCGAGCACAATAGCGGTGGTGACTTTAATGCCCCCTGCAGTTGATGTGCTGCCGCCCCCGATAAACATCAGGACAATAAAAAACAACGCTGAGGCATCACTGATAGAGCCGATATCTATGGTATTAAAGCCAGCCGTGCGCGTGGTGATTCCCTGGAACCAACTCACCCACCATTTATCCACCGCGGAGCTGTACATACCCAGGGTAGCTGGATTATTCCATTCAAGCAGGGCAAACACTAATACAGAAAGTACAATTAGAAACCCTGTACCGGACAGCATAAGCTTGGCATGCAGTGAGTACCTGCGCCATCTCCGTCTTTGCAAAATCTCGGCAAGTACTGCGTAGCCCAGGCCACCAACTATAAACATGGCAGGAATCGCGATATTTATTATTGGGTCAGTGGCCCAACGCGTAAGGCTATCCGCATAGAGTGAGAAGCCGGCGTTGTTAAATGCAGAGATCGAGTGGAAAACAGACGACCACAGTCCGTGCTCCCATCCGAATGTCGGTACAAATACGAAAGCAAGTACCGTCGCGCCGGCGAGTTCACAGACAAGCATCACCAGCACAATCATGCGAACCAGTGAAATGAGGTCGCCGATAGACGTTCGATTGAGGTCCGAGCGGAGCACAATCTGCTCAGGTATGCCGATCTCTTGTTTGAGTACAGACAAAATAAAAACTGCAAAAGTCATCAGGCCGAGCCCGCCGAACTGTACCAGTATAGCGATAATAGCCTGACCAAAGACGGTAAATGCAGATCCGGTATCGACAACGACCAACCCGGTCACCGTCACCGACGAGGTCGAGGTGAAGAACGCCTGGGACCAGGTGATGTCGATGTTGGTTGCGACTGGTAGTTTTAATGCGGCTGCGCCCAGCGCAATGAGCGCACCATAGAGCAGCATCAAGAGCAAAGGTGGAGTAAGGCGAACAGACATTAACAGGGCGCTATGGCAAGTCCGTCTACCGCAGGAATCTCAAAGACTGTCACTAAAGGCGCGCAAATCGGAACGCTTGCCCAGGACCAGGAGGCGATCATTTTTTCTGAGTAAAGGGTTGTCGTCATCGATTAGTATCGGTTGACTGTCGCGCATCAGTTCCAGACAACGAAGGTTAAATTTCTCTTTCAGCTTCAGGGAGTTGAGTGGCTTGCTGGCTATCGTGTCTGAAACCAGGATATTAACTATGTAAGACCCGTTATCAATATTCAAATAGTCGCGCATCATTGGGTTATGTAGCATTTCAGCAACACGCTGGCCCATCTCGCGTTCCGCATGAATGATACGGTCTACACCGAGCCGCGAGAGAATACTATGATGTATCCGACTCATGGCCTTCACCCAGATTACCCCAATCCCTATTTGCTTGAGGTTCATGGTGCAAACGATATTAGCCTCCAGGTCCTCACCAATCGCAACTACTGCCGTGTGACAATGCTCTACACCAGCGTCGCGCAAGGCTCTTTCGTTTCTTGCATCGGCGATCACCGCCTCATCAAGTATGTCTGCAATGTCAGCGACGGTAGATTCATCGATATCAAAGCCTAGCACTGGATTGCCGTAGCTGGCTAGTTCGGCCGCGACTGTACTTCCAAATGTTCCAAGGCCTATTACCGCATAGGATCTGTAGGGTTTGGTCATCAGTGCCTTCCAATTGAAAAAATCTGTGCTTTCACATTGCTATGCTGGTTGTAAGTCTCGGTTCGGGTTTACGGTACCGGTCCTGTGCGGTCTTTTGCACTAATAGCACCTGAATTAGTGAGTGCAGAACCACTCAGTAAATGAGTTCTGTCGCCTTGCCTCTGAAAACATAATACAAAAATGCGGTGTAGCCGATAATCATCGGCACCACAAACATTGTACCAACAAAGATAATCCACAGTGAGTCCGGATGGCTTGCTGCGTCCCATGCAGTTAATTCATTGGGAACAACATAAGGGAAAAAGCTGTATGCAAGTCCGATGAACGCCAGTACAAAGACTGCCGCCGTGCAGATTAGTGGCTGATGAGTACGCTTATGAGGGTTAAGCTTCAGTTGCTGTAGTATTTGGTAAGTTCGCCATAAAAGCCAGGCAGTTAGTAGTGGTAGTGGCATCAGCCAGAGTACGTCTGGATACGAAAACCATTTATCGAAAATTCGTGTGTTCACCAGCGGATTGACGATGGATACTGACACCAGCCCAAAACACAGCGCAGGCAGTGCGCGCGTGGCCCAACGCACAGATTTAAGCTGCAAGGCACCTTCGCACTTTATTATTAACCAACAGGCGCCTATCAGGGCGTATGCTGCCATTACGCAGAACCCGCTTACCAGACTGAACATTTGCGCGCCCAACGAGTTATCCAGACCGACAATGTAACGGCCGAGCATGTATCCCTGTGCAAAAGCAGTGATCATTGACCCCAGTATAAATACATTATCCCAGGTGTTTTTAAGGTGGGCCTTCGCTTTAGCCCTAAAGTCGAAGGCCACGCCGCGCAGAATCAGGCCCACCAGCATTATAGTTACTGGCAAATAGAGGCCACTTAGAACAATGCCGTGAGCCTCTGGAAAGGCAACCAGTAACAATCCGACACTCAGCACCAGCCAGGTTTCGTTGGCATCCCAGAACGGGCCAATCGAGGCAATCATCACATCGCGTTCTTCCTCGATTGCCTGAGACATCAGCATACCGACTCCGAGGTCGTAACCATCCATAATAGCATACACAAGAATTGCAAAGCCCATCGCTCCCAGGAACGCAAGCGGCAACCAGTACTCCGGGTCATGTAAGCTCATGATGTAGCTGTCCCTTCAGGTAAGCCCGCTGGTGTTGGATTGCCACTGGTGGGCTTCCGTGCCAGATGAAAAACGGTGGATACATAAGCAACGATTAACGCTGCATAAAGCGTGAGATAGACAGCCAACGTTATAGTGAGGTTCGCCGCAGGTATGGGAGACACAGCATCAGCAGTCTTAAGTAATCCTTGCACAAGCCACGGCTGTCGTCCGATTTCAGTGACATACCAGCCGGCAAGTGTCGCCACCCAGCCAGAGAACGTCATTCCCACCAAGGCCATCTTTACGGTTGCTGAAAGGTGATTCTTCCGTATCAATTGCCACAATGCTACCCAGCTGACTAATAGCATCAAAATGCCGATGCCAACCATGATTCGAAATCCGTAGAACACCGGAGCTACACGCGGGTGCTCGCCTTCAAACTCGTTTAAGCCTTTAAGTTCACCGTCGAGCTCGTGGGTGAGGATCAGACTGGCGAGTTTGGGGATGCCTATTTCAAAATGGTTGTCTCGAAGTTCTTCGTCGGGCACGGCAAACAACAGCAAGGGAGCGCCACGCTCAGTTTCCCAGATGCCCTCCATCGCTGCAATTTTTGCAGGCTGATGTTCCAGCGTGTTCAGGCCGTGTAAATCGCCTACAACGATCTGTACCGGAATAGCGAGGGCCGCACCCGTCAATGCGGTGCGCAGCGCCACCTTAACCGAGCGGCAATTGTCTTTGCGTAGCAAGCGATATGCGGAAACGCCGGCAATTAGAAAGGCAGTGGTTAGTACAGATGCCAGCATCATATGCATGAGCCGATACGGCATGGAAGGGTTAAATATAATCTCAAACCAATCCGCTGCGATAAGCTCACCGTTCTCGAATGCATAACCAGCCGGCGTATGCATCCAGGAATTCAACACGAGGATCCAGAACGCCGATAAAGTGGTGCCGATGGCCACCAGTGCGGTTGCGAGTACATGAATGCGGGGTGACACTCGGTCGGTTCCGAAGAGCATAATGCCGAGAAACGTCGCCTCCAGAAAAAATGCCGTTAGCACTTCGTAGGCGAGCAGTGGCCCGGCGATATTGCCTACCGTCTCCATGTAGCCCGGCCAATTGGTACCGAATTGAAAAGACATGGTAATGCCGCTGACGACACCGAGTGCGAAACTCAAAGCGAAAATCTTTACCCAGAAGCGGTATGCATTGAGCCATGCCGTGTCTCCCGTACGCAGGTGGCGAATGCGGAAATACAGCAGAAACCAACCCAATGCGATAGTGATGGTTGGAAACAGGATATGAAACGAAATGTTGGCAGCGAATTGAATTCTGGCCAGAATGAGTGCGTCCATACGGGGTTCGTCACTTCTATTTGAGAGTTGTTTTCGGTTAGTTCAGTAATTTCTGAAATATTGTAGAGATGGAGGTCGAGTGACTGAAATCAAGCAATTAGACTCGTTGTTTTTGCCTGTCCACCTATTTTTTTGATTGAGGTGCGCTGCCTCGTGCTACCTGGACAGTCATTCTTTAACAATACAACACTGCATGAGCGCCCCAGCACTACGGTGCCCACAAGCGGTTTGCGACTGTCGGCAGAGCCGGATGTATAAAGATGCTCATTGAAAACATGCAGCACATAAACTCATCACGGAGTGATAGTTCATTTGAAAGTTCTAATAGCTTGACCGAAGAAAGATGACATTGTATCTTACGCACCCATGAACACAGCGCTCACCAATAAACCGCAACACAGTTGTCAGCTCGAATCCGGCAGGCTTTGTAGGTCTCAGGTTTGAGTCGTGCTTGCTGGATCAATTTCATGGCATCTATGGCTGAGTGGTTTAGGCGCTGGATTGCAAATGTTACCCCGGTTCGATTCCGGGTGGATGCTCCAATTTATTCTGGACAGTACCCAG
>CAYMFQ010000179.1:9331-11101 GCA_964389335.1 uncultured Granulosicoccaceae bacterium
GTTACCCCGGTTCGATTCCGGGTGGATGCTCCAATTTATTCTGGACAGTACCCAGTGGTACTGTGCAGCAACTGGACGGGTATTTAACGGTACCGCTTTATGCGGTGTTACCCGTGTAGGCCGTGAGTGATAGCTTCATGCTCGCATTGGTTTACTTGATGTCGGCCAGTTGTATTGTCGGAGGGTATTTGCGCATTGCTCTATCGGGCATTTTTGCGCAGGAATCCAGAGTCCATGACCACTATAAACCGGTCAAATTCAAAGCCATTTCTTGCGAGGTAGCTTTCGCCGTAATTTCGTTGTTCTTTCAGCTCTTCTGTCTGCCGCACATACACAATGAGGGCAAGCGATCAACGCCTGTTACTCGATCCGTTATGGATGCAGAAATTAACCGAGGCGAACATCGTCGGGATTCAGTTCCAGTGCACAGTTTCAAGCGAGTGTATTTTTGGTCGCTCTGTTGAGGCGGCACAGGCGCCGTATAAGTTAAGAAATGTCTTGTATGAGGAGGATGTTGATGGGTAGGTTTCGGGTGTTCTGTCTGAGAGTGTTATACGTTGCGTTGTTGCCGGGCCTGGTTAGTTGCGGAGGTAGCAGCAGCGATTCAGATCCTGCACCAGGTTCATCAACTGGTAACACGCCTGGCAATCAAATGCAATCGGAGCTTGCCGATGCTGTGGCACCACTGGTTGGTGAGTGGCAATTGCGACTGGAAGATATAGACGATGAGATACTGTACCTCGAAGTCACCGATGCCGGGGTTCTCAGGGAATCTCTTTTTGATGTGACCGAGCGGTGTATCGAGGCGACTGTTTCTCTGCCGATCACCGTGGATACCAACGGTGTCCTGTTTGCCATGTCTCCACTCGACGAATTTGGTGAACCAGTCAGTGAGTTAGTCAATCCAGACCTGCGCTCTGGTCCGGGCGGATTGCTGGAAGTTGTAGATAATGATCCGGACGGACAAACTGTTTACCTTACTTCTCGCGTAAGTGCTTCTGAAGGTATCAGCACGCTTTCTACTTGTGGATAGACAGCTCGCAGTTCTCGAGAAACAGTGCGTTGGTTATTAACTACCACGAAGTAATGCGTCTGCTGCAGCGCTGCCCGACAAAAAGCCTCCTTCAACGCGTGGGCCGTCAAAGGCCTCGCCTGCGAGTACAATACATGGGGACTCTCCCCACATGACATACTTGTCGGGCCAGCAGGTAATCGGGCCGGCGTAGCGCCAGCGTTGTACGGCGCTTGCCACCACGCCGTTCGGGTCGCCCGCATCCCCCAGTTGCTCCTTTGCAGCTTTCAGTGCAAAGCCGACCACTTCTGTGTCCGTAGCTGACCATATTGCTTCGCTGCGCGCATTAGTGAAGTGAATGGTCACTGCGGGTACTGCAGAGATGCCTTTGGCGTGATTATCTGAAATAAAGGCGAGTTCAGGGTGATCAATAAACTGAGCCGCACCGCTGGAGGCAAGGCCGGTCGGGTGGTTTGTGGTCGCCAGCAACACGGTGACGGTCGCATGATAGTGAACTTCCGCAAGTCGCCTGTTCAGTTCAGGCGGTGGCAGTCGTCCACTGCCGTTTAATGTCGCCAATGCCTGTGGAACGGGCGCGGTGTGTATCACGGCATCATAGCTGTGCTGCTTCAGGTGCTCGCCGAGGTTCATTACGGGGGAGCTAAATGCGATGTTCAGGCCCGCATCTGTGGCCATCCATTTACACAGATCAGTCATGCCGGTGTTACCGCACCAGCGGGCATGGCCATCTTCGTTGG
>CAYMFQ010000180.1:0-2715 GCA_964389335.1 uncultured Granulosicoccaceae bacterium
TGAAAAGTAGGTCCGCCTGAAGGGCATGTCCTGTTTGCGCGACGAGCTTCCGCGATCAATCTCAAGATCACGCACGACCCGCAGGGAATGTCCTACTTGCCGCGCGCCAGCGCACCGCCAACGGCGCAACCCCTCTAACCAGCAGACCGCTTAGCCTTACCACTCGGAACCCGTGAAGCATCTTTCACAACCTGTTCAAGTACATCAATATACTGGCTAAACGCCTTGCGGCCTTTTGTCGTCATACTGCAACTGGTACTTGGGCGACGACCGACATAGCCTTTGACGATATCAACAAAGCCATGCTCTTCGAGTACCTGCAGATGACGGCTTAGGTTGCCATCAGACAGGTCGCACAGCCGTTTGAGTTCGGCGAACGACAAGCCTTTCTTTTGTGCCGCAAGACTTGCCATGATCGACAGGCGTGCGCGTTCATGCAGAACACGATCAAGTCCGTCGTAGGCAAAAGGTGCATCGGTTTTATCTTTCATAAGTCGTTGTTGAAGCAGTCGCGTTAACGGGGTCAGGTATATGGGCTAGTCTGCATTATTCACAAGGCGAATGTCGCGGCTCTCTACGGCAACAACTACGGCCAGCGCCAACTGCCCAACGGTAAACGGCAGTGCCAGCAGCCATGGTGACGGAGTCAGGTCTGGTTGCTCAACACCGATCGACAACGCAATGGCCCCTGCCACAAAGTACCACATGCCAACCCATCGGATTCTGCGACCAAGGCTGTCGGTTGCAGCAAACAGTGACAGGGAGGCCAGCAACAGCCAAATGCCGGGCAGGGCACCGAGCCAATGAGGCATGGATCGAAAGAAAACAGCAGTAACCACAATAGCGACAAACACCGCCGGCATCAGTTGCTCGAAAATTCGATTTAGCATCAGGCCGCTGTCGCAACCGTGAATACTGCGTGAGCGCAACAATACGTGCACGCCTATGAGTGCTGCTCCAACCACCGCGACCAGCATCCAGGTCAGCGCATAGTGAGCGGCACTTGCTGCCAGCGTGTGGGGAAACTGCTGTAAGGCGACGCCGGTGACGAATGACATAATGCCTGTCAGTGCAACGGCAACCGGCCCCAGGCCCTGGAAGCGCGATTGCGCAGACAGCCGATGCCTGATTTCCCCGATTTCTGCGAGTGCCTTTTCAATATCCATTGAATATACCAATTAAACTAATCTGCAAATATCTTTGTAACGCAAAGTAAGCTGCGAGGCGAAGTTTGTCAATGGGTTTTGTCGTTGAACAGGCGGTGGATCACAGCGTGACGATGATCAGGCGATGAAGGGTAGAGCGAATTTGCCAAAGAGTTTGGTGCCTGGCAGGCGGGGTTTCACAGCACGGTTGCGGGCTGATCGGTTACGAACGTGCACGCTGGCTGGGGGGCGACTGCGCAGAACGCAGTCGCGTGAGTGTCGGGTAATGCCCGCGCTACTGTTTACCTCGCAACACAATGTCGACGCGTCGATTCTTCACTCGACCCTGGAAGGTGTTGTTATCGGCAACAGGCCGTGTGTCGGCAAAGCCGCGCGCTGAAACCTGCTCTGGCTCGACTCTGTTTGTTAGTAACAGATAGTTGATGACTGCGGACGCACGCGCGGATGACAGCTCCCAGTTCGACGGGTATCGGTGACGCAGTTTGCTGCCGATAGGCAGCGCATCGGTGTGGCCTTCAACGTCGATATGCATATCAGGATAGCCACCGATGATGTCGCCAACTTTGGCGAGGACCTCAGTGCCTTTGCGGCTCAGTGCCACGTCACCGGTTTTAAACACGCTGCCAGAACCCAGTGAAATGGCGATGCCATTGAATTCTTCTGCGGTGCTGACGGCGATATCCGTCAGTCCGGCTGCAGCTATTTTCTGTTCAATGTCGGCGCCCAGCTGTTTGGCATTCAGTGCGGCCTGTTGCGCCTTTGCCTGCTGTGCGTTGTTTTGCCTGTTGAGTACATCGATACTCCGCTGCAGTGTGTCGCGCTCGGTAGTCAAACGCGCCGCCGCGTCGTCCGATGCACTGAGCGACTTTTCAAGGCTGGCAATCAACGCCAGCGCTTCTTCGCGCTCCGAGTCACTTGCCTGTTGCATAGCCGACTGCTGCTGCTTTAGCTGAGCCAGGGTATTTTCGAGTTCAGTCTTGTCAGCGCCGCTGCTTTGAAGCTCGCGGTTAAGATCCATAGTTTGTTGTTCAAGTTTGGCTATCGCTGCTTCCTGCTCGCTAACGAGAGTTGTGAGCTCATTGACTTTATCGCTGGCAAGCTTCGCATCTGCTGAAAGCTGCTGGTTTTTAGCGCTCAGTTCATCCACTTGCTGTTGGTTTTGAACAAGCGCGTCGCTTTCACTCTGTGCATCGGCTTTTGCGTTTTCGAGTGCACCGGTCAGCGATGCGATTTTCTCGTCTCTCTGTGATAGCTCGTCGTTATGCAGTGATATTTGTTCAAGACTGCCTGCGTTGGCGGCAGTCAGCTTTTGCACTTCGCCTTCGAGGTCACTGTTGGCACTGTTTAGAGACGCAATGCTCTGGCGTGTGGTGTCGAGCTCGGTATTGATCTTTGCCAGTTCGTCTTCTTTCTGGCTGATGGCATTCTTTGCATCGGTAAGTTGTTGCTCTGTGTCTGCCAGTTGTTGCTCTTTGTCTGCAAGCTGCTGCCTTGCCTCTGTCAGTGTCCGCTCTGTGTCGGCCAGTGTCTGTTCTGTGTCGGCCAGTGT
>CAYMFQ010000180.1:2815-11084 GCA_964389335.1 uncultured Granulosicoccaceae bacterium
TCTGTGTCGGCCAGTGTCTGTTCTGTGTCGGCCAGTGTTTGCTCTGTGTCAGTCAGTGCCTGTTCTTTATCAAGCAGTGCCTGTTCTGCACTCACAAGCTTTTGCTCAGCATCGGCCAGGTTTTGCTCTGATTGCGCGATGGCGTCTTTGCTGCTGTCGCGCAGGCGCGTCATTTCATTGAGCTGGCCCTGCAGGCTATTCGCCTGTGCGGTCAGTTGGTTGGTGTTCGACAGTCGAGTGGAGCGCTCATCGTCAAGCTCAGCCGTGACTGCCGCAAGTTGCGTGTCGAGCTGTTCTTTTTCGCCGTTGAGTGCGTCAATGCGCTCATTCAATGTATCAATGGTTGCCTGCGACTGCTCAATGGTCATTTCAAGCTCAGTGGCTTCTGTGCGCAACGCGGCAAGTGCGGCCTCGTGTGCCTGCTTTTCGCTGCCAAGCGTTTCCTGAAGCTGGTCTCTTTCAGACGTGAGTGTTTCAACCTGAGCTTCGAGTTCGGTGATTGCGGCATTGTTGGCCGTGATGGCAGTACGTGCGGCATCGAGCTCGGCGCGTGCTTCATCCTGTTGTTGCTGCAGTGCGTCGCGCTCAGAGGTTGTTTGTTGAAGCTGTGCCGTAAGTCCGGACTCGGTCTCAATGGCATTGTCACGTTCTGTCGTGACATCGTCTAGTTGCCGCCGTAGTTCTGCGGCGTCCGTGTTTTTTAATGCGTCCAGCTCTGCCTGACTCGATTCGAGTTCGGTTTCCAGTTTGGCGATTCCGGATTGTGCAGTGTCGTAGTCAGACTGCAGCGTCAACAGCTTTGCGTTGTTTGCTTTTGCCTGTTGTTCTGCACCCGCCAGTTCCAGTTCGAGTTGATCGCGCTTATCTGCGACAAGGCGGTTTTTCTTTGACTCGCTGCAGAATTTCATCGTAGCCAGCAGTAATGCGGCCAGCAGCACCAGTGGCAGCGCATAGCGCCACGACCATGAATGGTCATTGCTGTTGATGACAGCGCTGCCGGCGCTTTGGCGAGCGTAACGGGGCTCAGGTGATCGGCCGCCGGGGAACAGGTGTCGGAATGCAGGTTTTCTGTCGGTGCTGTTGAGTAGTGTCTGCAGTCCGTCTGCGTTATTACCCACAGAACCGTTGGCAAGTTCCGATTTAAGTACGCCAACCATGCTCTGTGACGCAAACGCCACAACGTCATTTGCCTGGGTTTTGGTAAGCGTGTTGTCCTCTACCAACTGGCTGACAAGTCGGTCTTTGGCGTCGCTGCCGACCATAACGTCAAACTGTGCGGTGGCTTCCCGCAGGGCCTGGGCGCGGGCCTTTTCATGCAGTATGCGCTCGGCTATTGAGGTATCTGCTTCGGTAATTTCATCGTAAAGGCGCTGTGCACCGCCGATGTCTTTTATTTTGATTCGAAGCTCTTCTGCGATACCACTGACTGATCGGTCGATCGCAGCATGTGACTGCCGTCGGTCAAGGCCGAGTTGTTTTTGTACTACCGCGCTCAGTGCGGTGCCGTGCAACTGCTCGCGCGCGATGCGCTCGATCTGGGTTTTCATGCTGTTAACTACGCTCAAGCCAAAACTAAACCGCTGCTACTGTATCGCGTGAGAGGCTGCAGCGTAATGGGGTGATCCCCAAATATTGCAGCTAAAACGTAAATTTTTTCAACGCATTACGCAGACTTGAACATTAGTTGCTGAGCACGGCCGCAGCCGCACAGGCCTGTATGGGCGGTGGTTTGTTGCGAAATGCTCGTGGATGGGGTGCCCGCTGTGACAGCGGGCACAAACCCAACCGAGTTAAATCGCAGGCAAGGCACCTGCACGGTTATTTGCTGTTGTAGGCCTTGCTGACGGCGTAGCTGTCTTCAAACCAGTGCCACAGTATCACCTTGCCGTCGCGTACCTTGGAGCGGAGTGCAAAGGTGAACTCACCAATTTCAGTGCCGGAATGCCTGGTAATACCATTCATCTTTCCAAACACAGCGACGGTATCGCCCGACGCGAATGCATCAGTATTCTGCCACTCAGTGGTTTGGAAGTTTTCACCAAACAGCTTCAGAAAGCCCATGATTTCAGGTTTGCCCTGCCATGGGCCAATCCACGGCAGGGCACTGTCGCCTTCGTTGTGCCAGACCATGTCGTCGGCCATCAGTTCGTTTACGGTGGCCATATCGCCACTGCCCATGGCGCCCATAAATGCCATGACCGTATCGAGGCTTGCTTTACTCCTGGCGTCCATCTCTGTGGCTGACAACGTCGTTGTAAAAGCCAGTGTGAGTATGATGAATGCTACGGAGCCGGTTTTTTTCAGTCGTGTTATCAATGTGGTTCTCTCTTGTGTGGCTTTGAGTTACTTGCCGCTTAACTGTTGCAGTGCACCCGCCCAGTCTTCCACGTGGTAGGACGTGGTAATCATGCCGTCTTCAATGGTGTGAATGTCTATTGTCAGAATGTCGAAACTCTTTCCCTGTCCGTCAACACCGAAAAGCGGTCCGTTCGGTGTGCCGGTGGCACGGCTTCGAACAACGACTCTGTTGCCTTCCTGAATCATCTCCTCGACCTGCCAGTTCAGATCCGGAATCAGTTTGGCGAAAAAGCCGCTGACCTGACCGACGAACTGATCGACGCTCTTGTTGTTGCCGGAATAGTCGCCAATGCTCTGCCACTGCTCGGCAGTGACTGACTGAAATGCTGTGGCATGGGACTCTGATGCCGGGTTGCTCAGAAAATCGTAAAACTTCTGCACTATCGCCTTATCGTCGGCGAATGCGGCACTCATTGACTGGCCGACAATCAGCAGTGTGGCTGCCAGTGTGGTGTTCAGTGTTTTCATTGGTGGTGCTCCCTTGGTTGTCGTGCGAGTCACTGTAGCCATTCCACCATTAAATGAAAATATGGTATAAATTGATTACATTGTTCGGATAATTTTAATAATGCTTGATGACTTGCGGCAGATCGCCATCTTCGCGAAAACCGTTGATCACGGCTCTTTTCGTGCTGCGGCCCAGGCGTTGCGGCTATCGCCATCGGTCGTCAGCCACCACGTCGGGCAACTGGAAGAGCGGCTCGGAACGGCGCTGTTGTACCGCTCCACACGCAAGCTTGCGCTAACCCCCGACGGTGAGCGACTGCTGGTGGCAGCGCAGGCTATGCTGGAAGCGGCGGAGCGTGGACTGCAGGATATCTCCAACCACAACAGCCGGCCGTCCGGGGTATTGCGTATAACGGTGCCGGCGATGCTCGCACACTCAGTGCTGATGGATCAGCTGGCTAAATTCTCTATCGAGTACCCGCAGGTGGAATTGTCACTCGACTTCTCAGACAGCCGGCGCGATCTGATTGCCGACGGTTTTGATATGGCGATTCGCGCCGGTCAAATGAAAGACAGTTCACTCAAGGCGCAGTTGCTGTTTACTTTTGACAGACGACTGGTGGCGAGCCCTGCGTACCTTGAGTCGCGCAAAGCACCAAAGACACCGGCTGACCTCCATACCTGGGACTGGCTTGAACTGGCGCCGGTATGGCATCAGAAAACCGAGTTCCGCAAAGGGCGCAGGGTAAAGCAGGTCAAAAGGCAAACAAGGCTCAGTGCCAACAGTGCTCAGGCGCTTGTGCAACTGGTCAGGGCAGGGGCGGGCGTGGCAGTTGTTCCTGAATATCTGGCAGAGCCGCATATAGCGAACGGAGAGCTGGTAACTGTGCTTGCCGACTGGACGGTTGATCCGATAAACGTGTTTGTGGTGTGGCCGCCCAATGCACCGCGAGACGGTCTGATTAAGCATCTGGTTAACTTTCTGCGGGAAGGTTTTGCCACCAGCACAGCGCAATAACCAAAACTTCATGTAAGCATATATTGCCGATGGTGCCGGCGTGGGAGTAACGTAGCGTATCCCCCATGCTTTTGCGGTTCCGATGCGCACCCTTATCTCATTTGCTGCCTTGTTTTTATCTGTTGCGTTATTGCAGCTCAGTAGTGGTGCTATCTCGCCGCTTGATGCACTTGGCGGCCTGAAAAGCGGCTTTAGCACGACCGAAGTCGGCCTGCTCGGGTCGTCTCATTTTCTGGGCTTTTTTGTCGGTTGCTGGCTTGCGCCCCGGTTGATTGGCGTTGTCGGTCACTCGCGAACGTTTGCCACCTTTGCCGCCTGCGGTGCGATTGGCGCGGCTGGTCACCCGATAATTGTCGAGCCACTGGTATGGGCCGGTCTGCGAATCCTGAGTGGCTTTTGTGTGGCCGGCTGTTACACCGTTGTTGAAGCCTGGTTGCAGGCACGGGTCACTAACGACAATCGCGGTCGTGTGCTCGGCGTGTATCGTTCGGTCGATCTCGGTGCATCGCTGTTCGCACAGTTACTGATCAGTGTGCTCGAACCGGCGCACTACATTGCCTATAACCTGCTTACCATTCTGTGTTGTGCATCCTTGTTGCCACTGGTGGTGACGCGCGTGCAGCCGCCGCAAATATCCGAGGCACCGCGTTTAAGCCCGTTAAAAACGTTCAGGCTGTCGCCACTGGGTGCATCGGGCGTTGTGGTGGCCGGTGTCACTGCGGCTTCGTTTCGTATGATTGGTCCGGTGTACGGGCAGCAGGTGGGGTTGCAGGCGGCAGAGATCGGTTATTTTCTCGCTGCATTTGTACTGGGTGGTGCGCTGGCGCAGGTGCCGGTGGGCTGGCTTGCGGACCGCTTTGATCGCCGCTGGGTACTGATAATCGTGTCAGTGCTGTCGGTGTTTGCCTGTGCCGGCACAATTGTCTACGGCAACGACTCACGCAGTGCGGTGTATATGGCGGCACTGTTGTTCGGGCTGGTTACGTTTCCGGTGTTTTCGCTGTCGGCAGCTCACGCCAATGACTTCGCCACACCTGAACAGGCAGTCGAGCTCAGTGCTTCGTTGATGTTTATCTACGGGGTTGGCGCCATTGCAAGCCCGCTTTTATCGTCGTACCTGATGCAAACCGGTGGCCCTGCAATGCTGTTTGTGATGATCGCCTGCGCCCATCTGGGGCTGGCCATATTTGGTGTCTATCGAATGGTGGCCGGGCCACAGGCAGTTCGTCGTCGCCCGTATCGTTACCTGCCAAGAACCAGCTATATTCTGGCGCGGCTGCTGCGCAGAGGACAGTACAGTGATCGCAGCAATGGTGCTTCCGCCCACAATGAAGGTAGTAACGGTAATTCAGGCGTTGATCGGGGCGCTTCCTGAATCTCCGACGACAGTCACTCTGTCGTCGGCTTTGTTAAACTGACAGCCCCGTCGATAACGATCACCCCGATGAAACTAATCTCAGTCCTGTTTCGGCTTTGCTTTGCACTGATAGCCATTGCTATCGTTGCTGCGATGTTGCTGGTGCCGCGCATGAACGACATTCAGCGCAACGGTAGTGCACCGCTGGCACAGCTGACAGAGCCCGTGTCTGTTGTGCGCGATGATAAAGGCATGGCCTATGTGCGCGCGGCGTCTTTGCTTGATGTAGTTCGTGCGCAGGGTTATGTGACAGCACAGGACAGGTTGTTTCAACTGATGCTGACGCGTATTGCCGTCAGTGGCAGGCTGGCCGAACTGTTTGGCGATGCACTGCTCGATCGCGACAAGCGGCAGCGTACGCTGGGCTTCTATCGCGCCGCTGAGCGTCACGAAAGCCTGCTCAACGAGCGCGACCGCGCTATGTTTCAGGCTTATGCCGATGGCGTAAATGCGTTTATCAATAACCCCGACGCGTCTGTTCCGCTCGAACTTAAACTGGCGGGTGTGGCGGCAGAGCCGTGGCGCGTAGTCGATTCCCTCGCCGTGTTGTATTTCATGGGCTGGGGTTCAGCATCAGACCTCAAGAGTGAACTGATTACACAGGCCATTATTGACAAGGTAGGTATTGATCGATTTCGTGAGGTCGCACCACTGAATTACTTCCCGGGTGATCAGCGCAGCGCTTCTGTTGCGAAGCCTGCGGTAACGCAAATGGCGCAGGCGGAAGCTGCTATTCGGTCGACTAGGCAATCCACGGTTCAATCGACCATACAACCGACTGCGCAATTGTCCGTGCAGGATCACACAACATCAACACTTGCCATACAAACCCTACAGGCGTTTATGTGTTGTGAAGCCAGGGCGCCCGCGCTTGGCAGTAACAACTGGGTGCTAAGTAGTGACCGTTCACCGGGCGGCAAGCCCGTACTGGTTAATGACCCGCACCTTGAGACCACACTGCTGCCAACGACTTTCTACCCGATTGGATTGTTTACCCCTGATCTGCGTGCTGTTGGTGTCAATGTGCCCGGGTTACCCGGCATTATCATTGGTCGCAATCAGTATGTCGCCACCGGTGTCACCAATGGTTACGCTGACGCACAGGATGTAAGTATCGAAACGGTTGATCCGAACAACCCTGCCAACTACCTGGAGGGACAAACGTCGGTGCCCTTTGAGTTAATTGAAGAGTCGATCAAGGTAAAAGATGACACCCACGAATCAGGCTATCGGCAGGAAAATTTCACGGTACGGCTTACTCGTCGTGGTCCGGTCGTTTCTGATTTAAATGACTCTGATGTACCGAGTGAAGAGGGCAAAGTGCTCTCTGTCCGGTGGGCGCCGTTCGAAACCATGTTGCCTTCAACTGGCCTCGATGCGCTGTTGCGGTCCCGTTCCCTTGATGAAGCCCGACGCGCACTGGCCAATGTTACTACGGTGCACCTGAACTTCGTGGTGGCTGACACGCAAGGCAACATCGGCTGGCAGGTAACCGGTGCTATACCCTATCGTCGCAACAACGACGGCGGTGTACCGGTACAAGTGACGGATGATCAGGACAACTGGACAGGTTGGGTGCCATTTCCTGAGCGACCAGGTATTCTCAATCCACCGCAGGGCTGGGTGGGTACCGCTAACCATCGGACGGTACCTGACAGTAACCCCTATTTTTATTCAAGCTACTTTTCTCCGGACTATCGCATACGTCGTATGTTCGAACTATTCGAAGGCGATGACACGGTTACCACAGAACAGCACTGGCAGCACATGCGTGATGATCTGAATCTGCTGGCTCGTGATGTTGTACCACTGATGGTATCGGCACTGCAGGCGCACGAACCCACCGCAGCACTTGCCTCTGTTCTGGGCGCATGGGATTTTCACGACGATGCCGATGCTGCAGCGCCACTGATCTTTCAGGAAGTCTGGCGTCGCATGGTTGACGAGACGCTCACCGATGAACTCGGGCCAGACATTACCGCTGCGATCAACAAGGTGCCCTATTACTGGTCACAGCGTATGCACCAATGGGTGCTCGATGGCACATCGTCGTGGTTTGATCGCACAGATACTGACGTTATCGAAACCCGCGACGATATTATTCGGTCTGCAGCCACAGACGCGATGCAATCTATCGAGGCACAACTTGGCAACGACATCAGTGCATGGCGCTGGGGTGATCTGCATAAAATAGAGTTTCTTAACCCGTTGCGTCGAAGTGGTGTGGGTAAGGGGCTACTCGGTGGTGGTAGCTACCCGATGAACGGTTCCGGACACACGCTTTATCGAGCCGGTTTTGATCTGTCTGAAACTGGCAATAACGTGGTTTACTCCGCGGCCTTGCGAATGGTGGTGGATTTATCTGACGACGATAAAGTAATGGCGGTTGTGCCAGGTGGTGTCAGTGGTCGTTTGTTTACACCGAACTTTGTTGATCAGGTTGATGAGTATATGTCTGGGGAGCCTGTGTATTGGTGGTATTCGGATGAGTTGATTGATGAATATGGGGTTTCTGAGGTTGTGCTGTTGCCGTAGTGGTTTGAGTTTGGTTTGCGCGGTGCGCTGGGCGCGCTGTGGCCTGTGGTGCGCTGTGGCGCGTGGTGCGTGGTGCGCTAGTGCGCGGCAAGTAGGGCATGCCCTTCGGGCCGACCTACTTTTCACTCTTTTCAAACCACGGGCAAAAAGTAGGCAAAAGTCTTTTACGCGGATAATCAGCCTGGAGTCTGTCCGAGAATGAGGGTCGTAGCGAGGATGTGAGATTTTGAGTCATCTCTTGTGATCGATTGAGGCGAATAGTTATTCATATTTAACGAAATTGATCACAAGAGATGGCCAAAAGACCGCATCCGCAGTAGATCATCATTCTTGGACAGACTCCTTGGGTCGCTTCGCGATTTTGAGATTGATCGTTCCAGCGGGTCGCGCAAACAGCCATCCATGGCTGACAGCGCTCTTTGCGCCATCCATGGCGCGCCGACCCGCTTCCACGATCAATCTCAAAACTGATTAGACGCTGGTAGAGCAAGAGC
>CAYMFQ010000181.1:0-11039 GCA_964389335.1 uncultured Granulosicoccaceae bacterium
CTAGTCTTCTCCGAGGATGGCAGCGGCTTTTGCAAAGTAATCAACTGAGCCGAAGTTACCGGACTTTAGTGCAATCACAAGATTGTCAGCGGCACGCAGCGCCGGTACGCCCGGGTCAATTTCAGGACCGATTTCAAGAGACGACAGTTCAAGCCCTTCAACCACAGCACCGGAAGTTTCACCACCGGCAATAAGTAATCGTGTAGTACCGAGCTGTACCAACTGCTGAGCCACAGCCGCAAAAAAATCCTCCAGCATCGCCGCAGACTTTTCGCGTCCATACTGCGACTGTATTTGCTGTACTTCCTGTGGATCCGCTGAACTGTAGGCAAGTGGAAGCCCGCTGGTATTGTGCAGCCATTTCGCTACGTCATCAGGGCGCTGTGTGCCATTGATGACTTCGGCAAGATCTATTTTTATTCCGTCATGCGACTCAAGATGATGCGATACCTGTCGGCGCGTTGTGTCAGAGCAGGAGCCCGACAGGATCGCTACCCTGCCCTGTTGCCGGCGCCACGCGACCGGTGCCGGCTGGCAGCCAAAATTGGCGGGAAGGCCCATGGCAACACCGGAACCTCCGGTTACCAGTGGCAACCCCTTTGCTGCCGCACCGATAGCCATCAAATCTTCGTCACGCAATGCATCAACGATCAGCATGCGCTTGCCCGCCTGATGTTCTGATTCCATGCACTGTGCAATGGCATCAGCGCCAGACAACACATCGATTGCCGGTACATGCCCAACACCGTTGTTGCTCTGCGCACTCATCAGACGGCGCAGGTTCGCATCGGTCATTGGTGTCAGCGGATGATTTTGCATACCGCTTTCGTTAAGCAGCACATCGTTAACGAAAAGATAGCCCTGGTAAATAGATCGGCCGGTTCCGGGAAACGCAGGACAAACGATCACCTTGTGTGCATCGAGTGCATCGGCCAGCGCATCGGCCACCGGCCCAATGTTGCCCTTATCGGTACTGTCGAAGGTTGAACAATATTTAAAGAAGAACTGCTGGCAGCCCTGTGCCTTTAACCAGTCGAGCGCCTGCAGCGAAAGCTGCACTGCCTCGTCCGGATCAATCGAACGCGACTTAAGCGCAACCACACCCGCTTCAATATCAGCGGGTGCCGCATTAGCAGGTACGCCATTAAACTGAACTGTGCGCATACCGGCTTTGGCCAGTGTATTTGCAAGGTCACTCGACCCGGTGAAGTCATCGCCAATGCAACCCAGTAACATCTGCTTACCCTCTGTGCGGTTTGGAGTCGTACCGGTTGGTGCGACTCTCGTGGTGTCTCGTGGTTCGACGAGACGCAGTGTCTAAGCGCCCTGCCCTTTGGCAGCGGACGGCAGCGTTAAATTCGCCCTGTCCGCATATACCTTGGCCACCGCCGCGTCATCTTCTCCACCAAGCCCGGCGTTCGACGCAGCGACAAACTGCTGCAACGCCACGGCGGTGATCGGTGTATCGAAGTCGGCGGTGTTCGCAATATCAAGCACGATACCCAGGTCCTTTGGCCAGATATCAACTGAACTGCGCGGCGAGTAGTCTCCATCTATTATATGCGGCGCCCTATTTTCCAGCATCCAGCTGGTGCCAGCACACTGACTGATGACATCGAGAAATTGCTCAGGGTTGATATCCTGTGTCATCGCAAACGTCATGGCTTCCGCCATCATCGCGATGTGAACACCGGCCAGCATCTGGTTTACTGATTTCATTGCCGAGCCTGATCCGGCTTTGTCACCAAGGTTAAATACCGTTGCAGCCGTCGCATCCAGCACTGGCTGTGCCGCGGCAAATGCGTTGGCAGTGCCAGAGGCCATAATCGACAGCGCCCCTTCCGCAGCTTTAACCGACCCGCCTGAAATGGGTGCATCCAGGTAGTGAACGCCGGCATCAGCGCAACGCTGTGCCATGTCGCGAGCAAAGTCCGGCGGCACTGTGGCACAGGCGACCACCACCGAGCCACGCTGCATATGCTGTACGACCCCGGCATCGCCAAATAATACAGATTCCGTTTGCGCCGCATTGAGCACGGCAAGCACAACCGCATCCAGAGAACCGGCGACCTCGGCAACCGCACCCTCAGCACCGCCTTCACCGATAAAACTTTCGCAGCGCTCGGCAACCACATCAAACCCCCAGGTCCGATGCCCCGCACGCAACAGCGACTGAGCCATGCCGTAGCCCATAGAACCGAGGCCAAATAAACCAATTGATGCTGTCATTTCTGAATCCGTATTTCGAGTAATGCGCTGCCGGTACAGCCGGCCGCCTGCCAGAGGTGTAGCTCAATGCCAGTATGTTTGCGCAAACATATCTGGCAAATACTGTACATGTTTGCGCAAACATAAGTCAACCAGTAAACTGCTAACCCGATTGGAAAACCGCCACCGCAGCCTGTGTCTCAAGCGAAAAAGCCAACAACGTACGACGTTGCCGAGCGTGCCAAGGTCAGTCAGATGACCGTGTCACGGGTGTTGCGCAACAAAGGTTACGTATCTGAGGCAGTCAGAGAAAAGGTGCTAAACGCGGCTGAGGAGATCGGCTATGTGCGCAATACGCTGGCAGGATCATTCGCCGAGCAATCCACCAATCTGATTGGCGCAATCATTCCGTCGCTGTCGAACAGTGTGTTTACCGATGTGCTATCCGGTGTTGAAGACGAGATTGGTCAGTCTGCGCTGCAAATGGCCATCAGTGTCAGCCACTATGATCAACAGCGAGAATACACACTGGTCAAAGACATGCTCGCCTGGCGACCCGCCGCTATGGTGCTGACCGGTATCGAGCACGACACGCGCACACGCCAATTACTTCAGCGCAACAACATCAACACCATAGAGATGATGGATGTCGATGGTGATCCGATAGCCAGGTGTGTGGGCCTTTCCCAGCGCGCCGCAGGCCATGCGATGGCCGAGCATCTTTTAAAACGCGGCTATAAGCGCTTTGGTTATGTTGGCTGTGAACTCGACATTGACACCAGAGCCGCGAAGCGCAGAGCTGCATTTGAAGAGACTCTGGCGCAACAGGGTTTTGAACCAGAGCGCACAGCACTCGCTTCTGAACCTTCATCCATGCAACTGGGCCGACAACTAACCGCACAGGTACTACAGGACAACCGGCAACCCATTGCCCTGTATTATTCAAACGATGACCTCGCAGCAGGTGGCTTGCTGCACTGCAGTGCGCAGGGTCTGTCAGTGCCGGATGAAGTTGCCCTTGCCGGACATAACGGACTGGCGTTTCTCGATGCGATGCCGATGCGTATCACCACATTCGACGCACCACGCTACGAGATTGGTCAGATCGTTGGCCGTTTACTACTGGGCAAAACAGATGACACGGTTACGCGTTTATCCGGTGAACTGATCATTGGCAATACGACGTAACGCGCATGTCGTTGCCACCGACTAGCCACGAGACTTTCGCAGCAATGCATCGCAACTACTCACCTGATCGCAGATCAGTTCGCCGCTGACACCTGGCGTAATTTCCGCGGCATTGGCCTCATCGGTGTCGATATGCATTTCAAGTTTATATTTGTCGCTGACGCGCACCAGTACATCGCCAAAGGCGAGATCTCTGGGGCCACCGACAATCGCCACTTCAACGATGTCCTTGTCAGCTACATCAAAAACTTTTGCATCATCAGGATGCATATGAATATGGCGGCGGGCGCAGATAAGCCCTTCGCTTAACTGCACAGTACCTGCCGGACCTTCAAGTGTGATGGGCGCAGAACCTGCCACCTTGCCGGAATCACGGATGGGTGCATCAACACCGAGGCGAAATTCATCGGTACGTGCGATTTCAACCTGATCAACCGAGCGCAGCGGACCGAGCACACGCACGCCATCGATACGGTTACGCGGACCGATTAAATTAACCCTTTCGTTGCAGGCAAACTGACCCGGTTGCGAGATCTCTTTATACACAGTGGGCTCAGCATCAGCACCGAACAGTTGCTTAAAGGTTTCATCAGTTAGATGCACATGGCGTGCGCTGACCGCCACCGGAATGTGTTGCGGTGGTGCTGGTTTATGCAGGGCACTAACAAGCCGCTCCGTTTGCTGTGCAATCATCAGCGCTTCATTGGTTTTTACCACCAGCGCCTGCACGCGAGATCGATCTGCACTGATCACAGCGACGTCAGTATCCGCGGCTATGTTCTCATTGCGATCATCGTCAATGCGCAGGCCCAGAAACTCGAGTCGCTGCAGTATACGGCGGCGCATGGTGCTGCTGTTTTCACCAATTCCCGCGGTAAACACGATGGCATCAACACCGCCCATGGTTGCGGCATACGCGCCGATATACTTTCGCGCACGATGTGCGAATACATTGATTGCCAGGCGTGCGCGATCATCGCCCTCCTCCGCACGGTCTTCTATCTCGCGCAGATCATTACTATGGCCCGATAATCCATACAGGCCACTTTGTTTGTTTAACAGCTGGTCGAGTGCATCAGCGTCGTAGTCGCCACTGCGCAGTAACGACAACAGGGCCCCGGCATCAATATCACCGGCGCGAGTACCCATCACCAGACCTTCAACCGGTGTCATACCCATACTGGTTTCAACCGACTTGCCATACTCAATGGCACAGGCACTGGCACCGTTACCCAGATGCAGACTGACAATACGCAGATCAGACAGCGAGGCATTTAACGCGGCAGCCGCCTGCTGTGCCACATAGTGATGAGAGCTGCCGTGAAAGCCAAAGCGACGAATGCGATGCTTGTCTGCCAGTTCCGGGTCAATTGCATAGCTCCGTGCCCGTCGTGGCATTTGCGCGTGAAAGGCCGTATCAAAAACGGCCACCTGAGGGAGGTCGGGCCATTGCTGCCGCGCAAGCATCACCCCTTCAAGGTTGTACGGGTTGTGCAGCGGCGCGTCGACTGCACGCGCGTCGATTTCACGCACCACTTCATCATCAATCAGAACGGCATCAATGTAGCGCGCTCCGCCATGCACAATACGATGTCCGATGGCGTCAAACTCAATTTGCTGGCACTGTGCGAAAATCTGCTGCAGCGCGTCAGCGTGAGAGCCGACGGCGCCATTGCGCTCGCCAATTCTTTCTATTTTTCCCGCAAGCTGTTGCTGCTGCGTGGACAGATCGTACACCTGGTACTTTATGCTTGACGAACCACTGTTGATTACCAATACACGCATCGACAGACACCGATTTATAAAAACGCTAATGTAGCATACACAATCGGCTTGCCAGTTTTAGACAGCTTTTCGCAGGCAAAAAAAAGGGCAGTGAAATCACCGCCCTTTCAAGTTGGGGGTGGAACAGGTACTACTCAGAACTGGCGGCGGGCGCGTCTTCACCCCACAGACCGTAGAACAATGATCCATTGTGAATCACGTAGAGCCCACCGTCACCGCCGATAATCGCGCGGTCGTTTTGCAATCCTACTGGCGAATAGCTGTGGCCGGCTTCGCGGCTCTCAAACACCCAGTGCGGCACATCGACGAACTTAACTGCATTTTCATCAACTTCCATCGTTGCCAGATTATTCGATGTCCAGTCGGACCAGGCATTAGGCTGGTTAGATTGCTGCGGCTCATTGTGCAGTGACAGCGGAAACGCAAACTTTGGATTGTTAGCACCGTCACCGGACAGATAGGCAAACGAATGTGGCTGATACAGCGCCGGGCTGTCGGTACCACGTTTACCAATCACGCGGGTGTCCGCCTCACGCGGCGCTGCCGGATTCGATACATCAAACAAAGAGAGCTTAACTCCCTGGTACCAGGCACCACGACCATTGCCCCAGCCGTTGTTTTCAGCAGGGATTGCATCTTTGCCAAGGCCCACCAGCAGCCCGTCGTTAACGGCGTGCAGATACTCAGAATAACCAGGCAGTTCCAGTTCACCTGCGATATAGGGATCAGCCGGATTCGATACATCGAGTACATATAAAGGATCCGTTAACAGAAACGTAACCAGATAGGCACGATCACCGATAAAGCGGCTGGCGTAAAGGTTCTCTCCCTCTTTGCCAATCGGCGCCGGGCGATTTTCATTAGGCAACGTAGACACTGTACGCAACGTTTCGCTGCCGCTTTCTGCCAGTATGTTAAGCGTAACCGGAGAGCCATCACGATTTTGATCAAACGTCACCACTCGCAGATTGCTATCTTTCTCGCTCATGCGATAGGGCTTGCGCTCCTGGTACCAGCCGAGGTGTCCGCTCACAGAGCCACTGCCTTTGAATACCGGTGCGCTGCCGCCGTTAAAACTGAACTTGTGAATATCGGTGGTGATTTCAGGTTCAAAGTAATCCGCAATCGGTCGGCCATTGCTGTCGTTAGTGATGCGGTAGTCATAGCTGGTAGTCGCCAGGTACAGTGCGTTCGTCGATACATAAACGGTTTCAGTGTCACCGATAAAGCAGGCACTTTGCGCTGTGCTGTTGCGATTATTTAAATCGATGGTGATGATGGAAATCACAGTTGGCGATGGATACGGATAAATGGAAAGCTCATCCGTGTCGTTATTGCTGTTGTCATCACTGTCACTAGCGGCGGTCGGGTTGCGATAGCACTGATTGTCGCTGACAACGCTGTGGCTGCTGGTCACACCATCGAGATCGAGCTCATAGCTCGGCAGCAGTTCGGCAGCATCGGCGTTGCTGATCAGGTCGCGGTTGCGGTCGAAGTCCGCTTGTTCAAACGGGTACGTGATAATACCGTCGAGGCTGGGGTGATAACGCGTCACCAGGATCAACTGATTGTTGATCTTTCTGCTAGAGACCAACTGGCCATCAAATGTCATGCTGCGACCCTTGCTGATATCTGTCGCATCGGTTGCGTCGAACCAGGTTACTTTTGTGGAAAAGCCTGCCCACTGGCGCGGCATACTCCAGTATATCCAGTTGTCGAAGCTTTCACGCGAGACCATTACCAGCTCGCGACTGCCACCATTTTTATGCAGGTACATGCCCTGCGGCGTTTGCGATCCGGTGTCGAGTTTTAATCGCGACAAGGTGCTGGAGTTTTCTGAGTCGAGCGTATAAGCGCTCAGCGTCTCTACGGCAGGCTCTGGTATTGGAAAGATCGCATCGGCTACAGCAATATCTGCTGCCACTGGAAAAATTCCCACATAGTCACTGGATATTTTCTCCAGCGCAAAAAGCGTGTTGCCATCGATTTTGACCCGATCAGCCTCATCGACCCCGGCTTCCTGAATATTGGTTTCGCTAAAACGCGCTCCACCACCGCTGTCACTGCTTTCCGCTACGGCATCGGGCAACGCCACATCGCCACCAAACGCAAACACATCTCCACGCACAGCATTGTTGGCGGAAGTGGAATAGAAACCGATCATTGAGTTACGAATCAGTTCATCAGCAGGCTCTGCTGCCAGCACCGCGGTCGGAACCTGATCAGTTGGGTTCGACCCATTATCTCCGCCGCCATTGGAACCAACGTCCGTACCACCGCTGACACTGCTGCCATCGCAGCTCGCCAGCAATGCCAACGCCGCTGTTGCCGCCGCGATATTGCCAGCGCAGCGAATGATCCGATGTTGTACCGAACTATTCTGTTTCACCTTCACTGCTTGTACCTCCTAAGTATGTTTTCCAGCATTTGCGCATCGTCGCCCGATTGGCTGACCTAACAAATTGCGCGCCTCTCAATTATCAAAACATCTTTATTGGGATATTTTTCCCAAATATATCCTATAATTTCGGTTCGTCAAGCCGAAACTTAAGTAAATGGGATATTTTTCCCACACAATGAGAATCACATGGTGTAAATTCCGTCCATGTCCGATGAGCCCCAATCCCCTGTCAATCGAGCGATCCTGCGGATCATGCGCCCGCTTGTGCGCGTTATGCTGCGCAACGGGCTGGCGTACGCGGATTTCGCCGCATTGGTTAAGGGCGTGTTTGTTGAAGTGGCCAGCGAGGAATTTGACCTGCCCGGTAAAAAACAGTCTGTGTCACGCATTTCTGTGCTGACAGGCATTAATCGCAAGGAAGTGAAACGGCTGCTGGAGCTGCCCCCGGAAAGTGCCGACAGCCGCGACAACAATCGCGCTGCACGTGTGGTCAGCGGCTGGATGCGGGACGATGATTTTATTCAAGCCGACGGCAGTGCCAGGCCACTGCCATTGGCTGGCACTGACTCAGCTCCCGGCTTTGACACACTGGTGAAACGCTACAGTGGCGATATGCCGGTGCGTTCAATTCTGGACGAACTGGTCAGAGTCGGCGCAGCCAGAGTTGACGATGGCGAGGTGCAACTGACGGCCAGTGGCTACGTGCCGAACACCAGTAACGATGAAATGCTGCGTCTGTCCGCTGAAGGGGCAAGCGATCTGCTCAAAACCATTGACCATAATCTGCACGGCCAGCAGCCTGTGTCGCGGTTGCAGTTAAGTGTTGCATACGACGATGTGCCGCAAGCCGGTGTCGAGCTATTTCGCAACCTCAGTCGCGAAAAATCACTCGAGTTACTGAAGCAGCTGGATCGATTTCTGGCCACACAGGACCGCTCTGTTAACCCGTCCGTGTCCGGTGACGGACGTTATCGAACCGGTCTTGGCATCTATTATTTTGAAGAACCCATCGAGCCAGACGGCGACGCAAGTTCTGACGAGCCAGATTCAAAGTCAGATAAAGAAAATATGTCTGACGATAAAAGCAAATCGAGGCAACGAAAGCGATGATCATACGTTATCTCACCATCGTGTTCTTGCTCTGCCTGAGCGGCTGCTCGGGCGGAATCTCAGGTACAGGCGACGGTGGTCCCGTAGTTGACACTGGCAATACCACCAGTGATGCGGCACCTGACGGCATGAGTCCGGAAGGTATGAATTTACGACTACCGATCTTACCTGATCAGTTAGTGTTAACACTGCCCCACACGCTACAGTCGGCGCCCGATTCCGACCGCGCCGGTGACACATCACCAGGGCAGCAGTTGCGTCGTGAAATTTCCAGCGCGCTGCAGGATACCACTGCTATACAAGCGGATCTGATATTGCTGCAGAATCATCTCACACTGAGACAGAACAACAACACACTTAGCGATATCACCTGCGCCAACACCTGCTCGCTGATCAACGCACAATTGTCGGTTGACGTTAACGCTGATACCGAAGTTCAGTTAAGTGCACTGGCGGACAGCAATTCCAATGCAGAGTCAGATGTACTGACTGATTTGCGTGCGGCTGACCGTGTTAGCTACAGCGATGTGTCATTGCAATCGGGTCTGACGGGCATGTTCGACTCGCAACTGCAATACCGACGCAACGACGGCAGTGTCATTCTGTTGCGATGGTCGGCCGATCAACTACTGGTATCCGTTCTGGCGCAAAACACCGGCTCCACGCTTTACTCGCTACTGCAGGCGGACATTAATGAGATGACGCTGCGACGCACCAATCATATAGCCGGTGATCAGTCTATACAGTTCACTGCTGTACAACGCACTGAGTTACTCGGCGCAGATGCCACGTACATAGAAGCAGACTTTAACACCGACCAACCACGGTACTTCCGTGCAGTCGGAGACCAGACTCGCAGTGCCATTTTCACCGACAGCCTGTCGACGGACATGACACGGTATCGTGAATCCAACGATGCCAGCGGACAACTGACCGACCTTGAAACCTGTGTGCTGCCATGCGGACAGTGGCAGTCTTTAGCATCCTCGTCGACGCTTGATGAAAACTATTTCGACAACCGCGCCGAACTGATCGACACCTTGTCAAATGCACTGGCAAATCCACTTGATGTATCAGGGCTACCCGACCAAACCACTGATTTTATAATTACGGTCGATAACACACAGCCAGACTCACAACTGCCGGTCATTAATGACGCCGCCAGTCCGTCCAGCCGATCAACGGCGTTTGCCTGTGCCGGACAGCGGCTGGACACACGTGTCAGAGTATTTTGCTGGCTGCCGACACCGCTTAACAGCAGAACCTATCTGTTCGATGAACTACGCGTTAACAATACGCTCACCTATACACTAATCAGGTCAGACGAACCCTAAGATATTACCGGGTACAGACAGCCGGACCAGCGGCAATCTGTACCGTGATTCTGGTTAAGACTCAGCGCAGTATTCGGCTGCCAGTATCGGGCCCAGGTTATCGATCTGGATAAACACCGCACAGCCAGTGTTGTCGTTTTGCAGTTCCGGTACAGACAGTGTCTGTTCAAAGCCGTCCTCACCAAAACGGCTCAACTGAGTCAGTTGCCTGACCACATGATGATTGCGCATGGTTTTGCCATGGTTCTCACCGTGCGATACCTCCGTTTCATGCGTCCGATCAAACACAGCAAACCACAAGGTAGCGCGTGAGCGTGTGTTCCACTTATCTGCCTGATACGAGGCCCTGACAGTAACTTCTGTTCCGCTTTGGCTCGCGTTAAGTTGTAGTGGTGGTGTTGCGTCATCGAGTGCGGCGATTACCTCGTTACGTCTGCTGCCTACGGCTGCCGTATATCCATTGACGATCATCTGCGGTGTGTAAACACCAGGGCGACCTTCAAGGCGCTGACTGTTGTAATTGCGCTGACGCTTTGTGTAAGCGGGATCAGAAAAAGGATCTTTCCAGACACCGGCTGACCCGTAGTGCAAATCGTCCCAGTAGTCGACGTGAAACTCCAGTGCCACCACCTCCGGCCGGTCCTTAATCAGCTTTGCCAGAAACTTGTCTGCCGGCGGACACGAGTAACAACCCTGTGAGGTAAATAATTCAACCATCGGTGCCGCAAACACCGCGTGACAAAAGCCAAGCAACAGAGCCGGTGACAGTAATTGCAGTGTCAGTCGCGGACGTAAGAGTTTTCGTTGTGACATGTGATCAACCTGTGGGAGCGGGCTATAGCTGATGCAGTCAGCGATCAGCCAGCGTGCACATTGCACACGCTTCTGATAACACGGACAACCAGGCGTCAGGGAAGTTCGCCGACTACCTGCACAAACCCTGATTACTCGCACAGTATTCAGGTGGGAGGACATCCCCGATGAACGAACATGTCGCTTTGGGTTGTCGTATA
>CAYMFQ010000182.1:0-11002 GCA_964389335.1 uncultured Granulosicoccaceae bacterium
GTAATAGCGGACACTTCCCACTCGCCATTGGTTTTGGCAATTTCTTCCTGCGTCGCTTTACTGATGAGCTGCGTATACGAAATTTGGCCCTGAACAATATGTACCTTATTGTTCTTTGGCTCCCATGCTCCGGACTTTTTAAGGTCGGTTAAGAAGCGTACAAAGCCGGTGCCGTACCACACCTCCGGTACATCGAGCTGAAAGATATTACGGTACTTGTCTTTGTCGCCCTGATACAGCTCAACATTCACCGACGACGTGTTGCCGTGCACATAGGGAATGCCGGACGGTGCCGCAGCATCCATGGCAGGTTGCGGAATAATGGTAAACGCTGATGCGATGGCATGCGCTCCACCCTCAATCAGGGATTGAATGCCAGCAACGTTACCTTCCGGTGTCAGCATATCAAGATCAATAATCTTTGCTTCAAGTTGACGACCCAACACGCCGCCATTGGCGTTGATTTCCTCAATAGCCATGGTCGCACCGTTGGTCCAGTCCTGATGATCAGCAACGCCAACAGGCCCGGATTGCGCCGCCGGAATACCGATAACGATCGGGTCTTCAGCAATCGCATTTGTGCTAATAAGGCTGAGTCCGGATAGAGCCATGCCCGCCAGTGCGCAGCGAAGCCAGTTGCGCCGGCCGGAATTAGCGAAGCAGTTTTTAACCGGTTTGTGCATAATATTTCCTCCTGATCGATCGCTCCCTAGAGTTCCTGAAAACGCGGGCATCCGTCCATGATGCAATTGCACTATTCAAAACCCATCTCGACCCGAGCGACTCGCAGGACAAACTACTGAGGAAACCAGTTAACCATGTCTGACTCACTGTTTACCGAAAACCGCGTTGCACTGATTACCGGTGCCGCCATGGGAATTGGTCGCGCGGCCGCCATTGAGTTTGTGAAGCGTGGCATGTCGGTTATTGCCATTGATGTCGACGCCGACGAACTGTCGACGCTGCCTGCTGAAGTTTCCGGCAGTGCCGATCAACTGTGGTGTCTGCCCATTGACCTGGCTGAGCAAAACGCCGTTGCGACGCTGCAGCAAACCGTGGCCGAGCGGTATCCTCACATTAATGTATTGATGAACAACGCCGTTACGCGCGAGGGCCGCACGTTTGATGGCAGTATCGAGCAATGGAAACATTTGTTCGATGTAAACGTATGGGCACTGGCAGATGCCAGCAGACGTTTTTTACCGCCCATGCTCAGCAGCAATGAACGCTGTGCGATTATCAACGTCGGATCAAAACAGGGCATTACCAATCCGCCCGGCACGCCGGCTTACAACATGGCGAAGGCTGCAGTAAAGCTGTTTACCGAACAACTGGAACACGACATTCGCAACCGTCCCGACAATCAGCACGGTAGAGTCAGTTCACACTTGCTGGTATCCGGCTGGACCACCACTGGCAAGAACGAACACAAACCCGGTGCCTGGTTACCGGCACAGGTTGTCGATACGATGATCAATACCATCGACGCCGGTGGCTTCTATATCATATGCCCCGACGGTGAAGTAACGACCGATATGGATAACCGTCGCATTGTCTGGGGTGCTGAAGACATCACCAACAACAGGCCACCGCTGTCGCGCTGGCACAGCGCTCATCGTGAAGCAGCAGACAAAGCCTGCTCCTGATCAACGCTAATCGAACAGCGCGTTAGCCCTGTGGCTGATAAGTGAACTGAGAAAAGTCCGCGTGCATGGCGCGGCCCGACGTATCAAACACCAGCATACCGACAAAGGCACCGGTAAACGATGCGTGTTCGCCACGCCCGCCTTCGTCTGACACTACCGATGCATCCAGTACAGGGCCAACCGCATGCCATGGACCGCTGTCGATCTGTAATGCAAATGTTAGCTCTGCGTCTGTCACCGTACACCGCAGCGACAGCGCGCCTGTATCGGGTACGTCTACCAGACCGGATGGATAGGTTAAACTGCCGTCCGGGTAGTCACCGTTGCAGCTCATGATACTAACCACGCGCCCGAGGGTTTCATCGTGCGTAATCTGCAGATAGTGAAACTTGTGACGATTATAGTAAGCCACCAGCCCGGCACTTTGCTGAAACGACTGCGGTTCAAACTCAACCGTGGTGGTTGCGGTATAACGGTGATGCTGTTGTCGTCTGGCAATCAGTGATTGTTCAAACCAGCTGCCAATAGATTCTCGACCGGTCACACGCAGATAACCGGTCCTGTCGGTTAACGAGAACAAGCGCTGCGGGTATGGCGTTCGCAGCCACTGAAAGTCTATCGGCAACTGAGGGGTGTTAAAATCATAGTGCTGCACAGTTAAGTCTTCACACATCGGCACACCTTGCGCCGGCAAACCAGCGGGAGACTCTACTTCGTATCGCGGCTGCTGCGATCCGTGCGACAACCGGGGCCAGTCGTCATCATGCCACTCGCAGCGCTCTATACTGGTTTCACGACCCATCGGTGAGCGACGCAACCCGGGCAGTGGTCGCGCACATAAAAACGTATGGTATGGCTCACCGGTGGGTGTTTCCACGTACATGCCGTGGCCGGTACGTTGCAATGTGCCGCGGTTGTTCTCCGACGCAGTTATCAGGTGCGTGTCGGGGTGCAGTTCAAACGGTCCGTCCACGCTACGTGCACGCGCATAGGTTACCGCGTGCTCATAGCCGGTGCCCCCTTCTGCAACGATCAGATAATAGTAACCGTTACGCTTAAAGACATGTGGCGCCTCTGCCAGGCCATGGTCACTGCCGCTGAATACCAGCTTTGGTTCGCCAATCAACTGTTGCTGCTGATGGCTGTACTCCTGCAGCACAATACCGCCAAACGGACTGTGCAGGGGTGATTTGCCAAGCGATGTCGCACGATGATTCCAGCGCAGGTTGTAAAACCACTTGCGCCCGTCATCGTCATGAAAGAGCGTTGGGTCAAACCCGCTTGAATTCATGTAGACGGGCTCTGACCATTCTCCGGTCACACTGTCAGCCGTCACCAGATAGTTATGTGCGTCCTTAAAATTACCATCAAACCGCTTAACGTCGGTATATATAAGCCAGAATTGATTATCCGCATAGCTCAGACAAGGCGCCCACACACCGCAGGAATCCGGGTTGCCACGCATATCAAGCTGGCTGGCGCGGTTCAGCGGTCTGGCCACCAGTGTCCAGTCAGCCAGATTGCGTGAATGGTAAATCTGTACACCCGGGTACCATTCAAACGTTGAGGTGGCGATATAAAAATCATCACCGGCGCGGCAGATTGACGGATCGGGGTTGAACCCGGTCAGTATCGGGTTTTTTATCATGGCGAATGTCGTCAGGTTCGCATAAGCCGTTTTGCGGACGTGTCATCGAGTGCTGCCGGTCTGTCGCAGCGCGTTTGCATTGTCACAAACTGCCCTTCTTCAGCAGAACGCAAAATTGACAGCAACACATCGACGACATGCAAAGCAAGCTCACCATTGCACCGATGCGGTCGGTCTTCATGGATGGCGGCGATCATGTCGGCCAGCCCAACACCGCGATAATTGGCAATCATATCGCCATTGTTATCTTCGAAGTTGGCAACACCCAACACCTGTAATGGTGCCACTGTGTGCTCACTTTCACCGTCGTTAACACGGACTGTATCGCCAAAGCGATTGGGGTCGGGAACATAGACTGTACGCTTTGTACCGTACAACTCCATGTGATTGTGTTCGTGTGCCCATACATCCCAGCTAACGGTGAATGACACGTGCGCACCCTGCTCAAATTCAAGAATGGCTCGAACGGAAGTGTCGACATTGACATCGATCACGGCACCCGGGTTGGGCTCGCTGGTAACCGTGCGTGTTGCAAACGGCTTGCCCGCCATCGCCACCACGCGCCTGACCGGCCCGAGAAACTGCACCAGATTGCTGACGTAATAGGCCCCCATATCAAGCACCGGACCGCCGCCGGGCTGAAAGAAGAACGTGGGATCCGGATGCCAGTGTTCCATGCCATGTGACTGGAAATAACAACTACCTCCGATGATCTGACCGATGTCACCCGCATCGATCTGCTGTCGCGCCGCCTGATGCGCACCGCCCAGGAAGGTATCCGGTGCAGAGCCAACGCGCAGGCCCTGCTCGCGCGCAAGCTCAAGTAGCGACTGCCCTTCAGCCACCGAAAGTACAAACGGTTTTTCAGAATAGACATGCTTGCCTGCACGCAGCGCCGCGGCAGACACTTCATAGTGTGCAGCAGGAACGGTAAGGTTAATGATGAGATCAATGCTACGGTCTGCCATTAGCTCATCGACACTGAGCGCCTGACATCCGAACTCTGCCGCCTGCGCGCACGCCGCATCCGCGTTCAGATCAGCAACCGCAGTAATTTTAAAGCCGGCAAACATCGGCGCCAGTCGCAGGTACGCTGTAGAAATATTACCGCAGCCAACTACACCAACAGACAGTTCACTCATGCCAGTGTCCAGCTGTTAACCGTGGCGATTGAACGCTCCGCAAAGCGCTTAACATCAGATGGGTTATCGTGTTCAACGATAAATAAGTCGGTTTCGAGGCGTTGCAGCTCTGTAGTAACTGATGCCCAGTCCACCACACCATGCCCGACATCCGCCCAGCCGTCTTCGTCAACGCACTCACCAGTGGCTGCAACGTCCTTCAGATGCACCGAACTGACGCGATCACTGTAGGTGCGCAGCCAGGAATCCGGACTCTCACCGGCGCGTTGAATCCAGCCGAGGTCAATTTCCCACTGCAGCTGCGGCGCCCGATCAAGCAGGATGCGCATCGGCAGTGATCCTTCAGGTGTTTTCTCAAACTCAAAATCGTGATTGTGCCAGGCGAACGGAAGGTTGTGTGTATGCAACTCTGCTGCGTAACCGGCAAGCTCATCGGCCAGTGCCTCCCACGCCGCTGTATCTGCGGGGCGGTCTTCAGGTAACAGATAGGGACAAACCACCTGCTTTACGCCGAGTTGAAGCGCCATATCAAGCGCCGAAGAGAAATTGTTCTTCAGTTCATCACGACCAATATGTACGGAACTACAGGTTAAATTGTTGGCATCCAGTAACGACTGGAACAGAGCCAGATCAGCGACGTTGTCGCGATAAGCCTCGACAGATCGGTAACCGCTGTCGGCCACAATCTGTAGTGCCTCTGCCAGTGGTGTATGGCGCGCACTGTACAGTTGAAACGAAATATCTTTCATTAGTATTTGGACTCGAATAGATTTTTATTGACCACCTGCTGTTGCGGAAACGCAAACAGCCAACGGTTCAGCGATTACGATTGTTAAACACGCAATCCGCTGTCAACGGAGAAAAGAGACGCCCGTGCCGCGTTAAAACCAACCGGCAGTTGCTGGCTTTGCTGAACAACCGCCTCTGAATCGACCCTGAGCGTAAAGTTACTACCGCCAAGGCTGCTCCAAACAACCGTATCTGCACCCATTGGTTCCACCAGATCAATTTCTATGGAAGCCTGTATTGGCTGTGCCGTGACGGCATCGCCAATCACGATGTGCTCCGGGCGGATACCAAATTCAACCGCCATACCTTCAACCGGGCTGCTGCTGAAGTCATAGCCTTCTAATGACCATGACAGTGTGTCGGTTGCGAACCCCCAGTGGCCATTTTGCTGCACGAGTTTACCCTGCAAAAAATTCATACCGGGAGACCCGATAAAGCCCGCCACAAATCGATTGTGTGGTTTGTTGTAAATGTCGAGGGGTGTATCGAGTTGCTGGATCAGGCCGTCCTTCATGATGGCGATTCTGTCGGCCAGTGTCAGCGCTTCTATTTGATCGTGAGTAACGTAAATCATGGTATTACCGAGACGCTGGTGCAGCCGTTTGAGCTCGACGCGCAAATCCGTACGCAGCTTCGCATCAAGGTTGGACAATGGCTCGTCAAACAAAAACACGTCAACATCACGCACCAGTGCACGGCCAATCGCAACACGCTGACGCTGCCCGCCAGACAACGCACCGGGCTTGCGCTTAAGCAGACCGCCTATTTGCAGAATCTCCGCCGCGCGGTCGACGCGCTTGCGTATCTCGGCTTTGGGAAGCCCGGCTACTCGCAGACCGAATGACAGGTTTTTCTCCACCGACATCTGTGGATACAGCGCATAGGATTGAAACACCATACCGATACCCCGATCCTTCGGCTCTTCCCACGTGACGTTTTTGTTGTTGATGAAAACCTGCCCGCCGGTTACATCCAGCAAACCTGCAATACAGTTGAGCAGAGTTGACTTACCGCAACCGGATGGGCCGAGCAGCACCAGAAATTCACCCTCGGCCACTTCAAGGTCGAGCGACTTGAGCACCTCGACGTTGCCAAAGTTCAGCGACAGGTCTTTTATGACAACACTGCTCATCCTTTCACCGCCCCGGCGGCGATGCCGCGCACAAAAAGTTTGCCCGAAATAAAGTACACCACCAGCGGCAACAACCCGGTTAACAAAGTAGCCGCCATATTGACGTTGTACTCTTTAACCCCCTGCGTGGAGTTAACGATGTTGTTGAGCTGAACGGTCATCGGGAAGTTACGTGTGCCTGCGTAGATTACGCCGAACAGAAAATCGTTCCAGATGCCTGTGACCTGCAGGATGATGGCAACAACAAAAATAGGCAGCGACATCGGCAACATAATTTGCACAAAGATGCGCCAGAAACCGGCGCCGTCAACACGCGCTGCTTTAAAGAGTTCCACCGGCACACTGGCAAAATAATTTCGAAACAGCAGCGTCAGAATGGGCATGCCAAATATGGTATGCACAATGATGACGGCCCACAGTGTGGAGAATAAGTGGAGCTCGCGCAGGATAATAACCAGCGGGTAGATCATGACCTGGTACGGTATAAACGCACCAAACAACAACACGGTAAAGAAAAACTCTGAACCCTTGAAGCGCCAGAACGACAGCGCATAACCGTTGACCGATGCAATCGCAATCGACACGATCACGCTGGGCACCAGTATCTTTACGCTGTTCCAAAAGCCAACCTTAAGGCCCTCGCAGTACAGACCGGTACAGGCTGTGTCCCACGCTTTAGCCCACGGTGCAAACGTCACTTCAACCGGTGGCGAGAATACATTACCGAGGCGGATCTCAGGCATACCTTTTAACGAGGTGACGATCATCACGTACAGCGGCAATAGCCAGTACAGCGCCGCGACAATCAGGAACCCGTACAAAATAATATTACGCGGGCTGAGCAGCCGCTTTGGCTTTGCACCACTCGGACCGCTGACAACATGTTCTATCGCATCAGCCATTTTCGCTGTCCCGCTTTTGACTGAATTCCAGATACGCCCACGGTATAAGAATAATCAACACCGTTGACAGCATCACCGTTGAGGCTGCCAGTGCCTGCCCGAGGTTGGCACGACCAAACATATAGTCGTACACGTATTTGGCCGGCATCTCCGAGGATATACCCGGCCCGCCATCAGTTAACGCCACCACCAGGTCATAGACCTTGACGATACCGGACGCGATGATCACCAGCGTGGTTATAAAGACCGGACGCATCATCGGGATAACGATAAACAAATAGGTGCGCCAGGCCGGTATGCCATCAACGCGGGCAGCTTTCCAGATATCCTGATCAATGCTGCGCAGACCGGCCAGCATCAGCGCCATAACAAAACCGGTGCCCTGCCACAAACCGGCAATGACCAGCGCATAAACTGACAGCTCACGACTGGCCAGAATATTAAATTCAAAACTCGTGAAACCGATATCTCGAATAACCTGCTGTATGCCGAAGTCCGGGTTGAGTATCCACTGCCACACCAGGCCGGTGACAATAAAGCTGAGCGCAAACGGATACAGAAAAATGGTTCTGAATGTGTTTTCAAAACGAATTTTTTGATCGAGCGCGACCGCCAGTAAAAAACCAATCAGCAGAGAAAACACCAGCGCGCAAATGCCGTAGATGGCGATGTTTTCAATCGACTCCATCCAGCGCGATGAACCAAACAGACGATCGTATTGCTTCAGGCCGACAAACTTTTCGCGTGGCAGCGAGCGAGACGACGTAAAGGAGTAAACCACCGACCAAACCGAACAGCCAATAAAGACGACCAGTGCGGTCGCAATCATCGGTGTTGCAGCAAGTTTGGCTGGCAGGTTACGCAGCAGTGGGTGCCTGCGCCGGGCCGGTTGGCCCGCGGCAGTGGCGGAAACAGTATTCACAGTGGTGTCTTGAGGAAGCCCGATGGCGGAAGCGCCACCGGGCTGATCCGATTACTCGGCTTCTTCGATGATGGAGGCCCATGCTTCGTGAGCATCAGCCGGCGCCATACCCGGGTCGTTCCAGAATTCGACCAGCAGATCTTCCAGTTGACCGGTGGTATCAGCGTTAAAGTTCTGGTCACCTGACGGGATGATGTTGTTTTCATCAGCCAGAATTTCCAGACCTTTCTTCATGCAGCCGTTGGCAGCTTCAAGGTCAACATCGCCACGCACCGGTAGCGATCCTTTTTTCAGATTGAAGTCGACCTGTACAGCCTTGCTGATCATCATCGATGCCATACGCATCTGTGCGGCGGTCTTTTCTTCGTCATCCTGTTTGGGGAAGTAAAAGGCATCACCACCGGTATCGAGTGCGCCCTGTAAACCAAGACCCGGCAGGCAGTCATACTCGACACCTGCAGTCTGACCGGCTACCTGGAATTCACCCTGTGCCCAGTCACCCATGATTTGTGCGCCGGCTTTGGCAGTGATGACCTGATTAGTCGCGTCGTTCCAGTTCTGGATGCTGTTTTCAGGATCGTCGAGGTCACGTGCGGCACCATAGGCTTCCCATACTGCCGCCATTTCAGCTCCGCGCAGTGCTTCGGGGTCACGCTCGACGATGGTCTTGCGGAACAAATCAACGCCACCGAGGCCGGTCTGAATAACACCAAACATACCGTTGGTTTGCCAGCCCTGGTTGCCAACTGCCAGCGGAGTGATACCTGCTTCACGCAGTTTCGGCGCGCTTTCGACGAAGTCATTCCAGTCGGTCGGTGCATCTATGCCAGCTTTTTTATAAGCGTCCAGACTGGTCCACATCCACTGGAAGCTGTGAATATTGACCGGTACGCAGTAGATTTTTCCGTCGAGGGTGCAGCTTTCGAGCAGCGATGCCGGACGAACCAGATCTTTCCAGCCCTCTTTTTCTGCAAGCTCGGTGAGGTCGAGCATTAAGCCTTCTTCAACCAGCTCTTCTGCCTGGCGGCCGTGGTTGAGCTGCGTGGCCCCCATTGGCTTACCGCCCAGTATGCGACTGATGATGATTGGCCGCGCCACGCCGCCGGAACCGGCAATGGCACCGTCGACCCAGGTATCGCCACCGGCGTCAAAGGCATCAGCAAATACTTTTACCGCCGCAGCCTCACCACCGGATGTCCACCAGTGTGTTACTTCCAGTTCGGTTGCGTGGGCCGAGCCACCTAATGCAACGGCAAGAGCCGCTCCCAGTGTGGCTGAGGACAGGGTGCTTACAGAATGTTTGAGCTTCATTGGTTGTCGTCTCCTCCAGAAAACTGTAACGTTACAGTGCCTGTATTTAACCACTCTATGTCTGCCATCGCAAGCATCGAATCGGTTTATAACAAACAGCCAGACCGCAGCACTATGGACAACAAAACTGCCTCAGCCGATCGCCGCAATGTTGCAGGACGCCCAACGCTTAAGACTATCGCGTCGATCACCGGCCTCGGCATCACGACGGTGTCGAGAGCACTCAAGGACGCACCGGACATTGGCGAAAACACCAAGCGACGAGTGCGGGAAGTGGCCGAAGACATCGGCTATACACCGAACCGCGCCGGCGTTGGCTTGCGCACGGGGAAAACGAATGTCATCAGCCTGGTGCTAAGCCTTGACGAGGAAGTCATGGGGCTCACATCGCATATGGTGCGGGGCCTGTCTGAAGCGCTCAGCACCACACCGTATCACCTGACCATTACACCCTATGCGCTCGATGCCAGCCCGCTGGACGCTGTGCGTTATATTGCGGAAAACAAAACCGCCGACGGTATTATTTTATCGCGTATTGAACCCCTGGATGAACGCGTGAGTTATCTGCACAAACGGCGCATCCCGTTTGCCACCCACGGCAGAACACTACACAACTTCGATCATCCTTATCACGATTTTGACAACGCAAAGTTTGCCATCGATGCGGTTGAACATCTGGCAGCAAAGGGCCGGCGGCGCGTTGCCATGCTGAGTCCACCCGATTCACTGACCTACTATCACCATGCTCAACAGGGTTTCAACAAAGCGATGCAGGCAAATCAGCTGACAGCGGCACCGCTTTTTGACTGCACCACCGATGACTCACTCGATACCATTGAAGCAGTCACTCACAAACTATTTCAACAGCCTGATCGGCCCGATGCGGTTATTTCAACGAGTGGAGGTTCCACCATTGCCCTTTGTGCCGGCATTGAAGCGGCCGGGCTTGTGATTGGGAAAGACGTTGATATCGTGTCCAAACAGAATGTAGGGGTACTGCAAAAAATACGTTCAGACATTATTACTATGGACGAAGATATTCACCATGCCGGACACGAGCTGGCCAGATTTGTTATTCGATCAATTGACAGCGCCCCAACCCGTGAGCTGCAAAGCGTCGCATACCCTGCTGCACCGGTCTTTACCAAGGGTTCGTAGTGGGGCGTGCGGAAAGTTCGATACAGCGAAAAGAAAACAGCAACCACACCTGTTAGTCATAAATCCACTGTTGTTGATCGGAGTAGTAGATGGCGACACCAAACCCCGATGATACGAAGAAATAGTATTGCTCACCTTCAGTACCGTAGCCACAGTCATCAGGTGAATAGCGATTGAACGGATCGCCTGCTTCCTTAAAGCCGGACAAAGTTGTGGGGTATTGACCTGATTCAGTATGCGCCTGTTGCAGATCGTCGGTGTAGGTTTCGCAATACGACGGGTAGTCTCTAAAACCGTTAGATATTAACCAGGCAACGGCACCAAGGAATACAACGGCTACCGCCACCACAAA
>CAYMFQ010000183.1:0-8367 GCA_964389335.1 uncultured Granulosicoccaceae bacterium
GAGCGCGGCAATACGACGACCGTAGTCGATAAAATCCTCACTGGTCAGCTTAAAAAAGCTGATCGGATCTTTCTCAAAGGTATCAACACCCAAAGAGACCACCAGCACATCCACTGCAGCGGACTGGATTACACCCAGCGCATCGTCGAGCGCTTCAGACCATACGCTGTAGGGTGTGCCAGGTGGCATCGGATAATTTTTATTAAAGCCGGCACCGGAGCCCTCGCCAGTCTCGTCAGCGTAGCCGAGAAAGTGCGGAAACGCATCGTCAGGGCCACCGTGCAGCGAGAGGAACAAAACATCATCACGTTGATAGAAAATGTCCTGCGTGCCATTGCCATGATGAAAATCGACATCAAGAATCGCAACACGAGATGCACCATCGTTTAAAAAACCCTGTGCGGCAATAGCCGCGTTGTTCAGAAAACAGTACCCGCCATACAAATCCGATGCGGCATGGTGTCCGGGTGGACGGCACAGCGCGAACGCAACACCGTCGCTGGCAACCAGTTTCTGCGCGGTTTGCGCGCAGGCAGCGCTGCTGACCGCAGCATCCCAGGTGCCTGCGGTTATCGCAGTTTCGACTGCCATGGCATAGTAACCGAGCTTGCCATCAATGTACTTTGGCTCTCGCTGCTGCATACGGCGCGCGGGGAAAACAGTGGGAATAGCTTCGCCTTCAAACCCCTCGGCCTGCCACAGCGACCAGGCAGTTTGTATAAACTCAAGGTACGGAGCGGTATGCACCTGTGCAACGGTTTGCATATCGAGTGCATTCGGCTCCATGTTTTCGCGATAGTCGTTTGCCCGCAGCGCCTGCATAACATAGTCCCAGCGCTCCGGGCACTCATAGGGCCGCACCAACTGCCCACCGGCGAGTTCGCCTGCAGGGAAATGCAAACGGTGTTTTTCACTGCAAACGGTTTTCATGAATCCTCCGGCGAATGCTTACTCGAACCTATGCTGCGGGAATAGTTTTAACCCGGCCATTCACACGCGCCAGCCAGTGGGGTTGCCACGCGACGCCAAACAGCTCTATCTCAATATTCTTTTTCATCGGTGAGACAGACACTTCTTTAACGTCTGCAACCACCTCTCCCCACTTATCATCAATCTCGATCAGTTCGGCTTCATGTTCTCGCGCAAGCTCTTCCATATCGCGACGCAACTCGGCAATTTCCTCTATCGACTCTTCTACCGCTGCCCGCGCAGTCGCCTGTTGCCGGCGTTTACTTAAACTACTCGACAACCGCGCACTTCGACGACGACCACCACCGAAGAAGTTACTGGCAAGGTTACCTATCGTCTGTGCGTAATTGACCATGGTTTCCATTTTCAAGGCACTGAGCCTGGCTTCGTCTTCGCTCAGGTCACGCTCTTCCTTGCGTAGTTTGTCCTGCAGTCGATCAATCTGTTTTTCATAGCGCGCCTGAATCTTCTCAACTTCCACATCTTCGAGCTCATCAGCAGCGTCTTCGCAACGCGCAGCAAATTCCTGTGCTGACTCATTGGGCTGTGACATCATCTTCAGCTCTTCATTTTCGAGCATCGGCAACTCGGCATTGCGATAGATGTGATCAATATACTTCTTGGTGATTGGTGACAGCTTGCGTGCGCTTTGGAAAATTGGATCGATATCGCCAAAGCGCGCATCGGCCTCCGCTTCAGTTTCAAGCTCGTCCGGATCGACCGCATCAATGCCATACTTGTCGAACCGTATCGCACCTTTCTTACCGACATCAGTCAACAACGCGGCGTAGCGACGATGCTCAGAGAAACTACCCTTGCGATCGGTGTACAACACATCCACCTGCAACAATAAACTCGGCAGATAGACCAGACCAATCATCTCGGCTTCTTCGGCCTGCCCGGTACGACTGCGACGCTGCATGGCCTTTGACAAACTAAAGCGCCGCGGCAGGAAATACTCATCCAGATCATCACTGATAGCACCGCGAGTTTGTGTGTATTTGTCGAGCGGTGACTTTTTTGGTTTCTTGTTTGCAACCGGTGCGGCGGCTTCGGGCTGTACCGTCGTTGCAGTCGAGTCAATAGCAGCCTTTGCCTTGCGTGCTTTACGCGCAGGGGCAGCAGCGCTATCAGTGGCGCCAGCCAGTGCGTTGAGGTCAGCCAGTTGATTGCGCGTAATCGGTCCGGCAAGGTAGTTCATCGCCCAGCGCGTTTGGAAAAGTTCAGGGCCGCTGCGCGAATGCACGTTGTTGATAAGGAAAACACGTTTGCCTAAACCGGACAGCATCTTGTCCGCGGTAGCACGATCAAAATCACCATCGGCAGCGCCCTGCAGTCCATCCAGAAGGCGTTCTTTGTCGCGCTCCGTTTGCAGCCGACCGACAAACCAGGTGCCTGCATTTGACAGCGCCTTGTAGTCGATGTCGACCGGGTTTTGTGTCGCCACCACCATACCAACGCCAAACGCACGCGCCTGCTTAAGCATACGCAGCATGGGCTTCTTTGAAGGCGGATTGGCTGTCGGCGGCAGGTAACCGAATATCTCATCAAAATACACCAGAGCGCGCAGACTAGTGGTGCCGGCCTGGGTTCGCATCCACGTCTCAACCGCCGAGTACAGCAGCGTCACGATAAACATGCGCTCGGTTTCACTGAGGTGGGCGATATAAAAAATACTGTGGCGCGGCTTGCCCTCCGGGGTATACAGCATCGCTTCGATATCCAGCGGCTCACCGGTTATCCACGGCTGAAATGACGGCGCTGCCACGATGCTGTTTAACTTCATGGCCAACGCCATACGGTCCTTGGCAGGAAAAAACTGATCCACCGAAAAGAAACCCAACTTGTCGAACGGCGGGTTCTGGGTTTGCATGATCAGCTCTCCCATGTCCACATCCTTACCTGCAGCCCAGCTGTCGGCAATAATCTTGGACAACAGGATATGCTCAGGATCACTCACCGGATCAACATCGGTACTGCCGATCAAACTCAGCAGCGCGGTTACCGTGCCTTCGATTTGCTCAAGCATCACCTCCTGATTGGTTTCCCAGTCCGCAGCCGGTGCTTTCAGTGAGGCGAGAATACTAATGGGTTTGCCCGACGTGGAACCGGGTGTGTAGATGGTGCGATCAACCGAATCCTTCAGTCGTTGAATACGATCTGATTCAATGCCCCAGCCTGCCAGTCCGTCTTTCCACAGCGATGCTGTATCTGCCGCTGCCTGCTCTACGGTCTTGCCATCACGACGCGCGTCATCTTCGTTGATCCACGGCTGGAAGTCAGACGGCAGCAACTCGGGGAAATGCAACAACAGGTTGGTGATATCGCCCTTTGGATCAATCAGGATGGCCGGCAGGTTATTGAGTGCGGCCTCTTCCATAATATCGAGGCACAAACCGGTTTTACCGGAGCCGGTCATACCGACGACCACAGCATGTGTGGTCAGGTCATCCGGGTCGTAGACAAAGTCTTCTGCCTTTTTTTTACTTTTCGCAGAGCCCGGTTGTTCTTTACGACCGATGAAAAACTGATTGGGATAATCAACAGAAGCCATAGCATCATTTCCAGCACAAGTGCCCGAACGATAACAAAATCTGCAAACCGTTGTTACCCTTTACAACTTTCTGTCGGGTTGTTAACCCCGGTTCTTTTTGGGCAGCAGGTTTTTCCCACGCGGGCGATTGTCGATGTCCGGGTACATAGCCACCAGTTCAGTGGCCTGCTCGACCCATTGCTCACGCGTCATGCGCCCGGGGAAGTCAATCGACTGTTCAATCAGCGTTATCTCATCGGCATTCAGTGCGGCAAGCTGTTCCCAGGTTTGAATATCGGCGTCGTTCAGTGTGCGCTCCAGCACCGGCCCGATACCCCGAATAACCTTCAGGTCATCTTTGTGTCTGGCGCCGGGTGTACCAAAACGAGTGACCCCCTGCTGCCAGTCATCATTTTTGGCTTGCGCGGCTTTCACCGGCGCACGCTTTTTTGCCGGCTCCGGTGTCTTACCCGGCTTTATTGTCCCGGCCGCTTCTGTTGTGGCTGCCGGCTTCGAAGTATTGGCTTGATTAACCGCAGCAGCTGACGGGTCGGCGCTATCGTCCACTGAGTCATTAGCTGCCTGCTCAGATTCAGCACTCGCATTCCGCAACCGCAACAGCTCACGCTGCTGATCTGTTACCCGATTATTGGCGATGCGCAACTGCGCCTCCGCCTCGACCAGACGCTCGTTAACCGATGCTACTTCAGACCCTTTCAGCATGGACTCAAGCTCGGACACACGGCGCTGCAGCTTTTCGGCATCCTCCGCACGGGAATTGGCAATGCCCAGCTCCGTTTCAAGCGACGCAAGACGCGACCTGACCCGCACCAGTTCCGCTGCCTTGTCAGTTGACTGACCGGCCTTTTGCTCCAGCGTCTGAATGCGCTGCTGGGCGCTCTCAAGCTCATCGGCCAGTCGAGTTTGCAACTGCGAGTCGAGCTGTTCTATACGCTCACCCGATGCCTCTATTTGACGCACCTTTGATTCGGACTGTTGCAGCCGGGCCTGCAGCATAGCGATCTGTGACTCATACTCACGCGCCTGTTGCCCGCTATCGACAACGTCGCTATTGTCGCGGTCGATTGTGGTTGCGTTTGTAGTTGAGTTGACGGTATCAAGCTCAGCCTGCAGTGTCTGTAAATCAGCCTGTGACTGTGCGGCGATCTTTTTCGCGTTGGCCAGTTCAACCTTGTTATCAGCAAGCTCTCTCGATACCAGGTTTAAGCGCGATTCAAGATGATGGTGCTTGGCAAGCTCGGCCTTATCGACAATATGGCTTGCTTCCAGCGCCTGATACTTCTGTTGCAGCGCCTGCAGCTGGCTATTAGTTGCCTGCAGCTGATCGGACAATACCTGTTGCTCAGCTTCCGTTTGGGCATCAGTAACTACAACACTTTCCGTTGCATCCCCTGCCGACTCGAGTTGATTTTCACAACTGCGCAGACGCGTTCGTGTTACATCAAGCTCTGCTACCAGCGATCGAATACTGGCATTGGCTGCATTCAGTTCCTTGGCCAGCGCCTGCTCGTGCATGAATCGCCCGGGGCTTTGCGATAAATCATCGACACTATCCGCCATGTCGCCATGTGAGTCAGCAATCAAAGCGTTATTGTCAGTTGCCTCAACCGTCGACACAGTATCGGTAGTCAGCTCCGTGCTATCGTCCGATGCGGAGGTATGCTGTACCCGTCCGTCACGCCAAATCAGCCAGCCGATTAATAAACCGAATAAAAACGTCAGCAACATCGGCAGAATTATTTCGATCAGCGCCCAGATCATCGGCCCTTACCCTCACTTTTACCTATACCGCCACTACACACAGCTCTATTGCACATACTGACTGGCGCTGACTTAAACTTCACTGGTCTGCGTCCGTAAACGGGCGGCGCGCAGTAAACTCGACACGGCGATTCAGCCTTCGACCCGGTTTGGTTTTGTTACTTGTTACCGGCCGATCCTCACCATAGCCTTCGCTGCGCAGCCGACTGGCATCAACACCGTTGCTGGTCAGGTATCGCACCACTGACGCAGCGCGCTGTTTAGACAGCCGTAAGTTGTACTGCCGGCTTGCCAGTGAATCGGTATGTCCGTCTATCAGCACCGCCGGTCGCTGATAGCGTTGCATTGCTGCCGCGACATTGTCGAGCAGCGGCATGGCCTCTCGGGTAATCGCGCTTGAATCGTGCACGAAAAATACGGGCTTATCGATCTCCCGCTGCAGTGCATCTATTTCAGCCTGCAGTGCGGCAATCTCTGCCTGTAATTCATCTTCTTCGGACTGTGCTGCCGCGTTTTCAGAAGTGTCTGCCGCAGGTGCATCTTCTGTCTGAGCCGTATCAGTTGCCCCTTCCACTTCATCATCGGTGCTGGCGGATGTGTTTGCGACGTCGTCAGTGTTTACGGTTTGAGTGGTGCTGGCGGGAACTGCATCAGCAGGCGCCTCTTGTGCGTCTTCCGTCTGCTGCACAGCGACGGTTGCTGTTACCACAACCGCTTCACCGGCCAGTGGCTTTAACTGCTGCAACGATCGCTCACTGATTGCCTCGATGGAACCGTGCACGATGTTATCTTCAAGTGTTACGCGAGCGGCTGTAGCCTTATCACCCAGTGCGGCAATCAACTCACCCAGCGGCTCTACCTGAGCAATGTGCTCATCCATTACGGACGAATCTTTTTCCTGCCCTTGCATTTGGCCTGGTAACTCACTGGATTGCCACTGCTGCACCACGTTCTCAGCCCCCACCGCAGCGGTTGCGGCATTCAGCAAATGCTGAATCTGATCCGTGCTGATATCACTGCCGCTCAAGGTAAGTTGCCCATCACCCAGCAGCACATTGACGCGTGGTGGCGGGCCGGTTTCAACATCAGCGTCGACGCTTTTTGTGTCGCGCTCCGTCACGGCAATCGGCTTCACCGTCACGTTACCGGCTGGTTTAGGTTCGCGACCGACCCACTCGGCAGCCACCACCCGCGCATGACGAATATCAGCACCATTGTTACCGCGGCGCTGTTCAAGTATCTCGCGCACCTGAGATGCAGTTACCCCCTCAGGCAGGTTGCCGGCCACGGTCACATCGCGATAGTGCGCATCAAAAGTCAGCCCCTCAGGGTCGATTCCCGCAACGCGCAGCATCTCCGGAGCCGCTGTCTGTACCTGCGTTTCAATATGTTGATAACCCCAGCGCGCGGCCAGCGCCGACAACGCCACAAGCAATGGCAGCAGCCACCACACCCAGCGTCGGCGTGGACGTTCAGCATCACCAGGGGTGACTCCATTAGCCACTAAACAGCCCTGGCCTCGGCGCTGCCATGCACCATGTTGACTGAGCAGTTTATTGCGATGGTTAGGATCATTATGCGATTAAACAGTTAAGAGCCAATGAGCGCACAGGCGTCGGCCACGACTCTGAGTTGTCGTTTTTGTGGTTTTTTTACTACGTGCAGTGTGTTGCACCTCAGCTACGGGTGCAAGTACCTGCGGCGGGCGTGTTTCAGGAGTGAGACGATCTGCGCATTTACACGATATTCGACGCGCGCTGCCGCACACTACAGCGCATGTGTTTTTGCTCAAGCGCCTCACAATTGAGACGCGCTTAACGGACGACTGACGGTTATCGCTTACTTTTTTTCTGGTTTTGTGCGTCCAGCAGTGCGGCACCAAGACTGCCCAGGCCCGACCCACTGTCCGACTGGCGCTTACCGCCTTTGCCGCGTGCTGCCTGGTTTCGACTATCTCTGTTACCACCGGGCTTGCTGCCTCTGGAATGACGATTTTCGGCGCGGCTCTTTGAATCGCTCTTTGAATCGCGGTTTGAATCGTGGTTTGAATCTTTCTTTTGCGAGCCGCCTGGTTGACCGGCGCCGGCACTACCGCTTTCCTGCAGTTTCATCGTGAGCGCGATGCGTTTGCGCTTTTCATCGATCTCGAGCACCTTTACGCGCACCACATCACCGGCGGACACAACATCGTGCGGATCTTTCACGAACTTGTCAGCCAGCGCAGAGATATGTACCAGACCATCCTGGTGTACGCCGATATCAACAAACGCTCCGAAGTGCGTGACGTTGCTGACGACCCCTTCAAGAACCATATCGACCTTAAGGTCAGACAGCTTCTCGACTCCGTCTTTGAACGCGGCAGTTTTAAACTCGGGTCGCGGGTCGCGCCCCGGTTTGTCGAGTTCGCTGATGATATCGCGGATGGTCGGCAGGCCGAATTGCTCCGTGGTATAACGCGCCGGATCCAGCGCTGCCAGTGTGGCACTGTCTCCGATCAGTTTGCGAATATCCCCGCCCGTATCGGACGCGATATTCTTAACCACGTTATAGGCTTCCGGATGCACCGACGATGCATCAAGTGCATTGCTGCCATCCATAATGCGCAGGAACCCGGCGCACTGCTCGAAAGCCTTTGGCCCAAGGCGTGTCACTTTCTTTAATTCAGTGCGGCTTTTAAAGCGACCCTGTTCATCGCGGTACTTGACGATGTTGCCGGCAAGGGTCGCCGACAAGCCGGACACATGTGTCAGTAACTCTGCCGATGCACTGTTGAGATCAACACCAACAGCGTTCACACAATCCTCGACCACGTCGTTGAGCGAATTGGCCAGTTGCGACTGATCCACGTCGTGTTGATACTGACCGACACCAATCGCCTTTGGGTCAACCTTGACCAGCTCTGCCAATGGATCCTGCAGGCGACGCGCAATTGATGCAGCACCACGCAGAGACACATCGACTCCGGGCAACTCCTTCGAGGCCGTCTCTGACGCGGAGTAAACCGATGCACCTGCCTCACTGACAATCAGCTTTTGCAAACCGGCTTCCGGATGTTTGGCGATGACTTCGGCCGCGAGTCGATC
>CAYMFQ010000183.1:8467-10998 GCA_964389335.1 uncultured Granulosicoccaceae bacterium
GCGAACACGTCAATCGCTGCCATTTCGGCTGACTCACGCAACTGCGTTCTTAGCTCTGTTTCAATGCGTGTGTGCAGCTTGACGCGCCAGCATGACTTTAACGTCGCCATCAGCCACTGTGCTTCAGACCTGACCTGCTGATGAGCGGCAATCTTCGCCACGCACGGATGTAATGCCGCAGGGTCGAGCTCCGGCAATTCGATCACCAGCTTCAGGAAACCTTCACGATAGCCGCGAAACAACGCCAGTGCGCGATGCGAAGGCACCTTGTGCAGAGGCTCGCTGTATTCAAAGTAGTCAGCGAATTTCTCGCCTTCATTTTCCTTGCCTTTGACGACCGTGCTGAACAGATGCGCATGGCTTTGAAAGTACTCACGCAGAGACTTGCCGAGCTCCGGAATTTCGGCAACCTCTTCCATAACGATTTGCCGCGCACCTTCCAGTGCATCGTCAACGGAATCGACACCTGCTTTTACAAATGGCTGTGCTGCCTCATGTACGTCAATATCGTGTTGCTGTCGCAGCTGATCCGCCAGCGGCTGCAAACCTGCCTCCCGCGCAATTTGCGCTTTGGTGCGCCGACGCGGTTTGTAAGGCAGATACAGGTCTTCCAGATCGGTTTTGGATTCAACCTGCAGCAACTGTTGTTTTAGCTCGTCGGTGAGCTTCCCCTGCTCTTTAATACTGTCGATAATTTTGCCGCGGCGATCTTCCAACTCTCTAAGGTAAGACAACCGCGTGTCGAGATGCCGCAGTTGTGCATCGTCGAGTCCGCCGGTCACCTCCTTGCGGTAACGAGCAATAAACGGCACGGTTGCACCCTCGTCGATCAAAGCAATAGCCGCCTCAATCTGGCGCGGCTGCGTGTTAAGTTCAGAGGCAATGACAGATGCAGGATTCATATTACGCTAAGGGTGTCAGAAAATATTGGGTGTGAAATACAGGCCTGGGTCGGCCCACAGAATTTATCGCCGCCATAGTAAAGCGTTGAGCACTGGCATCGGCTTACCGATATTTAACTGGTAAATCGTGGCACGCTTCCTCAACCATGCCGCCACCAATGGCAACACCCGTAACAGCAATATGCACAGAGCGACAATGTGAGACTGGTATCGTGGAACATCCGTGCGGGCGGCGGTGTCAGAGCCGAGCATATTGCCGCGCAATTGCACGCATGGCAAACAGATATTGCTGTACTGCAGGAATTTCGTGGTACAGCTGCCAGCACACTGATCGCCACCCGACTCGCTGAAAGCGGATTGCACTATCAGCGCAATACTGTCGACCATCAAAACCCCGCGGTCAACAGCCTGTTAATTGCGAGCCGCTGGCCACTGCGGCGCGTCAGGCTGGATCGATCACCAGACAACCCTCGGCGCTGGCTGCATGTAAACGTTGCCGCGCCAGTGCCATTTGCATTAATGGGCATCCATATTCCAAATCGCGCAACCGGGCTTAAGTATCCGTTTATGCAGGCCATTACTGACATTGCCGGTCGCTGGCGCGGTCCGCCCGCTATTATCGCCGGCGATACCAACTCCGGCAGAATCGGCATCGATGAAGAATCACCGGCGTTTAATAAAATTGAAGATACCTGGCTGCAGGAACTGCAGCGCCTGCGCTGGACCGATATCTATCGTCATCAATCACGCGCGGACTCGCCATACACCTGGTACTCACCCAACGGTCGCAACGGATTTCGACTCGACCAGATGTTTCTCGAACCGCGTCTGCTGGCACGTCAGTCAGCGTTTTACCACCGATGGGGCGGCGATACGACAGCACGGCTGGAAACGCTGAGCGATCATGCAGCGATGTTGCTCGATATCGATTGATTGCATGACTTTAGAAAACAACTCCCAACACAGGTATTCCAGACTTGTGGTTGCATCATTGACTGCATCGGTTGCTATCGTCGGGTCCAACTCGCTGGCGCTTGGCCCTATGGCGCCAGACATCGCCGCGGATCTTAATACCCCGCTTGCCAGTGTGCTGCACGCGTCCGCTGCTTTTGGTGCCGGCACTGCAGTCAGCGCCTTTTTTCTGGCCCGCTACATTGACCGCGCTGGCATCAGAACCAGTCTGCAGATTGCGTTGCTGGTATTGATGCTGGCATTTATTGGCAGTGCCCTATCGGTTGAAGCATGGCAACTGGTCATTGCCCAGTTTGCAGCCGGCCTTGCAGCGGGCGTTATTTTACCTACGTGCTATGCCGGCGCTGCGGTCATCGCACCACCGGAACACAGCAGCAAAGTACTCGGTATTGTACTGACTGGCTGGACAATCAGCCTGGTGCTGGGGGTAACCCTGTCAACACTAATTGCAGATCAGCTCCACTGGCGTTCTGTGTACGGGCTGTTTGCAGCAGCGGCCGCAATCGTCACAATTTGCAACCTGATGGCCGGGTTGCCAAATGCCCGACAGCAACAACAACCGGTATCCATGCTAACCGCACTGCGTATTAAAAAAGTACCTGGTCTGCTGATTCAGGTTGCCTGCTATATGACTGCGTTCTACGGTGTTTACAATCT
>CAYMFQ010000184.1:0-10960 GCA_964389335.1 uncultured Granulosicoccaceae bacterium
ACAACTTAACAACTTCACCCGAATGCTCATCCGGCACACCAATGGCCGCAGCCTCCACAACACCGGCATGGGATACTGCCACTTCTTCAATTTCATTCGGATACACGTTGAATCCGGAAACCAGAATCATGTCTTTCTTGCGGTCGACAATTTTCGTATAGCCCTGTTCGTTCATAAAACCCATGTCGCCAGACTTGAAGAACCCGTCTTCAGTCATGACGTTGGCTGTTTCATCGGGGCGGTTCCAATAGCCGGCCATCACCTGCGGTCCGTGGATACAGATTTCACCAACCTCACCCAGTGGCAGTGGTTTGCCGTCTTCATCGCGAATGTCGATAACGGTCGATGGCAGTGGCAATCCGATAGTGCCTGAAAACTCATCGGCATCGAACCGGTTGGCAGTTGCCACAGGCGATGTTTCAGATAGCCCGTATCCTTCAGATATCAGGCAGCCGGTCAGTTGTTGCCACTGATCGGCGACAGGTCGTTGTACTGCCATACCGCCGCCCAGTGACAGTATCAGCGGGCTGAAATCCAGCGCGCGGAAATCGGCGTTGTTCATTAGTGCATTGAACAGCGTGTTGAGACCGGGGAATATATGGAAACGGTATTTTTTCAGTTCCTTTGCAAAAGCGGGTATATCTCGCGGATTGGGGATCAGGATATTGTTGCCCCCCTGATCCATGCCCATCATGGCATTAACAGTTAGTGCAAAGATGTGATACAGCGGCAGCGCGCAGATAAAGACCAGTTGTTCAGGTTCTTTGTGTTTCAGGTAAGCGGCCTGTAGCCACGCATCGTTTTGTTGTGTGTTAGACAGCACGTTGGCATGTGTCAGCATCGCGCCCTTGGACACGCCGGTGGTGCCGCCGGTGTATTGCAGAAAGGCGAGATCCGTTTCGGTTACCTCGGGCTTTTGCAAATTCGCTGCATTGCTATTGTCTATAACCTGTCGGAACGATGAGTGAGTGGGCAGTGAAAACGCCGGTACCATTTTTTTAATGTGCCGCACAACGAGGTTAACGATATGACCTTTGAAACCGAGCATGTCACCCATGGTGGCAACAACAATGTGCTTGACTTCAGTACTGTCGACTACCTGCTCCAGGGTGTTGGCGAAGTTCTCCAGTATAAAAATAGCTTTCGCGCCGGAGTCGGTCAGCTGGTGTTGCAGCTCTCTGGGGGTGTAGAGCGGGTTAACGTTTACTACGGTAAAGCCGGCGCGCAGTATCGCTGAAATGGTTATGGGGGTTTGCAGTATATTCGGCATCATGACCGCTACGCGATCACCTTTTTGCAGCCCTTGCGCCTGCAGCCATGCACCGACACGTGCCGAGTAGTCGTCGAGTTGATTGTAAGTGATGGACTTACCCATACACTCGAACGCGGAGCGTGGGCCGAAGCGCTCGCAGGCGGATTCTACCAATGCACCTACGGATGTGTATTTAAGCGCGCCAATCTCGTGGTCGACATTGGGCGGATAGGCGTCGAACCAGATCTTGTTTGCTGCGGCGGTTGTCATAATTCCCCCTCGAGGATTGGCTGCATATAAGGCAGTCCGATGCCAGATGCGAGGAATATAGCACAGTTGATTTTGGGGTCAGTTACCGGTTGGAACGGCAAAGTGCTGGTCTTCTATGCAAGACCCGTGGCAAGACCCGTGGCAAGACTCGGGGCAAGACCCGTGCTTGAAATGCGCTTCAATCCGTGCCTGAAACGGTGCTGTTAACAAGGTACTGTATAACACGGTATGCAAGCACCGTAACAACCGACTGTGGGTAACCGGCCGGGTGGTTATTTAAGCACGGTATAGGTACCTTCAATCGGGGGCTTTTGCGGGCGCTCCCCAGGCTTTGAGTCGCGAGGCTTTTTGCCTCCGGCGTGCTGTTGTCGGTCACCTGCGGGCTGTAAATGCCGCTTGAGGCTGGCGCGTGCGAAAATGCTCAGTATTAGCATCAGTAACATCATGCCGAGGGTCAGTGGCAGCATAAATAGAAATACCGTCGCAGCGGTTGCCGCCGTCAGTACTCGATGCGAATAGTGTTTTAAGGTTGCTAACATCAGGGGGTTCTCTGTTGTTGTCAGCTTTAATTATGTGGGCGACTTTTGCATTGTTCATTGCTCTGCTGAAACGGGTTGTAACAAAGTGTAACTGGCCGGCTTGCTGATGAATCACGGTAGCTCTGACGGTGCGGCGTGTCTGGTCATGTAATAATCAGCATTGGTCCGCTAACGCAGCGCACTGATATTGAATTGACCGTTATCGGCGGCTGGCCCGTACATCTAACGGGCGAATATGCTAACGGGTCGAGGCCAGGGACTGGAACTTGTCGGGTGTGTGGGGCTCAAACTGTCAGGTGCGGCCAATGCTGTTTTGCTGTCGGTTGTTTTTGGCCTGGTATGAGTGCTGGCCGTAAGCTGGCACTGCTCTTGAAGCCTGTTGTTACCTTGGTCGACGGTATTGCCGGGTAAACGTATGGCATCACGTTGTGCGGTGTGGCAACTGCTATAGGTGCGGCCGGGTGATTTGCAATCACAGGTGTCCGGGAAACGTCTTACCTGTTAGTCTGCCATCGGTGATTCAGCGACCATCCGGCCAGGTATTGGCAGGGTAGTCGGCCAGCGCAAGCGGGTGGTGCTGGCAGGGTCGGCGGGGTATGAGCCTGTGCAATCCTGTCCGTCGCGCGATATGCTAGTCGGCAGTCACCCCGTACCGGGATAACTATTTTTTACGCACGATTCGCAGCTTTTCTGTTAGTCCGCGAAGGAACCCAGTTAATGCATCAACTCAACCACCGTTTCCCGCTGCCACGGCAGCACGCTCGCCTCCGCCGCAAACCTGAACCTTCAGGCCGTCTAAGGCGTGCCCCGGCGCTGGTGGTTGGAATATTAGCCAGTGCTTTGCTTACCGCTACCGGAGCGATAGCTGATTCACGCATAGTTGCGCTGGAGTCATTGTCGCCAACTGAAGAACATCGCCAGGCTACCGCGGGTATTCTGCAATTGATGCAGCGCTATCACTTTAAGCGTGTGCGTGTTGACAATAAATTGTCAGAACAGATTTTTGACCGCTACCTGGAGTCACTCGATCCTCAGAAGAACTTTCTGTTGGCAAGTGACGTTGCCGAGTTTGAGAAATACCGACAAGAATTTGACGATGCACTGCGCAAGGCCCGGCTGACTCCGGTGTTCGATGTGTTCAAGCGTTTTCGTTCCAGAGTCGAGGAACGTGCGCAATATGCGCGCGGTCTGCTAAACCGTGACTTCGATTTCACTGTCGACGAAAGCTACACGTTCAACAGAGAGGAGGCACAGTGGCCGGCATCGGAGGCGGAGCTTAGTGAATTGTGGCGCAAACGCGTTAAAAACGACGTGCTCAGTCTGCGGCTGGTGGAGCAATCGGATGATGAGTTAAAAGAGACGCTTGAACGACGCTACGAACGCATGTCCCGCCGTGTGAGCCAACTGGCCGCCAATGATGTATTTCAGTTTTTCATTAATGCATACACGCTGTCTGTTGAGCCACACACCTCGTACTTTTCCCCACGCAGTTCGGAAGAATTCCGAATCAATATGCGTCTGTCTCTCGAAGGTATAGGTGCGGCGCTGCAAACCGAAAACGAATACACCGTAGTGCGTCGCATCATTGCCGGTGGACCGGCTGCGATGAGTGAGCAGATGAGTGTTGACGATCGCATTGTCGGCGTTGGCAATGGGGCGAACGAGGAAATTGTCGATGTCGTGAGCTGGCCGCTCGCTGATGTTGTTGACCTGATTCGGGGGCCCAAGGGTTCTACCGTACGGCTCAAAGTGCTGCCGGGCAATGCGCCGGCCGGATCACCACCGAAAGTCATCACCCTGGTGCGGGACAAAATCAAGCTCGAGGAACAGGCTGCCAAGAAATCGATTGTGGATGTGCCGGTTGGCAGCGGGACACAGCGTTTTGGTGTGATTGATTTGCCCACCTTCTACCTTGACTCTGCCGGTCTTGCGCAGGGCCTGCCTGACTATCGCAGCACCACACGCGATGTGCGACGACTGCTGAGTGAGCTCGCCGAAGAGGGTGGCGTCGATGGTGTTATCGTCGATTTGCGCGGTAACAGTGGTGGCTCGCTGCTTGAGGCAACGCAGTTGACCGGACTCTTTATAAAAGAAGGTCCGATTGTGCAAATCCGCGATTCCAGTGGACGTGTCAATCTGGAAGAGGATGAAGACCCTGAGGTCGTCTACGCAGGACCGCTCGCAGTGCTGGTTGACCGGGGCAGTGCGTCGGCATCAGAGATCTTTGCCGCCGCTATTCAGGACTATGGCCGAGGCGTCGTGATCGGCGAACCAACTTTTGGTAAGGGTACAGTACAGAGTGTAGTGCCGCTGGATCGCGATGGCCGACTCGGGCAGCTCAAGGTAACGATTGCACAGTTTTACCGTGTGAACGGCGAGGGGACGCAGCACCGCGGTGTGGTGCCGGATGTACTTTTCCCCACTGCGATTGATTCCGACGCACAGGGTGAGCGCAGTCTCGACAACGCCTTGCCCTGGGCCGAAGTGGCTGCCGCCGATTTTGATGCCTGGTCAACCGGAGAGCCGAACTACAGCCATCTGCAGTTTCGACATGAATCCCGTTACCGCGCAAGCGACTCCTTTGATTTGTTAATCGAGGAGCTTGAAGCGCAGCGTACGGCTCGCGCACAGCGAGAGGTAACGCTGGTTGAAGCTGACCGCAGGCAGGAAATTGATGAGCGCAGTGCCGACCAGGAACGGCGTGAAGAGTTGTATCGCAAGGCGTTCGGCGCTGGCAGTGGTGATTCAGATTCTGACACCATCCCTGATATCATTCTTGACGAAGCAGCTCGGGTTCTGAGCGATATCATCGGTACCTGATACCGTCCCTGTTGTGTGCTAGTCGTCGAGCAGCTGATACAGAATTATAAAGGCCCCGGTGCAATGCCGGGGTTGTGTAGCGTTCTTATAGCCCCTTTTGCGGGCATCTTACCCACACGGATTTTATACCTTTCGTATACAAGCCATTTCCCGACTGTTTTTGGGGTGTTTCCTGGGCTTTTCTACTCGCTTTTTCTTCGATTTTTCTTCAGTTAGTCTGGAATTTAATTTCATATAAAACAAAAGGTTATGTTCGATTTTTGGTCGACTGAAACAATTGATACAAATCTATTTCAATTGAAACACGATCGACACCGACCTGACACGTGCATTGCCGATACTTCTTACTGCCGCCACAGGGAGTTTTACACGGCATTTTTTCATATGAGATGAATTCTGGAGAGAAATTGTGCTGATTCTGACACGAAGAATGGGAGAGCGTTTGCTCATCGGTGACGAGATTAAAATCTCGGTACTTGGTAAGAAGGGCAAGCAAATTCGAATAGGCATAGAAGCGCCCAGAGAGGTGCAGGTGTATCGACAAGAGATCTACGACCGCATAAAACAGCGCAGCGTCTGCGAAACAACTGCAGATGAAGCGCCTGCGAAAGAGGCTGTTGTCGATGAAGTTGCAGTAGTCGGTACGGCTAAAGGGTAGCGCAGACGTTACCTGGGCAGGTTGGTCTGGCTTGAGCTGAAGGTAGTGTTAGTAGTACTAGCGCATATAACTGTGCGTCGAATTGTAAGCGGTTTCAGCTCTGCCAGACACTTTCTGTCAAAGCCGTCGCGGTGCCGGCAGTTGTCTCGATCTTTCGGGTGTTGTCTGATGTAAATAAAGTTAATGCTGATGTGCAGTCGCATTTTCATTGCCCGCTTGCTGGTTTACAATGCCGCCGGAGTTTGAATCGCGGGCATTGAGATGGGCGTCGAGGAGAGTGCGGCAGTACTCGTCGTAGACGATGATGAAAATCAGCGCTGGATGGTGCAAAACTATCTGCAAAAGCACGGCTTTGTCGTCCATACGGCGGCCGACGGCGTAGCTATGCGTGAGATTTTTGCCGAGCATTCGGTCAGTGTCGTTCTATTAGACGTAACTATGCCCGGCGAGGACGGCTTTACCCTGGCACGCTACGTCAGGGCGAATCATAAAGCCGGCATCATCATGCTAACAGCGTCAACCGAGCTGGTTGATCGCGTGCTGGGCCTTGAGATTGGCGCCGACGATTACATCACCAAACCGTTCGAACCACGTGAGCTTATGGCCAGGGTCAAAGCTCTGCAGCGCAGGCTTAGCGGCGATTCGGAAGCGGCCGAGTCGGGCACGTCCTCAGACCCGGATCGTGAAATCGCCTTCGGAGACTTCCTGCTCAATCTGGACTCGCGTGAGCTCAGGGACAAAGACGGCGGCCTTGTGACTCTGACTTCGATGGAGTTTGATCTGCTGCAGGCGTTTGCGGAAAATCCGGGACGGGTGATGACCAGAGATACCTTGCTGAACCTTGCGCACAAGCGTGACTGGGATCCCTACGACCGCAGCGTGGACATTCGTGTCGGGCGTGTGCGGCGCAAGATTGAAGTTGACCCGTCGAAGCCGGAAATCATCAAAACGGTGCGCGGCGTTGGGTATATGTTCGTCAAAGCGTAACGCTTTGACTGCTGCTATTACCCTGCTTTAGCAGGGTGCGCATTTTGTCGAGCAACCGCTCGAAATCAATCGGTTTGGTTTCATATTCATCGCAGCCGGCGCTCACTGCAATTTCACGCTCACCAGGCAGTGCGTGGGAGGATACGGCGATCACCGGAATAGACTCAGTCACTGAATGCTGTCGCAACGCTCTGGTAGCGGCCCAGCCATCCATCACCGGCAGGTTCAGGTCCATGAGTATGATGTCAGGAATCATCTCGCGTGCCTTCTCGATACCCGTTTCACCATCTGGTGCAACCACGACCTTATAGCCGCGTCGCGTCAGACGACGAGACAACATATAGGCGTTGTCTTCGTTGTCTTCGATGTACAGCACGGTTGTGCCGGCCGTTTCTGATTCCGTATTGTCCATATAAACTTGCTTTGGTGCTACTGAGTTGCGTCCGTGTCCTGATGTGCTGTTCCCCGTGACGAAACGCGCATCTGGCATCGAGAATGTGGTGTACGCTCGCGAGCCTGAGCAAGCAGATTATGTGATACTCTCGCGCGTGTGGAGTTAAACATTGTAAATCGGGCATGAGAATAGGTTTTTTGGCCGAATCCGGAGGTAATTTCAGTACGACGCGCAAGCGTGCCAACATCAGTACGGCGCGTGGCGAAGTATTTGAATTAATTTTTAACAGCCCGTTGTTCGTATCCGAAGACCGTTTGATGCACTATCGGTTAACGCAAACGTTCATGATGTCAAAGGATGTGGCGGCTAGCCGTACGGCCGACGGTTCTGACTGTCGCAAACCTGAAGTCCTCTCTGGCAGATGCGTAAGTACCACTTGTGGCTACGGCCACCGACTGTCCTTTTCTAAACTGACAGAACTGAACTATCTCAATCACACGCATCTGACGCATTGTGTCGGGCCCTGTCCATGCCTAACCTGCGCGGGCGCCACGTTTACTCAATCCGTCAGCCATCAAAGTGAAGTTTGCACCGAGTGACGAACCTCTATGAATAACGCGGGCTAGCATGACACTGTCGTCCAGATTTCACACCATATCCTGGAAGTTCCTTACCCTGCTTATTCCGGCGGTTACTGTTGCGGCCGTCCTTATTCTGTTGCTGTATGCGATCACCAAGCATCAGTCGTATGAAGTTAATCTTGTCAATAAAATAGAAGAGATATCACAGGTACACAGCAACTCCGTGGCTTATCCATTATGGACGCTGGACTTTGAGGGGCTGGAGCGTGTTATCCGCACCATTGCACTGCATCCGGAAATTGACTGCGTCGAGGTGTTGGAACTGAGTGAGTCCAGGCTTGTACACTGGCCGAGCGACTGCGATCAGTATGCCGATGATAAGTTGCACTCAACCCAACTGGTGTTTGAAAACCAGACCGTTGGGGTGCTCCGGCTAATTTATACCAGCGCACCGTTTACGGCTGCGCTGAAGCGCGAAATAGTGACCGGCGCGTTGTTTTTCTTTCTACTGGTTTGTGTAGCCGGTGTTGTTGCGTTTGCATCGTTGCAAACAATTGTCGGTCGTCCGGTGCAACGACTGATTACTTCTATTCGAAAGTCCGAGAAGGATGACCGCAGAGAGGCAGTTAACTGGTCGTCGCAGGATGAACTCGGCAGTGTAATTACGGCCTACAACAATATGCTGCAGCAGGTCGAAGAAAACACCAACGAATTGATTGCAGCCAGAGAGCAGGCTGAGTCAGCAGCACACACCAAAAGCCGCTTTCTGGCGAACATGAGTCACGAACTGCGCACTCCGCTTAACGCGGTCATTGGTATCACCGAAATGCTGCGAGAGGAAGCGGAAGACGAAAACAAGGATACCGAACCATACGACAGGGTGGCAGGGTCCGGTCGTCACCTGCTTCATCTGATTGACGACATTCTTGATTTCTCAAAGATCGAGGCCGGAAAAGTCGAACTGGCAATAGAGGAAGTAGATCTGCGAGATTTGCTTGAAGATGTGATTGCAACGGCACAGCCACTGGCCGAGCACGGCGGTAATTCACTTGTGCTCGAGTATAAAGATGACCCTCCGTATCTCCTTACCGACCCGTTACGGCTGCGCCAGATTGTTCTCAACCTGCTGAGCAATGCCTGTAAGTTCACCGAAGATGGTACGGTGCGATTAACCGTTGTCAGGACGACTATGGCGGTTACACCTGAAGCTGCGGCTGCGCTGTTCGGTGATGATGCAGTACCCGGAGATGCTCTGCTCGAGTCTGCTGGTGATGGCTCGGTTGTGGTCAGCGGGGTTAGCTTTACGGTTAAGGACACGGGAATAGGTATCTCGAAAGAACAGAGTGCCACACTGTTCGAAGATTTTTCGCAAGCCGATAATTCCACCACGCGGCGCTATGGTGGTACCGGGCTGGGGCTGGCTATCAGTCAGCGCCTGTGCAATTTACTTGGCGGCTCTATAAAACTTGAAAGCAGGCTGGGTGAAGGGGCAACCTTTAGCTTTACGCTGCCATCTCAGTAACCTGTGATTTATTAGTCGCGCTCAGCATCAAGCGCTTCGCGAATGCGTTGCAGGTGTGGCAGCGCTTCGGTGAATGGCTGTGCTGTCAGGGTTGACATCACCGGTGCCAGTTCTTTGCCCATCTGCATCAGGCATTGCTGCAAAAACTGCTGACCTTTTTCGGTGGCGCGGGCTACCTTGGATCGACCATCGTGCGGATGTGGTTCGATCGTTACAAACTCAAGTTTCTGTAACACGCTCAACATGTGTGTCATTGAAGTTTTGGGCACCTGAAACGCATTTGATAATTGCAGAGGTGTCTCACCGTCAGGCCGACGGCTCAGGTGCCCGAGTATGCCGAATTGCGTGGCACTCATGCGTCCGGGTAACAGCGATTCAAGCTTGGTCGAGATCAATTGCTGAATGATCCCGACCTCGGTAAAAAAGCGAGAAACGTTTTGCTGGTCGTCGTCAGACGTCATTCATAATCCGCGTTTCAAGTGGCCAGCGGGGTGTGGCGACCGGTTCGGGTCCGATACCCAAGCGCAGTAACATTTGCACGGTATGCCCCTCTGGTGCAAGTAACTGATGTGCCAGTGCGTACTCATCTGCCATTTCCGGATACTCCTGCAGCGCCTGCGATACCGGATGCAGGCCTACACCCATTTCTGTTGTCTTCAGATACAGGCGCATTAACTGTCGGCCGGTTTGCAGTTGATCTGTGCGCGTGTTGCTTGCCGAGGTTAGCACGGCATAGTGGGGTGTCGCGTCAAGCATCTCAAAATAGCTGCGCAACTGTGCCTTGTTGCCAGGGTGTTCCGTGTCCATCAGGACGTCTTCGCCGAGGAAACCAGTGAGACGCATTGCTTCCAGCAGCGGATCACTGAGTTCGATTCCGTCGGGATTGGCGTTGATCTCCGCTTTGCCAATTCGCATCAGATCAACCGATTCCTTTAACGTGTGCGGCGTCATCACTTCGATCTCAAACGCACGCCGGGTCATGTCTCGAATCGGGGCGGCCTCGGTTTCGGTAACAAAGAGCGTCGCGTAGTCGCGCAGCACGGCGATCTGCTGCTCGGGCAGTGGATCGGTCGAATAGGGCTCTTTGTTTGAGTGTCTGTGCAGAATCTGTGCAGCCAGCGGATCTACGTTGCCGCCGCGAGCAAAAGTGGCGGCCGCAACCGGACCGTCTTCGCCCTCAGGCAACAGCGTCACATCCACCGAGTATCCCTGTGCACCTGCTGCCAGCACCATCGTCTCCACAAATGCACCGAGCCCTATGTACAACTGCCGGTGAAACGGATCGGTTGCCGGCAGATCACGCTCCGGATCGCGATGAATGCGCAGTTGATCATCGCCGATTAATTCAATCAGCCATGGCTGCCGGTTGTGAGGGTTCGGCGCAAGGATCGCGTAAGACAGCGCTGCTTTGCGCGGATCCGTGTAGGTGGCTGGCTGCCAGGGAGCGAGGGCTTTGGTGGGTGTCCTTGTTGCTACAAAACCGGCTGCGCCGGCAGCTGCCAGGATAGTTCCACCGCCGAGTATTTTGAGAAACTGTCTGCGCTTTGCCATTGGGTGTATTCCTTTGTGTTGGCGTGGGTGTCTGGGTTGTACAAACTGCTATCGGCTAGTTAGTACGAGTTCGTACATTATTTAATACGAAATCGGACTATGTCAAGAAAATATTTGCTGAGGAGTACTGGTTTCGGCGAAAGCGCGGGCTGCACAATGTGGAGAGAGGTGAGGACAACTCCGATGAACGAACATGCGCTTTGGGTTGTCGTCATGCTGGTAGCGACGTGCTAAGTAGAAGAGTTCGCCGATCGGGGATCGGCTCCCACCGGCGAACTTGAGTTGTGTGCATGAATCTCGATTACCTGCACGAACACAGATTACGAGCACAATGTCCAGGTGGGAGGACATCCCCGATGAACGAACATGTCGCGTTGGGTTGTCGT
>CAYMFQ010000185.1:0-10811 GCA_964389335.1 uncultured Granulosicoccaceae bacterium
TGTATGTGTTGAGTCAATCGTTGATCAAGTTAGAGCCGGTGCGCGGGGTCGTCGTCAGAAGGATCATCGTCAATAGAGCCGCCGGATTGCCGAGTCGGTTTACCGGTAGTCTGTCCGTTCATGCGTCGATATAACGCAAGCACAACGGGTGGTACAACCATCATTAGTACCAGCGCCATGATGGCTGCCACAATCAACTGCACGATCAGGTCGGCACTAAAGTGCCTGATCACCCGGATGCTCATAATAATTACAAAAAATACGCTGCACCGCGCCAGGGTATCAACGCGTAATTCCGCACGCGACAATCGCAGCATACGCTGCCTGTGCCACGGTACTCGCAGTCCATCGCGATGCTGTTTTTTCGTCTGCTGTTGTTTGAAATCGAGCGTTTGCAGTGACAGCCATGCGATAGCCACTGTAGCGACCAGTGGCAGCAGGATATCGATCAGTTCAATTTTCAAAATGCCCACTGAATATTGTTAATTTTCATTGCGTTACTGGCTGGCGCGATGACGCTTCGCAAGCGGTTTGAGTCCGGCCGAGGACAGCACAGCGGGTGGCAGTGCCGGCAGTCACTGATGGTTGCCCACAGGGTCGCAGCCATTGCATAAAACGTTTGACAAACAGGTCGGGAGTAAATATCTTAACTCGTGAGTTAAGAAAAATATTCTCCTGTGAAGCACACGGCAACAGCGAAACTCGTCTGCGTTCGGTGTTTACACATCATGTCAACGTGAGGAACTGCGCTTGCTGCAGGAACGCATTGAACAAAAATGGCTGGCGAGTTTTCGCCGCGTATTTGCACTCAATGGCATTGGTTCGCGCACCACCGTCGCGCTAATCTCTGAAACCCAATCTCGACCCGTACTGGTTCATCTGGCGGAACTGGCACTGGGTGATCTTGAGGCAGACTTTTGTATGCTGGTGATGCCCACTCCGCGACAAACCGCACCAGTGCCTGTTAAAGGCACGGGCACATCACTGGCTATTCAGCAAAATCGTGCCGCCATCGAAGCGATGAAACAGTGCGAAGTTATCGTCGACTGCACCGTGGAAGGCATGATTCACTCGGCGGAGTGGCCGGAAGTTGAAGCGTCCGGTGCGCGTATTCTTGTGGTTACCAACGAACATCCGGAAATTCTGGAGCGCACCGAGCCGAAAGCGTCACTGGCACCGAGAGTCGAGCGCGGTATTCAAATGCTTCAGGACGCCTCCGAGATGCGGGTGACGTCTGCAGCCGGCACTGATTTAACGGTTGATCTGCGCGGCGCACCGTGCGGTGGTACACCGGGCTTCGGCACCAACCCGGGCCATGTCGCGCATTGGCCGGGTGGGTTGTGCCTCGCGTTTCCCGGTGTCAATACCGTCAACGGTCGCATCGTTATGGACGTGGGTGATATGAACCTGACGTTTAAAACTTATCTCGCCAGCCGCATCGATTTCGTCATCGAAAACGACTTCGTCACCGAAATCAACGGCGACGGTCTCGACGCCGAATTGTTCCGTGATTACATGGAAGCATGGCGCGACCCACAGGCCTATGGCATGTCGCATGTTGGCTGGGGCATGAATCCGGATGCGCGCTGGGTCTCGGGTGCGCTTTACGACAAGCGCGATATGCAGGCTGTCGAATTTCGCGCATGGGCAGGCAACTTTCTCTGGTCTACCGGTGCCAACCAATATGCCAACCGATTCACCGAAGGGCACTTTGATCTGCCCATGCGTCGCTGCACGATAGCGCTGGATGGTGAAGTGGTGGTGAAGGAAGGTGTGTTGCAGGGTGAACTGGCTGAGTAAGGCTCCCGAATGAAATGCATCAAGTCGGGTTGAACGAAACGCCGGCTTGTGCAATGCGAAACGCAATAACTGAAGATTAAACAATGAGCGATATTGAAGACTACTACGACCTCTCCCGTATTCGACCGCAGGTAATCGATGTGCTGCGTCGCGTTAATGAGTTGGGTCGCGAACGATTCGCAGGCAGAGCACAGGGCATTGATACGGATGCGAGTTTCCCGGTCGAGAACTACCGTGATCTGGCGGCTGAAGGGCTGCTTACGCTAACGGTGCCGGAAGAGTTTGGCGGGCACGGTTTCACTCTCGGTGAATATGCCATGGTCGGTGCGGAGTTGGGTAAATACTGTGGTGCGACGGCCCTGACGTTTAACATGCATAACTCGTCAATGATGTGGGCGCGCTTTATGTACGAGATGCCGCACCTGACCGATGCAGACCGTCAGGCGTTCGCGCCACTGCGTGAAAAGCAGTTTCGGCGTGCGGTTGAAGAGCAGGGCATCTATTCGCAGCCTATATCCGAGGCCGGACAAAACTGGACGTCAAAGCCGGCGCAGACAAACTGCGTTAAAACCGAGGGTGGCTGGCTGATTAACGGCTTCAAGAAGTTTGCCTCGCTTGCCGGCTACTGCGACTACTACTCCATCGTATGCACTGAACATTATGAAGGTATTGAGCCGCGCCACGAAGATACGATGATTTTTGTCGTTCATAAGGATTCTCCAGGCCTGTCAGTGCAGGGCACATGGGACCCGCTCGGCATGCGTGGCACAAACAGCCGCGACCTGGTGTTAAAGGATGTCTTTGTCACCGAAGACGATATGATGATGCCAGCCGGTATCTTTATTAAAACCTTACCTTACTGGCCGCATATGATGGCGACGCTGTCTCCAACCTATATGGGAGTGGCGCAGGGGGCGTATGATTTTACTGTGGCTTATCTGCGTGGTGAGGTTGAGGGTCAGCCTGCAGCCGACCGACGCATGTTTGCAACCAAGCGGCTTGCAGTGGGCCAGATGTACTCCCGGCTGGCCAGCGTTCGTGCACTTTGGTGGCAGGTGTTTATGGAAGCCGACAGTATGCCGAGTAAAGCGGAAGTGCTGCGCATGTACGCCGCCCAGTACAATGTGATGGAAGGGGTACAGGAGATTGCAGCAATGGCAATCCGTACCTGCGGCGGCCAGTCGATGCTGAAGTCGCTCGCGCTAGAGCGCATGTATCGCGACAGCCGTTGTGGTGCATTGATGCTGCCGTATACATCCGAAATCATGGAAGACTATCTGTCCGTTTTAACCCTGTACGATGTAGACGAGCTGGACGGAGCGCCTGGTGACGAGTTTGGTGCCCGCACTTCTCTGTGGCGAGGCAACGACAAAGCGTACGAAGACGTTGCGTAATAAACGACATGACTGTCGACATAACGCAGCAAACCGTAGAATGTAGCCAGCGCTGTGCGGTCGATGCACAGCACCTATGGTCTTTGGTGCGCGACTTTTGCGCGCCATGGCACCCGGCAGTGGAGTCCATAACACCCGAGTACGACGACAGCGGTGCGCTGGTGCGGGCATTGACTGTCAGTGGCGACGACAGCGTTTATAAAGAACGGCTCACCTATTACAGTGAGACCGACCGCACCTACCGCTATAGTCACATAGCGGGTATTGCCGATATCCACGACTATCGTGCTGAGCTATATGTTGAGCCTGATGACAACGGATGTCGGATGATCATGCGCGCTACCGTGTCTGCTGCACCACAGCGAGCAGATGAAGTTATAGAAGGCACGCGCGCAATATTCGAGGCAGGCATTGCTGCTGTTACCCAACAGGCGCAAGAGCAGTTATCACCTGCTGCAACTACTCTTCGCGAACACCAACACCATGTGCCGGATACCGCATCGCCTGTCGATACCGGAGCTGTCACTGATGGCTCACCGGATATCGCCTATGACTGCACCCGCAGTGTCGGCGGCCACGGCAAGGTTGAAACATTGTTGTTATTTCTGCATGGCATCGGTGGCAACCGCAGCAACTGGTCTGAACAACTGGAATACCTAAGCAGTCAGGTTGGTGAAGGGTCGGTGGCTCGCGGATTGCAGGTCGCGGCCATTGACCTCCGTGGTTACGGTGACAGTGGCTTAGGCAAACGTCAGTCAACGATTGATGACTACTGCAACGATATTTATCGAGTAAACCAGCACTTCGGTGCAAAGAAGCTTATTCTCTGTGGTCTGTCATACGGTGCGTGGATAGCGACTTCCTTTGCATTGAAGCACCCACAGATGTTGAGCGCGCTGGTGTTGTCCGGGGGCTGTACCGGCATGTCTGAAGCATCAGTGGCAGAGCGTGAGGCGTTTCGCAGCAGTCGACAGATACCGCTTGATCAGGGGCAGGTGCCGGCAGACTTCGCGCCGTCCGTTGTCGAGATTCTGGCCGGTCCTCAGGCCACCGATTCAATGCGCAAACGACTAACCGATTCAATGGCAGCGATATCTGTCGACACCTATCGCGACGCACTAACCTGTTTTACCAACCCCGACGGCCCATTTGATTTTGCGTCGCTGTCAATGCCCGTATTGATGATGACAGGTGAGCACGACAGGCTGGCACCACCGGATGAGATTCGCAGTGTGGCTCACCGAATCAGTCAGCAGTCGATGGCATCGGTACGTTATGAAACCATCGCCGCAGCAGGCCATCTGTGTAACATTGAACAGCCGGACCAATACAACCGTTTACTGCTTGAGTTCATCAATGCGCGACCGTAGCGGTGTGCCTGCACAATGACCGTCTCGCGCCGACAGCAAAACCGCATCGAACGCGAGCAACGCATCCTGGATGCGGCGCTTAAGGTGTTTTCGCAGCAGGGCTTTGCCGGCACCAAAATGGATGCGATAGCCATTGAAGCCGGATTGTCCAAGCCCACGTTGTATCAGTACTTTGATAGTAAAGAGCAGTTGTTTACCGCAATGATGCAGGCGCGTCGTGACGATATGCTGGTGGCGTTTGATACGGATACCGCGAACGCGCACGGTGCCCGCAGCTCCGCTGAAATGGTGCGGCAGCTGTATGAATTTGCCTGGCGTTACGCAGACACCGTGTTGCGCCCGGAGCTGCTGTCGCTGGCACGGCTGATCATTGGCGAGGCGCAACGCTTTCCGGAAGTAGGGCGAGCTTATCAGCAATCGGGCCCTGATCGAGTGCTGGACGGAATCATCGCCTATCTCGAGCAACAGCGCGCTGCCGGCTGGCTGCAATTCACTGAGGCGGATCTTGCCGCCAATGACCTGTGGGGGCTGATACTGTCCGCACCCCGCAACCAGGCGCTGTATTTGCCCGATACGCCACCGGATCGGGCAACCGTTTCCCGTTCAATTGTAAATGGCTTGCAGGTATTCCTGAGGGCGTATTCCAGTAATCGGGACAAAGATTTGCGCAGCCTGGCTCGGCTGGTGACGGCAGACAACAAAGCGGCGTTCAATGATAAATTGTTATAAATTACAGTTAAAGAAATAACCACCAGTGATCGGGTTGTGTGATTGCCACAGCCTGATCGTTGACCGACAATAACCGCACAATGGCCGTTTTGCGGAGACAGTTTGAGTCAACACAGCCCCTGGCGATGCGTTAACCGGAAGCGTTATCCGACCCTGTCGGTGCGCTCGCGTCACTGTGCGCAGGTGTTGCTCAAATGATAATCAGCGATATGTTTCGTCGCTGGTGGCAACCCGATTCCATTGGCAGGGAAACAGTCGCCGATATCGAGCAATCGGTACTCGATCACCTTGCCCGGCACATGGCGCACGTGCCAGTGGTGGTTATGGTGCTCGCCGTTGTGGTTGCTTACCTGGCGTCGCAATCGGTTCCAGTGATATGGCCAGTGCTGTGGGTTGTGGTGGTGCTGTGTTGTCAGATCTATCGCAGTATAGAAATTAAAAAGCTGGCGGCAGACCGCAGCCGATCCAGTGCCGAGCGGCTGGGCGCCTGTCTGAAATTGTTTTTCATGACATCAGCGGCGTTTGCGTTGGCCGCGTTGTTTTTCCCGTTTACCGATGAGCCCTTTCGCTATGTGCTGACAGTCATCGTGGTTGGATTGATCATCGGCTCAATCGCTACGTTGCAGGGGTATCCCCCGGTGTTTTTCAGCTTTGCTGTGCCGAACGGGCTGGGCGTCAGTCTCGGGTGGCTGGTATCAGCACCACAGGTCATTCCCTATTGGGTACACGTGGTACTGGCTATTATGATGCTGGTGCTGCTGGCTTATCTGCTGGGCTTCTCACGTGATGCCTATCAATCGTTTGCCAAAAGCCAGAATACCAACGCACAGTTGCAGATGGAGCTTAAGCGCGCGCAGCGCATCAACGACGCCAAGTCCAAGGTATTTGCATCCGCCAGTCATGACCTGCGCCAGCCGCTGCAGTCCATCAGTCTGTTGAGCCACAAACTTTCCGACAGCAGCATTCCTGATCACGAGCGAAAAAGTGTTGCCGCCACGATTGGTGTCTGTGTTGATTTACTATCCGAAGAACTGGATATGCTGCTCGACATTTCTGACCTTGAATCTGACATGTCGGCCAACAACCCTGAGTTGGTGGACGTTGGCAGTGTTGTGAACAACCTGAAAGAGTTATATGCGCCTGTGGCACTGGCTAAAGATGTTGCGCTTAACGTCACCGGTGTCGGCTCGCCCCGAGTATGGGCTGATCGCGTGCTGTTTACGCGACTGGTGCGAAACCTGATCGACAATGCACTGAAATATACCTCAGCCGGCGAGGTGACTATCGACATTTCACAGGAACAGGACACTGTGATTATCCGCTTCACTGACACCGGGCAGGGCATATCGACGGAAGATCAGTCACTCATCTTTGATGAGTTTTATCAGGCGGGTAACCCGGAGCGCAATCGCGCCAGAGGCCTGGGGCTTGGTTTATCAGTCGTCAATCGTATATTGCCACTGATTAGCGGTCGCTTGTCGGTTGAATCAACACTCAACATTGGCAGCTGTTTTACGTTGCAGTTGCCGGCTTCGAACAAGACTGTGCCCGCACCCCAAAATGCAGAAACGAAGGGCACCGTGGAAAAAGGCTTTCTAACCGGCAGGCGGGTACTCCTGATTGAGGATCACCAACTGGTGCAAAAGGCGACTCGTGCGCTGCTTGAATCCAACGGCGCCGAGGTATTGCTGGCGCTGGACTGGAGCGGAGTCGCACAGATCACAGAGACAGCCGCGCCGGACTTACTGGTGTCTGATCTCAGACTCCCGTCCGAATCCGGACTCGACATTGCCAACCGGCTGCGTGCCGTGAATCCCGAGCTACCGGTGGTGCTAATCAGCGGTGATGTCACGTCTGAAATTGCACAGCAGGCCGGGCAACATGGCTACACGGTGCTGGGTAAGCCGGTAAACGTTGAAACGTTGCTCAGAGAAATACAAGCTCTGATTTAGTTGGTCGGTACTTGTTGCTTTGCGTTGTTCACACCGTCGCTAAACCACCAGGCAAACAGACAGCCGGCTAGCGCGAGTGGATAGAAACCGGCAAACAACCACGGTGCCATGGAGCGAAGCGCTTGATTATCCGAGGCATCGCTAAAGCCCAGGCCATTGGCAATAACGCCTGCCAGCGCCGCACCCAGAGCAAAACCGATTTGTTGGGTGACCGGCATAATCGACGACGCGCGGGTGTTGTCGTTAGTGTCGACGCTGGTTATGACCCCTTTAATGATATACCCCCAGATGGCGCCGAAGCCTGCACAACTGATAATCAATGACAGTGCAATGAGTGTTACCGAGGTGTCCGGTACCGTCAGTGTTTGTGCCGTAATACCGAGTACCACAGCGACACTGCCCGCCAGCACGATTGTACGTTCCTGACCCGCTGCTCTGCCGGAGAAGATCACCGCCGAGAGGCTCCACGACAGGGATTCCACAATCAGTACAAAACCGGCGCTGAGTGGGGTCAGGCCATATAGTCGGATCAGGATAATCGGGCCGTACACGACAAACGACATCATGCTGGCTGTCAGGCAAATGGTCAGCGCCATACCGGCACCAACCGGATGGGTCAGTTGTGCGGCGCCGCGGGGTAACATGGCGTTACGTGTTGCGGCAGGTGCATCGCTTTGGTGCAGACTGGCGTCACGCCATACGAATAAACACAGCAAGGCCATTCCGCCAAGTACCAAGGATACGGACGCCGCGTAGTCACGCGTTGTGCTTGCAGCACACACCATCAACACGCTGGCTGTCAGCATGGTCAGTCGTATGACTGGCAGGTTTAATTGCTGAGGATGGCTTGTTGGTTGCTCAGGTGGCACCAGGCGCCTCACGATCAGTATCAGCAATAATGCCTGTGCGGCAAATACCGCGAATGCAAACCGCCAGATGCCGAGCGTTGCAAAGACACCGCCGATCATGGGCCCGCAAAACGCAGATGCCATCCACACCACCGACATACTGGCCACGACACGCGGGATCAGCGTGGTGCTGAAATATCGGCTTTGAATAATAAACACCAGCGCCACCATGCCGCCTCCGCCGATGCCCTGAATAGCGCGACCGACCAGTAACAGTGACATGTGTTGGGCGGAAACGCACAGCAGACATCCGATCAGATAAACTGCGGCAGAGGCAATCATGGTTTGCCGAAGGCCGCGACGCGTGACAATAATACTCATGGTGGTGCCAATCAGCACGCTGCCAAGCAGATACAACGAAAACGCCCAGCTGATCAGCTCCACGCCACCGATCTCTTCGGCGGCAACCGGCAGAGTAGTGGCCGCCAGCATCGTATTGGTGGCGTGCAGCCACAGCGCCAGTGCCATCAACGCAAGCGTAGGCAGATGTTGCCGGGTTATCAGGTCGCGCCAATCGGCTTCAACAGGTTGTTTACTCACAGCGCTCAATAGGGTCTGCCATAGTGTACTGACACTAGCTCACAAACGACCACACGGGAACCCTTCAATGGCGTTACACTCAGAATGTAGACACCATACATGGACAAACTCATGAAACTTACCACTCGCGGTCAGCAGGCTATCCTCGGTGCGCTGGTGGCTGATGCTGCTACTACCGGTATGCACTGGCTATACGATCAGGCGAGAATTCGGGAGCTGGCACCGCAGGCTCCCGAATTTCGAAACCCCGCCGCTGCCGACTACGAAGGGGTGCCCGGTTATTTTGCACACCCGAAAAAACGGGCCGGTGATCTGTCGCAATACGGCGAGCAAAGCATGGTGATGCTGAGATGCCTGGCCAACAACAATGGCAGCTATGATCAGGCTCAGTATCAGTCGGCGTTTTGCGAGCACTTTGGTTACGGCGGTGATTATATCGGTTACATCGACAAGGCCACGCGCGGCACACTAAACAATGTAGCGCGCAACGAAACAGACGCACTGCAGCAGGCGCTTGCGCTGCCGTTTGATGGCGCTGATGATGTCCGGCGTCGGCTGGTTAATAAAGTACTGAGCTGTGCCAAGCATTCCAACGGCGATAATCTGCGCAGGCAGGTTGAAGAAGCCGTACGCATAACCGACAACACTGATGCCTGTGTGGCGCACGCAATGAAGATGGTTGATGTGTGGGAATCTGTCAGTGGGTATCCGGGGGCAGATGACAGGCAGCTACCGGCGACGGCAAAACTGCCGGCACTGATTGCAGGTTACGCCGGTCAGTCTGAGTTGCGGGAGGTGGCTGAATCTGCCATCAGAACCACCAGCAATAGTGATTTCGCCGCCAGCTTTGGTTTAGCTGCAACCGACATGATGGAAGCGGCTATCCTCACCGGAGATATCGAACAATCCGTGCTTGCCGGTAAAAAAGCAGGTGATACAGACGTTTGCAGGCTGCTTGATGAAGCACTTGCAATGCGTAATAAAAGCGCTGAAGACGCAACGGCACACTTTGGTATGGCCTGTGATCTGGACTTTGGTCTGCCTTCAGTGGCGCACAACCTGGTATCGGCACAGTCATTCGAAGAAGCGGTGCGACGCAATATTTATGCAGGCGGCGATAACTGCGGTCGTGCGATTATCCTCGGTGCAATTGCAGGAGCCTGTTACGGTGATATACCGGACGCGTGGCTGGCACGTGTGCCGGCAATTGAAGAAGCACGTGGTCTCATACAGCAACTCAGCTAGGCTTTCAGTCTTTTATAATGGTTGTTTAATTCGTACGGACGCAATCGATGCCTGACTTTGAACGCGCTGCAGAGTTGATACACACCTGCTGGAACCGGGGTGATGCACTTGATTACGTGCAGGGTGATCTGTGGCCTGAAACACCGGAAGACGGGTACGCAATACAGGCGCTGCTGGCAAAGCGGCGACGTGAGCCTGTGGCGGGATGGAAGATAGCAGCCACCGCCATCGCCGGTCGCGATCATATCAATGTTGACCGACCTCTGGCGGGGCGTCTGTTTACATCTATCTGCCACAAGGATGGTGCTGTGTTGCCGTTCGGTCGCAACCGCATGGCAGTGGCGGAGGCAGAGTTTGTATTTACCCTCGGAGCAGACCTGCCGCCGCGACAGCAGCCATACACGGCTGACGAAGTAGCTGATGCAATCGCATCGCTACACCCGGGGCTTGAGTTGCCTGACTCACGCTTCAGAGACTTTACGCTGCCGGGCACTGCCGGACTGATCGCTGATAACGCCTGCGCAGCTAACTTTGTACTCGGTGAAGCCACCGGCAGCAGCTTTGATCCACGCGCGCTTGGCACACATCCAACATCGCTTTACATCAACGACGAACTGGTCACCAGCGGGCAGGGCAGCGACGCACTGGACGGTCCGTTAAACGCGATGCTTTGGATTGCCAATACGCTTAGCGAACTTGATATCGGTTTGAAAGCCGGTGAGTTCGTGACAACAGGTGTCACAGGTAAGCCCAGTCCGATAAAACAGGGTGATAGCATACGTGTTGATCTGGGTGACTACGGGACAGTCAGCGCGACATTAATGTAATGGTTTTATAACCGCCAATGTCGCCGTCGGTTTAATTGCCGTGGTT
>CAYMFQ010000186.1:0-10705 GCA_964389335.1 uncultured Granulosicoccaceae bacterium
CGAACTGGCCAAACAACTGGCCGGCGCACGCGCGAGCAAACAGCTCGTTGCCAGCGCCCCGTTCGACGCGCTGGCAACGCTGGACAGCGCCTACCAACTGCAGAACATGGCCACAGAACAGTACGATTCTGCGCAAATCGGCTACAAGGTGGGTGCCACCAACGAAGCCGTGCAAAAACTGTTCGGCGCGAACGCGCCGTTTCTCGGACCAATGTTTGAGCGCGATCGCCTGAACGCAGACAGCACATTACAACTCACGGCCGACATCCTTGGGGGCGAAGCGGAATTTGCATTTGTCTGCGGTGATGATTTTCCCGACCGCGACCTTTCACAGGCGGAACTGCCAGACCTGATAAGCAGCTGCCACATTGCCGTCGAGATTGTCGGCAGACGCACCATCGGTGAAGGTCTGCCTACGTTGCATGCAGCTGTTGCCGACTACGGTGCTAACGTTGCGTTTATTGAAGGCCCGTCTATCGATAACTGGCAGTCGATGGATCTGGCCGCAATCACGGTCACCGCCAGTACTGATGGCGTGCAAACAAACGAAGGTACCGGTGCCGCTGTGCTGGGGCACCCGCTGCAGTCGATGCTTTGGCTGCACGAGACACTTCGCATGCGTGGTAACCGTCTGCGCAAAGGTGAGTGGGTATCTACGGGCACCTGCCTGGGTGTCATAAAGGCGGTTGCAGGCTCGCAGGTTGATATCGACTTTGCAGGGTGCGGACACATGCGGTATCAATTTTCACCGGCAACAGCCTAACAGGTGTAATCGATATGCAGGAACCAACCGATGAAAGCACGCCGATTACAATAGACAGCGCAAATCAGCGATTGTCAGAGGTATTTGCACCCTGGATTCAGGACCTTAACTTACAGGTTACCTCGATAGCCGACACAGACGTCAAAATGCTGCTGCCCTATAGCGATAAGCTGTGTCGCAGTGGTGGCATGATATGCGGACAAGCCATGATGGCGTTGATTGATACCTGCATGGTATTCGTCTGCTACAGCGCGTTAAAGCAGTACCGTAACTGCGCCACTGTCTCTCAAAGCACCAACTTTCTACGGCCCGCAATCAACACTGATGTGGTCGCACACGGCAGAGTAGTTAAGGCTGGCAGAACACTGGTATTTGGCGATGTCACTCTGTACCCGGCCGATAACGAAACACGCCCGCTTTGCACCGGGAGCCTGACCTACGCTGTTCTGTAAGCGCTGACCTGGTGTTTCTGTTATCGGGCTACACTCCACCCAGCTTTGCAGATGGCCGCGCCGACACTGTGTTATGCCAGCGTTGCAGGTGCACGTGATGATCCTGCGGCTGAACCTTTATCCATTTCGAGAAATCAACCGCGACCAGCGCGGTAATATCCGCCAGCGAAAAGAAATCACCGGCTACATATTCATTCGTCTTAAGCAATTCATCCAGCCAGTCAAAGTAGTGCGCGGTGCGTGTGCGGCCGCGATCGATTAACCCCTCTATTTGCGGGTAAGCGTGCCTGCCGGTAAGCGCGTGGTTAGCGAACGATTTGGCTTTGTTTCGAAACGCTTCACCGACAGCCATAAAGCCCTCCTGTTCAATGCGCCAGTCGAGGTCAATGACGCGCCCGCGCTGAGACGAGTTGTTGCCCATCAGTGGCGGCTCGGGGTAGCAATACTCCAGATAGTGGCAAATGCCGGTGCTGGAAGTCAGGCACGTGCCATCGTCAAGTTCGAGCGCTGGTACGGTTCGATGCGGATTGATCTCGGCGAAGGATGAGTCGTGCTGCTTACCGCCGGCGAGGTCCACCTCGACAGCGGGTATATCGATTCCCTTTTCTGCGATAAACATCCGCACACGACGCGGGCTTGGCGCAGTTGCACAATCATAAAATTTCATAGTCAGTCATTGATTATCTGGATGCACCTTGAAGCGTATCACGACAATTCGGTGGCAAAGGTAAAACGTTGCACAGAACCCAAGACCGCAATCGGTTAACTCACAACCCCAGTGCGTCAATCAATACGCCATTGCCGGGGAACGCACGGCAGTTTTACCGGTCAGTATTAAAGGCATCAGAAACAGTCGGCTGCTACAATAAGCAGGTACATTTCTTTTCCGCGCCAGGCGGTATTCTGTTTTCCCATCCAACCCAAGGATTTTAATGAAAAAGCTTATTTTGGCTTCCACCTTCGCCACTTTGCTGGCGCTTCCCTCGGCCTATGCCGTCGATCTCGACAACGAGAAAGATAAGGCCAGCTACAGCCTTGGCATGCTGATTGGGCAAAACACAAAGAACTTTGGCGATCTGAACTTCGATGCCCTGATCGAAGGTCTGAAAGCACAGCACACTGACGCGGAAACCGCTATTACCCTGGAAGAAGCAGACGCAACGCTTAAGTCTTACCAGCAAAAAATAGCTGCCGAACGCGCCGAGGTTGCCGCCGCTGAAGGAAAGGCTTACCTCGAAGAAAACAAGGCTCGCGAAGGCGTAACCGTTACGGACTCCGGCCTGCAATACGAAGTACTTCAGGAAGGCGATGGCCCGAAGCCGGCAGTCACTGATACAGTACGCGTCCACTACCTCGGCACCCTGCTGGACGGCACCGAGTTCGACAGCTCAATTGCTCGGGGAGAGCCGGCAGAGTTTGGACTGAATGGCGTTATTCCCGGCTGGACTGAAGGCCTGCAATTGATGAATACCGGCAGTAAGTATCGCTTTGTTATTCCGTCTGAACTGGCCTACGGTGAAAGGGGCGCAGGTGGCGCTATCGGTCCGGGAGCCACGCTGATTTTCGAAGTGGAACTGTTAGAAATTAAGTAAAAAGCTTCACCCCCTTCCTGCCCGCATTACCGCGTGCCGCAAATCGTGCGGCAGGTTCGCGCCCCGCTACTCACATCGTTGCAAGCTCGCAAGCTGACTGCCTGAATTTACAACCGGCAACTAAACAACACGTACTGCGCTCCATACAATTGGCGGTATTCCGACACACTGCAGATAACCAAACTGCATGCGCCATATCGTGTCGCTATTCAGATGCCGTACAAAGCTGATTGCGTGGTACACCGTAGCCTGAATCAACAGTGAGGTAGCAGCGATGACTGACAATAAAAGAAGAGCGCGACGAGGGGCCAGAGCAGCAAAGCGCGCCGAGCGGAATGCGCCTCTGGATATCAGTCAGCGACCGGTGTTACCCGGCATGACCGGTGGCCAGTTTGCTCCACTGACAGAAACCGACATCGTAAAGATCAACGATGCCGTGATGGATGTACTGGAGAACATTGGCTTGTCGCAAGCGATACCAACCTGCGTTGATGCTGTCTGTAAGGGCGGTGGCACTTACAAGGATGGACGCCTGCGATTCCCCCGTGCACTGGTTGAGGACACGATAGCGAACTGCGCACGCGGCTTTACGCTGTACGGGCAGGATCCGAAACACGATCTCGACATCAGCGGTTCGCGTTTGTACTTCGGCACGGCAGGCGCAGCCGTCCATATCGTTGATGTGCACGGGCGTGAGTACCGCGATTCAACCCTGCAGGACCTGTACAACATCGCACGTATTGTCGATGAGATGGATCATATTCACTATTTTCAGCGATCGGTTGTTGCACGTGATGTTGTCGAGCCAAGCGACCTGGATCTGAATACGTTATACGCCAGTATCAAAGGTACCAGTAAGCATGTTGGCAGCAGCTGGGTGATGCCGGAACATGTGAACGAAAGCCTGCGCTTGCTGCACCACGTAGCCGGAGGCGAGCAGCAGTGGCGCGCAAGACCGTTTGTGTCGATGTCATGCTGCTTTGTTGTCCCTCCCCTGCGTTTCGCTGAAGACGCCTGTGCATGCCTCGAAGCCGCAGTGCACGGTGGCATGCCGGTGTTGCTGCTATCTGCGGGACAGGCCGGTGCGACCAGCCCGGCCGCAATTGCGGGCTCGGTGGTACAGGCGGTTGCGGAAGTGCTGGCGGGCCTCGTGTATGTGAATATGCTGAAACCGGGTCATCCGGCCATTTTTGGTACCTGGCCGTTTGTGTCGGACTTGCGCACGGGTGCGATGAGTGGCGGCAGCGGCGAACAGGCGGTATTAATGGCTGCCTGCGGTCAGATGGGACGCTTCTATGATCTGCCTACCGGTGTTGCCGCTGGCATGGCCGACGCCAAGCTGCCGGATGCACAGTCGGGATACGAAAAAGGCTATACCGTCACGCTGGCTGCCCACTCCGGAACCAATCTGGTTTACGAGTCAGCTGGCATGCACGCGAGCCTGCTTGGCGCCTGTCTCGAAAGCTATGTCATCGACAACGATATGCTGGGGGCTATTAACCGAACGGTTCGCGGTATCGACGTAAACGATGAGACCCTGTCAATCGACACCATGCGGGATGTTTGTATCGATGGTCCGTTGCACTATCTGGGTCATCAACAAACCATGCAGCTCATGCAGCGCGAGTACCTGTACCCTGTGATTGGTGATCGCAACAGCCCCAAAGAATGGTACGAAAAGGATCGGCCCGACTTGCTGCAGGAGGCAACCAATAAAGTGCAACAGATTCTGAATGCCGACCACCCGTCGCACATCAGCGATGAGCTCGACGCCAGGCTCCGCGAAGAATTTAATATATTACTGCCGAATGATGCCGCTGAAATGCCTCAGCAATCAGGGGAACTCGCCAGTTAGGGCATAACGTCATGGAAGGCGTTGAGAGTGTGGTGTGGCGTTGGTGTCAGGGTGGGACAGCCGGCAGCAGACGCTACCGGCTGATATTCGATTACTAGCCTGTCGCAAACTTCAGGTTTTGCGAGCCGTTAAAACTGAGTTGCTCGAGGTAGTCGCGGAATTCATCAGCGACTTCTTCGTGAGCCAGTGCAAATTCAACCTGCGCCTGCAGGTAACCAAGCTTGCTGCCGCAGTCAAAGCGCTTGCCATCAAAATTGTACGCCAGCACCCGCTGTGAACCGAGCAGCCGTGCGATAGCGTCGGTTAGCTGGATCTCGTTGCCGGCGCCGCGTTCCTGAGTTTCGAGTAACTCAAACAGGCGCGGTGTCAGGATGTATCTGCCTACGACCGCCAGATTTGATGGTGCATCAACCTGCGCCGGCTTCTCAACCATACCGCTGACTTCGAAGGTGCGATCGCCGGATTCTTTGGCATCGACTACGCCGTATTGATGTACGTCTTCCATGGGCACTTCCTGCACACCCAGCACCGAGCAATGTTGATAGTTGTAGATGTCAACCATCTGTTGCAGCACCGGCTTTTGATCGCTGGAGAGAAGGTCATCAGCCAGCAGAACGGCGAAAGGCTCATCTCCGACAACCGGCTTCGCGCATAGCACCGCGTGACCAAGGCCGAGGGCTTCAGACTGGCGAATAAATACACAGTTCGCTTCCGGCGGCAGAATTTCACGCACGATGCGCAGCATCTTTTCTTTGTTGCGCTCTTCAAGTTCGCGCTCGAGCTCGTAGGCGGTATCGAAATGATCTTCGATCGAACGCTTGTTTCGACCAGTCACGAAGATAAGCGTATCGATACCTGCGGCAACCGCTTCTTCAGCGGCATATTGGATAAGCGGCTTGTCAACGACAGGCAGCATTTCCTTCGGATTGGCCTTGGTGGCCGGTAAGAACCTGGTTCCCATACCTGCGACAGGAAAAACTGCTTTTTTGATTGGTTTCATTACTCTTCCGGTGTTAACAATTTCCGCTTGATCGCCCGCGCTGTCTACTGCGCCGCCCTTTTAGATCGGCACATTTATAAATCGGCACATTGTCCACTCAATTAAGGCTGTGGGATCACTTATTTTACTGATACCGGATTTCCAGCACAGCTCGGATATTACCGACTGTGGAAAACACAATCCGGAGCAAAACGGTCCGATATCCCGGCCAGCACTCAAGGCTGACAGGCATGGACCAACACGGGCGTAGCCTTCAACGGCACCTGCGGATTACGGGACTTTACCTCACTTAACTATATCGCAAAACACTGATTATTAATAAATTGTTAATCCTTAAGCTATTGTTAGCCAAAGCCGGGGCTACGCTTCACGGTGCTGGCTGAAATCACGCACGTTGACACCGGTCGGTGCATCGCTCCAGGTTCGAGTACCGCGAATGCGGCACAGCAACTCGCGCGGATCGACACCAGCCAGCCGAGCGACGTCATCAACCCGCAGCTGAGCATGGCCCCACAGTGTCACCGGAAAGTCGATCGGTGGGGGAACAGTCAGCGAAGTGACGTCAACGGCCAGTAACTCCATAGTGACCTCGCCAAGGATGGCACAGCGTCGATTGCCGAGCATTACACTGCCCTTCCCGACCGGCACTCGCGGATAGCCATCTGCATAGCCAACGCGAACAAAAGCAACAGTTGTCGGGCGGCGTAGTGGCTCAACGCCGGTTCCACCGATACGCTCGCCAGTTTGAAAGTCACGGATAGCAACGACAGGCGCAGTCACACGCATGGCAGGCTGCAGGCCAAACCAGCGGTCTGAGGAAGCGGCCTCATCGTCTGCATTCGACTTAGTTGTCATATCATGCGTCGCATCAAACGGACTGGCTCCGTATAACATCAGTCCCGGACGGACCCAGTCAAAATGACTGTCTACACGGGTGAGCAGAGCTGCTGAATTGGCGGCTGAACGATGCACCGACGCATTCCAGCGCAGAGAGCGAAAAATACGCAACTGTCGATCCGTGGATATGTCGTTGGATCGGTGTGCCGATTCGAGCCGAATCATGATGCACTCGACCTTGACTCCGGCCGCGTTGAGCTTGCGATGCACCTGAGCTGCCTGCGACGATCTGAGCCCCAGCCAGCCACACCCGGTATCAAACTGCGCCCAGCACTTGAGGTGTGGGTGGTTTTGCCCCTGAAGCATCTCTATTTGGTCGCGATTGTGCACCACTGGCGTCAGTGAGTGCTTTGTGCAATCGGCTATCTCAGCGATGGATTTAAACCCGTGCAGCACCACAATATCGCGCCGCTCACCGCCTGCGCGCAGAGCGATGGCTTCGCTGACACTCGATACGCCCAGCGCACCGGCGTCGCTCAGTGCCGGCAGAATTTCCCGCGCTCCGTGGCCAAATGCATCAGCCCTGATAACTGCCAGCACACGGCTTTTACTACGCGCCCGTGCGCGGGCCAGATTGTGGCGAATGGAGGCGAGATCAATGCGGATCGTAACGTGTCCGTTTGCACGATCGGAAGCGTTCACAAGTCTCCAAGACCATAGTGATCAACTGCATGGTTGTCGAAACGCGTCCACTGACCGTTAAAGGTCAGCCGTACCATGCCAGTCGGCCCGTTTCGCTGCTTGCGGATGATAATTTCGGCCGTTCCTTTATCGGGTGAGTCCTCGTTGTACACCTCGTCTCGATAAACAAAGGCAATGACGTCAGCGTCCTGCTCAATCGCCCCTGACTCACGCAGATCGGACATCACTGGGCGTCTGTCAGGTCTTTGCTCAAGGCTTCGATTAAGCTGTGATAATGCAATAACCGGCACTGACAGTTCTTTCGCCAGTGCTTTCAGCGAGCGGGAAATCTCCGAGATCTCCGTTGCACGGTTTTCTGACTTTTCACCGGTTTGCATCAGCTGCAAATAATCGATCACCACCAGACCAATGCCTTTTTGCTCACGCGCCAGGCGTCGACAACGTGCACGCACCTCGGTGGGAGACATGGCCGGGGTCTCATCGATATAAATTCGGCTATGCTGATGCAGTATGTTTGTGGCTGATGTAATTCTGGCCCAGTCAGCATCGGTTAAGCGACCGTTACGTACACGGTTCAATTCGATCTTGCTAAGTGAGGCAATCATTCGCATACACAGTTGCTCACCTGGCATCTCCATGCTGAACATCGCGACCGGCAGTTCCTGGCTTAACGCAACGTTCTCGACGATATTCATCGCAAAGGTCGTTTTACCCATAGAGGGTCGTCCGGCAATAATAATCAGATCGGACTTCTGTAACCCTGAGGTCAGGCCATCGAGATCTTTAAAACCGGTAGATACACCGGTCAACGCAGACTGGTTTTCGCCCAGTTGTTCGAGCGTCTCCTTGGTAGCCTGCATGATTTCATCGACGCTGGTCAGACCAGCAACTGAGCGGTTGGTCTGATCGGCGATCATAAACATGCGCGATTCCGCCGTATCGAGGATATCGGCAACTGCCTTTCCCTCGGGCTGATAGGCCATATCTGCAATGGCGGTACAGGTTGAAATCAACTGCCTAAGCACAGAACGCTGCCGCACAATATCAGCGTAGGCAACCACGTGCGAAACACTCGGCGTTTGCTCGACCAGATCCACGAGGTACGCCAGACCACCGGTGTCAGCCAGATCACCGGCGTTTTCAAGTTCTTCAGATACGGTAACGCCGTCACTCGGCGCATTGCGCTCGCACAGACGACCAATGGCGCGGAAGATCAGCTTGTGATCATTGCGATAAAAATCGTTCTCGGAAACCCGGTCTGCAACCTTGTCCCATGCATCAGTACTGAGCATAAGTGCGCCAAGCACGGACCGCTCGGCCTCAATTGCCTGCGGTGGCATGCGCAGCGCAGCCGGATCTTTATCGATGGGGAAAGCAGTCGCCAACTGTTGCAGCCAGATTAGTGTTGCATCGGGCTGACTATAGTAACGGACTATCTGTTGCGTGTGGGGCTTATGTCGCTTTCGAACATTGCGATTGATCTACGGCAAGTTAAAGCGAGGTGCACTGACGCACACCACTTAACACTGGTAACAATTCTGCGACAGTTGAGGGTCGCCAATACGAAAAGTTGCAGTGTCGACCAGAAGAGAAACTCAGTGCCGCCAGCCATTGCGAAAGCAGAAAACTCCGTAATGTGCGTTGCAGCGAATGCTGCAACGCGGATACAACGTAAAAAAGAGTTTGTTTAAACCTAGTCTTCTTCGCCTTCGACTTTTACTGTTACCGTGACATCCACTTCAGGGTGGATGTGCACAACAATCTCGTGCTCACCGGTGTTGCGCAGTGGCCCTTCAGGCAGACGCAACTCGCGCTTCTCAACAGGGGTGTTATTGGAGCCAAAAGCCGCGGCAATTTCCTCTGCTCCAACAGAACCGAAGAGCTTACCTTCGTTACCGGCGCGAGCCAATACAGTTACCGAAGCCCCTTCCAGTTGCGCTGCGCGCTGCTTGGCCTGCTCGAGCAATGCGCTCTGCTGCGCTTCGTACTCGGCGCGGCGCTGTTCGAACTCTTCGATGTTCTCTTTGTTCGCGATACGCGCCTTGCCAGATGGCAGCAGGTAGTTTCTCGCGAACCCGGGCTTTACTTCGACCAGATCGCCCAGGCTTCCAACGTTACTGATTTTTTCGAGCAGAATTACTTGCATGTCAATTGACCCTGATTAAGCGGCCCCGTCATCTGGACGTGGCCGGTTTCCAATTCGATTGCGATAGTCGATCCAGGCGTCTGTGACACCGATAAATCCGACCACCAGCAGTGAGTGTGGCACCATCATCAGCAGCAGTACGTAGATGGCGACCAGCCACGCGGTACGCAGTCCGAGCCGATCCACCAGCGCATGCACCACCGCCATACCCTGTATCGTAAACAATGTCGCAAGCACCATAGCCACACTGTTCAATACCTCAAAACCTGTCAGTTGCGCTGCCAGCGCAAACGCCAGTCCAACAGAACTGATCAACTTGCCGAACCGCAGTTCGTGGAACTCTCGTTTCATGCCGCCCGGGTTAAACAGCCTGGCCTGCCACGACCGCGCCAACAGTAAGCTCAGCGTGGCAATGACGAACAGTGTCGAGGCGTAAAAACCGGTCATCAACTCGCTGGTCTTATCGAGCAGTTGTTTGATCTGCTCGGGATCAGCGTCGTCTAGGTTGCGTGGCCGCAGCTCCGCGGTTTTGGCGATGATATCTATGATCTCTCGCCACGCTGCTGCCGGATCTTTTACAACCAGGTACACGATCAATACACCGATCACTACCAGCAGCGCACCAGCGGCAATGGCCAGTTCCAGGCGTATCGTGGAACGTAACACCACTGCCATGATGATTACCGGCAGCCATGAAGACAGCATTACCGCCACCGGTGCCAGTGGCTGAAAGCCCGAGACCATCGCGATGACGGTAGAGACCGCAAGCGCGAGACCGACAGCAATCAACCCCGAGCGACTGCCCTGACGCAGCCAGATTAACGCAACCAGCGCGCTGCTGATTACCACCAGCGGTGGCAACAGCAGCGACAGTAACAGCACGCTGGATGCGAGCAGCGCAGCCTGAACCGGCCCACGCACAGCGTAATTCGCCAGTGCCTGGAACATTGTTATCTCAATTTAGCAGCAGCTTGTTATATCCGTAGTTGCCTAGTGCTGATCGCTGTAAGGCAGCAACGACAGGTAACGTGCACGCTTGACAGCAGTTGCCAGCTGTCGCTGATAGCGTGCGCTGGTGCCGGTGATACGGCTCGGCACGATCTTGCCGGTTTCAGTTACATAGGCCTTGAGTAACTCGAGGTCTTTGTAGTCGATGTGCTCGATGTTCTCGGCAGTGAAACGACAGTACTTCTTTCTTCTGAAAAAACGCGCCATGGTTACTCTCCTGAGGTCGATTCGGCTGCAGCAGCGGGAGCTTCGGATGACTCCGAGCTGTCACGTGGCGGGCGGTCTTCGCGGCTGCCGCCATCACGGCCACCGTCTCTTCCGCCGTCACGGCCACCGTCTCTTCCGCCGTC
>CAYMFQ010000187.1:0-10669 GCA_964389335.1 uncultured Granulosicoccaceae bacterium
ACCCACTAAATAATCCCCTCTTCTCTCAATGGGGTACCGGCAACAACCCGTTGCCAACCCAGCCGATTCAGATCAATCGATTCATACCTGCCAAACACAATACGTTCTGCAATCGCCCGTCCACAACCTGGCGCATGCATGAGGCCATGGCCGGAGAAACCTGCCAGCATATGGAAGTTATCTAAGCCGTCGGCACCAGGACCAATAATCACGTTGCCGTCGAAATCGTTTTGATCGTAGAGGCCAGGCAGCGTAGCTTTGCATTTCGTTTGCTCGAACTGCGGGAAACGGTGAGCCAGCGCTGGCCACACTACTTGCTCGAAGTAATCATGATCGACTTTAAAGTTAAACCCACGTGGCTCTTCGAGTGTGGGTACACCACCAGAGTAGCCTTGCCCCTCCGGGCGGAAAGCAAGTCGATCAGGGTCCTTCAGGTACGGTAGTGGCTCGATAGGTTGCTGACACTCAAAGTAGTGTTCGTAGCGCCGCAGCGGTGTAATGGGAACACCAAACCCCAGCATCTCACAAACAGTATTGGACCACGCTCCAGCCGCGTTAATATACTGCTCAGCCTCAATAGTCAGACCGGACCCGCACTTAAGCCCACTGACCCGTCTGCCAGATCGGGTTATCCTGGTGACCTCCTGTGCCAGAAAATCCACGCCGAGAGACAGCGCCTTTTTGCGAAACCCCATTAGAACCGCATAAGGGTCAAGCCAACCGTCATCGGGGGAAAGTACGGCGGCGCCAATGTCGTCAACAAACATTGATGGATACCGGTGTTTGATCTCCTCCGGCGTCAGCCAGATCACATTGCAACCCTGCTCTCTTTGGCTATCGTAGTTTCGCTTAAGCACATCCATGTCGCGTGGCGGCACGATAAATAAGTAGCCGTTTTTCTTAAAGCCAATATCCGCGGCGGTTCCTTCGACCGACATGCTTTCCGCAAAGTTTTCGAAGAACGGTATGGAGTAGTTGGATAGTGCAATATTTTCGGGCAACGAAAACAGACGACGCACACCCCCTGAGGCCCGCGGCGTAGAGGCTAACTCGTAGGCTGGGTCTCGCTCCATTACCGTAACCACAAGCCCCGGATCCAGCACCTTTAGATAATAAGCGGAGGCAGCGCCGATGGCCCCACCACCAATAATTGCAACGTCGGCTTTCATTCTTGTCCGTACACAGATACACGAGACCATACTACAGCAAGAATACGACTTATTCAGATTTCCGGTCAGCATAAAACACGGTACGAACACGCGTCTGGTGCCTATTCACAAGTGCACTCTTATGTGCGTAACCCCTGGCTGTCAGGCTATAGCTAACGCTGCACAACCGATGTGCGACACCTGAATCATAGAGTAACTCACACCCACAAACTACATGGGTAATATTCACATTTTCATTAAACCGCAATCAGTCGAGCCTCTGCTATAACAAAAGGACAGGGAAGGTAAGTTCCAAAAATCACTGCCTCAGCTTCTACCAGAAAAGGATATCACTATGAAGGGCACCGCAGTAGCAACCACTCTAATTCTGTTTTTCGCCTGCATCTTTGGGCCAACGGCTCACGCCACAAGTACGCTGGCGCCTGGTGATTCGATAGGCTTACAAGACACCCTGACTGACGACGGCAGAATCCTGAACCACGGATTTGGAATCGGCTTCAGGCATGAGTCAACACTGAGTTTTAACGAACATGGCGACCTTGCTCTTCATTGGTTTGACATTGAAGTATGGTCGGCCGGTACAGCTAACAGTGGCGCACAGCAGGCAACCATGCGCGAAGACGGTAATCTGGTCGTTACTGATTCATCCGGTAAGGTAGTCTGGGAAAGCAACACCAGCGGGTTTCCTGGCGCCACGCTCAAGTTGTCAACCGCTGAGCGCCTTTCGATTGTTTACCAGGGCAGATCGATCTGGACCAGTGGCCGTGGACTCATGCGAGCGAATATCGATGGAGCCGGTGCGCCGCACAAATCAATTGGCAACCGCCTTGCACCTGGCGATGAGATGAATCGTGGCGAAATGCTTGTATTTTCCGGCATTGGTGCTCCGCAGTATTTAAAACTAAGCCAAAATGGTCGTCTTGGACTCTATGCCCCTGGCGATACCATGCTTCAATGGATGCCTTCAACGCCACCTGCTTCCAAATTGCTCATGAACAGGAACGGCAACCTCAATCTGCTGGACGATAATGGAAAGGTTATCTGGTCAGCCGGAAACAACGACCCGGGTTCATCGGCTGTTCTCGACGCACTAAACCTGTCGGTGGTTAACCATCGAAATATCCCGGTGTGGTCTAACGAATCGGGGCTAATAACAAACAACATCACCGGATTCGGAGCCTGGCATAAAAGTCGTGGAAGTCGTATGCGCTCCGGTGATGTACTTACATCGGGACAAATGCTGGTTAACCAGTCAGGCGGTGCATCATTGAGCCTTCGTTTAACCGAGGACGGCAGGGTTGGACTGGTTGGCCCGGGCGGAGTAAATTGGCAACCAAAGAAGCGTCATGGAAAGGTGAAACGCATCCAACTTGATCACAACGGCAATCTGAACTTCCAATCCGCAGACGGGCGCATACTGTGGCGAGCCGCCGGTGGCAAAGGAGCAATGCTGAAGATTGATACGTTCGGGCTTTATCTAACCCGTTCCGATGGTTCACTTGCATGGTCGTCACAGACCGGCACCCAGATCGCAGGCAATCGATTGGTTTCAGGTCAGGAGATCTGGGGGCCGTGGCGCATTACGCATGGAAAACAAAACCCCCCTCAAAGTTGGGATGACAGGGGCTGGCCTCCCAGAGGACCCTATGGCGTTCGCATGCTGTTGCGGCCTAATGGCGAAATTGAGTTACGCCAGGACAAAGAAAACAAATTACTTTGGAGCAGCGGCACCAAAGGCCTTAAGCCAGTCAGAACCAGATTCCACCAGGGGCAGCTTTCTCTGTACGATGCAAACGATAAATTGATATTCAAACACTGGCCTCCGATTTATCCAGGAGCCGAGTTACAAATCGGTGGAGAAGGAAGCTCCGCGGGGGCACGCATCGCACGTGCCGACGGCGCCACAGTATGGGCAAAAGGGAATCCATTCCCCAATCGGGTTTACCGTATGCAATGGGATGATGTTGTTATGGAGCAATACGATGACGGCGGTGACGGAACCCCCGCAATTTTTGGAAAAGTTACCGTATCTCCTGTTGGTTCAGCGCACCGAACAAAAGGACATTCCAATATATTATGGGATCGCTCTGATGACAAAGGGGCTCGCGTCATTTTGGAAGAAGACCAAAGCTACGCAAAGACCTATAAGAACGAGTTTAAAAGCAAGTATCAGGAATTCTCGATTGGACCCGGCCCTAAAGGTGACTACGCAGACATAAAAACCAAAGGCGTCAAAGTCTCCATTGATTTGTGGGACTATGATCGGTGGTCAGCCAATGACCATATAGGCACCGTAGAAAAAACGGTGTACTTTAAAGACTTCGTACGCCCGGGCTGGAAACGCAGTACAGGTTGGACAGATGGAGAACAAAAGATAGACGTGAGTGGTGCCGGAGTTAAGGCCGTTTTCAAATTTAAGTTTGAGCGAAAAAAGTAGGTTGGATTACATGTGTACCTATACGGACACTGACGAGTCAACTCCACGGACTGTCCGATTGAACCAATGCCGGAATTTTTGTTCCAATCGTATGGCCGTCGGTCATGGCACCGCGGCTGAAATACATCAAAAACAACAACTTAACCTACAACAGGAGTGCAGTTGCCAATGAAACGACGTCAGTTTCTGGCCATTCCAGCGCTCGCCATGACTACCGGTTTAGTACTGGCAGACGGGGCGAAAAAGGTGGAATACAGTCGCGAGGCCTATGAACAGGCCCTTGCGAGTGGCGAGCCGTTCATGCTCAGTTTTACATCGACCTGGTGAACCACCTGCCGAGCTCAAGAGCGCACCGTGAGTGCACTATTAGACGGTAGTCCGAAATATCAGGCAATAACAGTGATGATGGTTGACTGGGATACGTTTAAAAACGCCCCGATTACATCCGAGTTGAACATACCCCGGCGCTCTACGCTGGTCATGTTCAAGGAAGGCGAAGAAGTTTCAAGAGTCATTGCGCAAACTTCTGAGTCTGCCATCGCTGAGCTGTTTGACACGGCCATCTAATACCAGGCCACAGCAAGAACCTCAGCAACAAGCCGAGGCAAAAAGGGTCGAGGCTATGCGCCTCGACCCGCTCTGTTTAACTCACAGCGCACGCGTTTTGAACGAACGACGCTTGATCTTCTGGAGCCGCTCCAGTGATTGTTTCACCATTTTCCGTTCAACTGCCACAAAGGAACGTGTGCTCTGAATTTTTATATTACCGACCGAGCTGCCCGGAACTCCTCCCTCCCCGGTCAGTGCGCCCAGTATGTCACCCGGTCTTAGCTTTTGCTTTTTGCCACCGTTTATTACCAGCGTCACCATTGGTGGCACTACCGGTGGTTCCTTCAAGGCCTGCAGCGTGGGTAGACGACCTTTGCTAATAACAATGCCATAGGTCGCTTGCAACTTTTCAATACGGTACTGATCAGCATCATCGTAAAGCGTCCAGACTTCACCGGTTTCTCCTGCGCGTCCGGTACGACCAGAACGATGTACATGTACTTCACTGTCCTTTGTTAATTCATAGTTTATAACGACATCAAGCTTGTCGATGTCGATTCCGCGGGCAGCCACATCCGTCGCCACCAGAATTGACACTGATCGGTTAGAAAAACGAATCAGGTTTTGATCTCTGTCTCTTTGATCGAGATCACCATGCAATGCGATAGCGGAGAACTTCTTTTCCAGTAGAAACTGTGTGACCTCACTCACGGCGACGCGGGTGTTGCAAAATATGAGTACCGATTCAGGGCGATTTTTCAACAACAGGAGTTGCAACGCCGATAACCGCTGTGGCTTATCCTCTACATGGTAAAAAAGCTGCTGGATGTCTGCGGCCGTGTGCGTTGTATCCACGCTAATAAATTCAGGCGCGCGCATCACCTTATCTGCTACGCCCTTTATCTCCTCCGGGTAGGTGGCGCTCAGTAACAACGTTTGTCTTTCCTGCGGCAGCTGCTCAATGATGCGCATGATTGCCTCCATAAAGCCCATTTGCAGCATGCGATCGGCTTCATCCAGCACCAGCGTATTGAGATTCTCGAAGCTCAATGAAGCCCGTCGAATATGATCCTCGATGCGCCCGGGTGTGCCGACAATAACGTGAGCGCCCCTGGCCAGAGACTCCTGCTGCGTTCGGGTAGATGACCCTCCGGTGAGCGTCAGCACTTTCACGTTCTCAGTCGTGCGCGCCAATTGACGTGTCACTTCTGATATCTGCTCGGCCAGTTCGCGAGTGGGACATAACACCAGCGCCTGCGGAGCAAACCGACTGCTGTCGAGCTTTGCCAGCAACGCCAGCGCAAAAGCCACCGTTTTACCGGAACCCGTTTTTGCTCTGGCGATTACGTCTTTCCCGCCAAGCGCCAAAGGCAACACCTGCGACTGAACCGGAGTCATCGACTGGTAGCCGAGGGATTCCAGGTTTTGCAAAAATCTGGCAGGTAACTCCAGTTCGGTGAATGTCTGTTGATTCAAAAATGTTCTGCCTTTTTTGTAAACGCTACTATACCGCACTTATGCTCGTTAACGCCGCAAGACAATGAGCGTGCGTTGGCAGAAATCCCGCCCCTCTCAAGCGAACGCTGATTGGCCGCCTTCAACACGCGGCAACCTGTCATCACACATGCTAAAATGACTGCCATTGTTTCCAGCTGGTACAGACCACATACTTGCCTGTTCCGTAGCCGGCAAACAGAACGGTCTCACCGCGCAATCCCCCAAATCGCACCCTATATAAGTCACCAGGCGTACCCCGAATGGCAGCGCCGGCAATAAAATAGTACGTCGTGAAAAGTGAAAACACCTAAAAGACTGAAACCATTAATAGAAGACGGCATCATAGACACGGTGCTGTCACGTCTGATGAGTGGCAAAGAAGCCGATGTGTTTACTGTCCAGTGCGGGCGCGAGGTGCGTTGCGCAAAGGTATACAAAGAAGCACACAAACGCAGTTTTAAAAAAGCCACAGACTACCAGGAAGGCCGCAAAGTGCGTAACAGCCGCCGCGCGCGAGCCATGGAAAAAGGCTCAAAGTTCGGTCGCAGCCAACAGGAAGAAGTTTGGCAAAACACCGAAGTCGACGCACTGTACCGGTTATCTGCAGCCGGTGTCAGAGTACCGCAACCTCATGGCATGTTCGATGGCGTATTGATAATGGAGCTAATTGTCGATGCCGACGGCCAGCCTGCACCGCGCTTAAATAACGTCTTACTCGAAGCAGATGAAGCCCGTGAGCACTACAGCCAGATGATTCGCAACGTTGTTCGTATGCTGTGCGCCGGACTAATCCACGGAGACCTGTCAGAGTTTAACGTGCTGGTTGACGCCAGCGGACCCGTCATTATTGATCTGCCGCAGGTAATCGACGCTGCCGCTAACAACAATGCCGAGCGCATGCTGGAGCGCGACATACGCAATATCACCGAGTATTACGGCCAGTACGCCCCGGAGCTTTTATCCGGCAGATACCACGGTGAGATCTGGCAATTGTTTAAAGACGGAGAACTCGAACCCGATACCCGACTTACCGGAGAGTTCACAGAGTCACTGCATGACGCTGATGTCGACGGTGTACTTGAAGAAATAGAAGCCGTCAGAAAAGAGGAAATGGCCAGACAGGAACGGATGCGAGCTGACGACAGCGCGCCCTGACCATATGCGTCAATCATCCAGTGCCTGATTGACCGCAACACGCATATCGTCACCAAGCGGCACCTTCGAACCGAGGTATTGCGCCATAATCACGCCGATCACATCCTCACGCGGATCAATCCAGAAGTAGGTACTGGCCGCACCGGCCCAGCCAACTTCGCCATAGGTCGTATGGCCCAGCGCATGGCCCGGCCAGGCCGCCACTCGGCCTGCGAGTGAGTAGCCATAGCCGTGCAATGCAATCGGTCCAAGCCGCAGCGGATAGTCGCGCTCCAGGATGCGATTGGCCCACAGCATTTCCAGACCGATGCGGCTGATCAGGCGGTCGCCATCCGCGCTGCGACCATCGGACAGACAGCGTGCGATACGCAGATAGTCACTGGCAGTGGAGAACAGCCCGTGGCCGCCGCGCGCAAATTCCGGATTATCCATCGGGTTGTCCAGATGAGCCTGGGTCGGGCGCAGCGATTGCGGCCCGGTATCGAATTCAAGAATCGAGTCCAGATCCGGTGAGCCAAACATCGCCATGACTCTGTGTCGTTCTGGCTCAGGCACCATAAAACCCGTATCAGTCAGGCCCAGCGGCGCGAACAGCCGCGTTTGCAGCACTTGCTGCAATGGTGCTCCTTCAACAATCTCCACGATGCGTGCGGCAACATCGATGGATGCTGAATACTGCCAGCCGTTACCAGGGTCAAACGCCAGGCCAAATTGCGTAAGTTCCTCTACGACCTGAGCCAGCGACTTGTCGGCACCCAGACAACCACTGCCGCGCATACCATCACCGACCGGGCAGCCGTGCAGAAAGCCATAGGAAAAGCCGGCACGGTGAGTTAACAGATGCTCGACCGTCATCATTGTGCGCTGCGGACGTGAGCTGCCATCGCTGTTGTGCACTGACATCGAACCGATTTCCGGAATATAAGCGGCAACCGGATCCATCAGCCGCATACGGCCCTCTTCCACCAGCATCATTACCACGGCAGCAATAACAGGCTTGGTCATCGAATAGATGCGATAGATCGGAACCTCTGGCAGCGCGACACCATTCGTCGCATCCGCATGGCCGACACGACCTGACTGCCAAAGCTTGCCGCCTCTTGCGATCTGCCACTCAACTCCGCTAAAGGCGCCAGCGTCAACGTGAGCCTGCGCCCGCGCCGCGATGCGCTCTACTCGATTTATAGTCATTGGATCGGTCCGGTGGTGTCTGTCCAATGCAAGCTATCGCGGTTTTGCGAGCGATGCAATGGGTTTAAGTAGTGACCAGGTCGACTTTATATACCAAGTATCGGTGATTCTATTGTTCGTTTATACAAACCTAGAATTATGCACATGCTGATGGACGCAATGCCGATCCATTGGCATCTGATTAGGGATAAGCAAGAACTCGAGGAACGACCACCGTGATATCAACCCCATCTCTATTTACCCATTCCCGCCTGATTGCATTCACCACACTGGCCAGTGTGTCATTGCTTTCCGGCTGCGGTGGTGGCTCAGATAGCAGTGAAACCACACCACCACCTGCACCACCGGCTGCTGATGATATTCCGACAGCCATCGTCGGTGCCTGGCAGACGCAATGTCGTTCCATGCCCGCGCTCAATACCTCTGAGCGACGGATACTGGCTTTCGATGGGTCGACCATGGCACAGGACTTCTACGAATACGACGGCCTCGACTGCGCCGGCGTACCACGAGGCCAGACGTTCCCATTGCGCCTCTATGGATACACAGTGGGCGCAGAGGTTACAACCGATGACGGCAGCGTTGCTCGCGAAATCGATCTGGAAATCGCTCAGATGTCGGATGTTGGTGTGCTGCGTGATGGCGCCACTATGGGTCAGATGAACTACGGACTTATCGGGTTTAACGCCAACGGAGAGTTGATGCTTGACGATGGCCCCACGTCTTCTCCAGACAACAGACCATCGAGTTTTGATGAATTTGTATCCCCTCTCGTCGCACGCACAGCAATCAGTAATGGCATCAATTCTATAGCCGACATTGCGGGTAACTATCGTGCAAATTGCATCCTGTTGAACAACAGCGGCAGCTCATACACGACAACGGTTATCACCGATTCAACTGGCGACATACTTGACGACTACTTTCTAAACGACTACTGCGCCGGTCCGACTGTCATGCAAATCAGAACGCCAACGTCTCTGGTACCCGAACCGCAGGGAATGACCACATTCTTTGGTGATTCCGCTGTGAATGTGTTTCAGTCCGAAGCAGCGCAGGAAGTTGTGTTTGGTGAAGAGTTTCTATCATTTGACCTAAGGGGCGCGCGTGACAGATATACACTCTACGCCCTGGGCAACGGGGACACGTTTCTGCGTGGTGACTGTGTTGTCAGAGAATCCAGCTGTAAAACATCAACCGAAAACTTTGCGGATATGATCGACCTGGAGTTCAACTCGATCCTGAGACACAAGCGAGTCGCCTCGGCTGAATATTCAAACCTCGGAACCTCTGATACATCAGTGGTTGCAGGCCAATGGGACTTCAGCAATGCCGAAAACAATTTTTACGCTTATCAGACGATTGAAGCTAACGGCACAGGCACCTACTACGAAGTTGAAGGTGGAACACCAGATTCTGAAAACGCCTGCATTCGCACTTTTGCAGAAACTATTACTGCATACGACAACAACGCCTATCAATACGCGCATACAGCAGACGACCCGCAAGACAGCTATTCCGTCTTTATTCAGCAGGTTGTTGAAAACGGCGTACTCATACAAACCGATGTGCGTAACGAAGAAACGAATGAGTATCCGGCACTCGCACAGATACCTGATCTACCGGATTGCTAAGCTCTATTCTCTATTGAAAACAACGCTACCGCGTCCGCGGTAGCGCTCACCCGCAACCTCCCATCCTCTTCATTGAACAACTACCGTCGTAACACAGTACAAAACCGCACATGCAATTCCCGGCAAAAGTAATAGAGATTCAATAAACTCACCTTAATAACAATTAAAATAACCCCATCATCTCATGCTCATTTACAACATGGAAACATAGTTTTCTATCTGTTAAGCTCAACGTGCAGTCAGGAATTTAGAAGTTCTTTGTTCAGTTAAATGGAGGGAAATTACTATGTTGAGCAACAGATACTTAAGCTTACTGCTGGGAAGTGTAATGCTGGCATCATGCGGAGGCGGAGGTTCCTCAGGCAACAGTAGCAACCTTAACAACGATCCCGGCAATACCACCGATCCCGATCCAGTCGTTATGCCCTTTTCCGGTACCCGCCCATCAGTCGAGCAACTGTATTCTGCACCGTTGCTTGAAGCGCTGGAAAACATTGGCATTCAAATAAATCTAGGCGAAGATCCCCCAAATGTTGAAGGATCTTACCTTTTTAACCCGGTCATTTTGCAAGCCACATCTGTCCCTGGCGATCAGAGTCGCGTCGGACAAGGTTTTGCAGATCCGACTGTCACTTTTTCCAACCAGGACAATACGTCTTTGACGCTGGATCTTGAAGCGCGATCAACAAACACTTCGGTGGTTGGAACAGGTTCGTTCATATCAGGCTCCGGAGACTCCTTTACCGTTTATTTCCTAACAGAAGTTACGCAAAGCGGGCACACATTTGAATCAACCGAAACTTATAGTGGCGTCGTAACCGATGCGGGCATAGAAAACTTGCAACGAGCGATTTTTGTAGTTGATGACCGAGGAGATCCAAACAACAACATTATTCCTAACAATACCGGGAGGCTATTCATCGACCAGGACGGACTCTCCATGAGAGTTACCGCAAAAATATTATCTGGCAGTTCTGTTGCCGGCGTCACTACAACCGGCCAATCATCCTACTCGCTACAGTAAACATCGCAATGAA
>CAYMFQ010000188.1:0-10658 GCA_964389335.1 uncultured Granulosicoccaceae bacterium
TGTCAGACGCGAACAGATTTTCACCGGTATTTATATCCGCCAGGGACATATTGTAGTGAGCGCCACTACCCGCCCTGTCAGCAAATGGCTTCGGCATGAATGAAGCGTAGAATCCGTGTTGATTAGCGACCTCATTCGCCAATAATCGAAAGAAGGTAAACCGGTCGGCCATCTCCAGACCTTCGAAGAAGGTAAAGTCAATCTCGAACTGACCATTGCCGTCTTCGTGATCAAAGGAATACACATCGTAGCCGGTGGCGTTGAGCGCCTGCACAATCGCATCGAGCGCTGTCAAACTGTCGAGCGTGGTTCGTACATCGTAGGCGGGCTTGGCAAGATTATCCCGCTGACCGATCGGCACCGGTTGCCCGTTCTCATCGTCCCTGAGCAGGAAGAGTTCAGGCTCAATACCAAAGTTAAAGCGATACCCCATCTCTGCAGCCTGCGCCAGCACCCGTTTGAAAATCTGCCGCGAACACGGCTCAAACGGCCTCCCCTCGCAGTACAGATCACTCGCAAACCAGGCCACATTGGGCTGCCAGGGACAGATAATGACACTATCCGGATCCGGGTGCGGCGAAACCTCCTCGTCACTGATATCCTGCGGCACCCCGTCCAGTGCCGCCCCGGTGCACAGCTCCGAACCTCCCATCATCCGCTCGAGATGGGAGATCGGGACCATCTTGGATTTTGACACGCCGTGCATGTCGACGTAACTGGCCAGAGCATACTCAACACCGCTCGACACCAGGCTTTTCTCTAACGCTGAGTGCACACCAGGCATATATTTAGGCTCGCTTACTTACAAGAACCTGAAGTATCCGGGAAAATACCAGTAGTTACCAGCACAAACTGAGGCTATCGAATTTACCGAATAGAGCAGTACACATCAGACAAAGACATGCCGCCGGAGTACACCCATAAACCATCCACAATGCGTTTAGATCGACAAACGACGACAGTCAACTGAACAAGAAACAAGCACCACACTAGCAGAAAATCAGCCTTTACCAATTCTCACAAGCTTGTCACCGGAGTTGCCAGAGTACTCAAACTCTCACAACACTCAAGTTACTAACTACAAAGCAACTCTCCAATCGCGTTGCCACTGACAATCATACATCCAAGCATGTAGAAGAAGTGGCACGATTGGTAGTACGGAGCCTTGACTACCAAAAAAGGTTCTTTCTCTTTACTACAGATATATCCACCATCATAGACGCCGTTACCTGACCACTCACATGCTCGGACAATGAAAGTAATCCACCATAATAAACGTCAACATTAACCTCTCTATGTTTCGAATAACGCAACGATGGAGACTCCACTATTCTGAATAGTAGTTCATTAGCTACTTGGTATGTCTTTACCCGCTCAACTCCACGAGTTTCACGGCCAACACGAATATCCAGTGAACCCAGATTAACTCCGGAATCGAGTTCTCCTGGAAGGAACTTTACTAAAACATACTTACCGACACTGGGCGATTTCACCGAAAATCTCAACCTACCTCGACTAGCCTGATTGCCACGTCCAGCTAGATACCGAGAATTAGCACGCCCCACATAGCTTGAGCGACTTTGATTTAAGATTTCGCCACTCGAATAGACATTTCCCTCAGGAGTCAATGTAATCTGTCTTATACCAGGCCCACCAACGAGCACACCAAATTCCAAAGGCTCACTACGTATACCGACAATACGGTCACGGTCACGATAACGATGTGCCGATGCGTACTCAGGTTCAGAATCCTGTGAACTACCACCTCTATACATCATAAAACTCACTGACAGAAAACCACAACTAATTAGCACGAAGATTATTACGACCAGTGATTTCTTGACCCGAGCAATCATACCATTGACCTGGCTTTACACCTCACACGAACCGCCACCGGCCCATCACAGGACGGACCGGAAGCGAGCTTCAAAAAGCGCGAACAGAAAAAGCAAACAAACAAGCCGCGACACAAAATTACGCAGGGAGTTTCACTTTCACTATCGTTGCTATATTGATACTATCGATAGCTTACAGTGATCGATACGGGCACCTCTAACACCTTACCTGTTTCAGTACCAGCCTCAACCTCTACATCACCACAAAAGGGGATAAAGTTTATTCCCGTGTCACTTGCAAGTTTTCTATTGATAGGCTGATCAGTACTATCAGTACCCAATCTTGGTGTAAAATTAACCCCAGCAACACCACTACCTGTTACTGAAGCACTTACAGTTACCGAATAATCTTTTTCACCTTCAATCCTAATTCTCCCAGGATTAGAATCGAGCTTATTACCAAGTGCATTAGCGGCACCGGCCGCATCGGCCGCACCATTAGGTGTCGAAGCATCAGTCTTATAGGTTATGTCACCCGTTGCACAGTCCATTGACATACCGGTGTTTGCCTCTCCTGCCGCCGGAACAACTATATCACTGAAACTCAATTGCTCAGTAACCGACACATCCAGTCCTTCTGCGACATAAACCTGAACTTTCGTTTCTACAGACGCTGTATTCTGTGCATTCGCAATTCCTGAAATACCAACAACGACTGCAGCAGCTAAAACGATTTTTGAAATTTTCATATCTTTATATTCCGCTGTGTTAATTATTTTTACATACTCTTAATGAGCAACCTAATTAACGGAATATCTGTGCCTATTTTTATACCCTATATATGGGGTTTTATATACGCCGCATACGATATCTTTCAACTCTACTAAGCTTCGGCAATCTTATATCCTGCCATATCAAACCTACACTTTCTTTTAAATCCAGCCAACACCCACCCTGCCATTTTCGTTGACAGCATAAATATCAACAAAACATAAAATGTAACTGCTTTGTCCGAATTGCGGAAGCAATCAACATCTCACTATAACCACCCACCAAATGTGGTGCTCCAGACATGGTCAGGTATGAATTTGAGCTCATATTCAAAATACCCCCTTACAAAATCTCTAATCGCTATCGCCATGGCAAACACTTTGCGGGGAATCATTCTCGGCTAATAGAAACTGTCCGCATATAGCGAGTGAAGCTCTATTTACCTAATGTTTGTGGGTTCAGTGTCGTTTAAGAAAACAAACAACATGCTCACCAGACTACAGTTATCTGACTCCCAGACAAAACAATCAACACCGATTATAGGGAAAATATTTGTATGAATAGCATACAACCAAATCGACTGAAATTAATGTCTATTGCACTTTTTGCGTGTATGACTTCATGGACAAACTCCTACGCCAATAGCGACTCAAATCTCGCAGCGGCTGGAATTTCGCCAACAAGAATAGTTATTCCGGCAAATCAAAAAAGCGCATCAGTAACAATAACAAACTCCTCATCTACTGAAGTAGCCTATCGGATGAATCTGATAGAGATGGGACTTAATGAAAATGGGAGTTTTAACATCCTGCAACCACATCAAATACCCGCCTCGCAACGAAGTGCGAAGCCTTACGTCAGATTCTCACCACGCCAGGTAAGGTTAAAACCTGGTCAGTCTCAAGTAGTGCGGGCAATAGTCCGACGGGGATCATTACCTGTTCAAGGGGAATACCGATCACACCTTAGACTACAGGCGCTACCAGTGCTGTCAACTGCCGACCTTGAAGATGCAACACAAGGGGATCCGGTTCTTGTCCAGTCCTCTGCAAGAATCGAATTGGGTGTCACCATTCCCGTTATTATCAGGCACGGCAAAACAGAATCCAGTGTAACGCTAGACGAAGTTAGACTGAATTTTAATAACGACGGGACCGCTAATATTGCAAGACTGCTACTTGGACTAAAAGGTACAAGATCCTCCTTTGGAGACATTTCCGTTTCGCTTGTAAATGGGCGTGATGAGAAACACCTGAGTCGATTGAGAGCGTTTGCGCTCTATTATCCATATCCACACGAGTGGATTGATCTGGAGCTCGACAACCCACTAAACCGCAATGAAATCGGACCAAACTCAAAAATCCGGGTTCGTTTCGAAAATAGAGCAATCGATAGCTCGAAAGCCTTTTGGCTGGATGACGCTGTCGCGCCAGTTTTAGACTGACGAATCGACAATTGATAAGACCCCCGGCGCAGCGCACCAAGTGGTGCGCTTTATAACGACTTCAATTCAATACCGAATTGGATCGCTCAACAGAATGAATTGTACTGGTATAGCGTTCAATGAAAATTAGTCTTTTCTGGGCATCTTTCTGCTTCAGTACACTCCTTGCAACAAACTTCATTTCATTGATCAGTATGGCTGATGAAGTCAAACAGCAGGATGATACCGTATCGTACTTGGGGCTCACCCCTGAACCAGCAGATAGCCAAAGGACAGAATTCGATTTTGGAGAAGGTGGAGATGTAATTCTCCAGATCTACTTGAGGGACATCCTGTTGAGCGATGCAATATTTGCCGTCATGAAGAAAGGCAACCTTATGCTACCGCTCGGGGAGATGGCCTACTTGCTCGACTTCCCTATTATTGTCGACTCGGTATCCGGCACAGCAAGTGGTTGGTATCTAAACCCTGGCAACACATTCTCTCTTGACCTGCGTGATGGCTACATCATCAACACAGGCGTTAAATATTCACTAGACAAATCACGTGTTTTTTCTGACGAACTTGACGTCTACGTAGACCTATCCTTATTCGAAGCGTGGTTTCCGTTGCGCTTCGATCTCTCGCTACCTCGTCAACGACTTATTATCAGATCATCAGAATTACTGCCAAAAGAATTAGCTCGACAGAGGGCGGATAATACGGCACAACAGGAAGTTAGTTTTGCCGCAACCCGAGAATTCATTGTACCGGGCTATCGTGCGGTTGACTGGCCTGAGTTAACGGTGGATCTCGGCGGCTTGCATGTCCCTGACAGTGAGATAACCCGTTACGACTATAGAGTTCAAGCTACAGGTGACTTTGCTTTCATGAATGGCACTGCTAGTTTTAGTGGGAATGACGAGGACACACTGGCCAGTTCATTCATCACACTTGGACGAAAAAACCCCAAGGGTATGCTTGGCCCATTAAGAATCGCCGATTACGAAGTTGGAGATACATCCCAATTTCTGCCAAGCTTGCTGGGCAACAGCTTATTTGGTCGAGGCTTTAGATTCGGGAATAAACTTCTGGCAGATCAGCGTGATATTGACACTATCGACCTTCAAGGCGTGCAGCAAACGGACTATGAGGTAGAGCTTTACGTTAATAGTCGACTCAGGGGAGTAGACCGGGATAGCAGCGACAGCGCCTACAATTTTCAGGATGTTCGACTACAGCTGGGCCAAAACGAAATACGCCTTGAGTTCTATGGCCCACAAGGTCAACGCTATACCGAGTCGCGGCGTTCATTTGTCAGTGGCAGTCAGGGTCGTAAAGGCGATTTTACCTACGAGTTCTCACTGCTGCAGCCTGACAGGCAAGTTTTCGATGATTTCATAGATTCGCTGAATACTGCTATTGACAGCGAATTACCATCGCTAGAGATTAGCAGCGCCTTGACCCTGACATACGGAATATCAAAACGAACCGGAGTCGCTCTGACAATTGCCAATCTAGCATCCAACAACAGGTCGTCCATCGCCGAACTAGATGCCCAAGACAATACAGGTACAACGAGTGAACGAACGAATCACACTTATTCAAATACCAATATAACTACTGATATAGCGGGGACGCTTGTATCTACCAACCTTAGCACAGACCCGGAAGGCAATATCGCCGCTTCAGTAGCAGCGCGCAGTGCACTTGGTGGCTATGATATTGGCGCCTCACAGCAATTCTTCGAACGTGACTACCGCTCTATTGATAACATCAATGGTGAACGCGAGGCTGCTGATTCTACCAGCCGGGCGACAACCCTGAATCTGACGCGAGAGTTTTTCACAATTCCTACCGGAAGGCTATCCTATGGAACCAATGCCAGGTATAGAGTTAGTCAGTCCAATGTAGAAGAAGCGAGCATCGGCACGCAAGTCGACTACCAGAGTCGATTTGTTGGTGCGTCATGGAGACACAACTACAGACGCGATATTACATCCGGCAGAGGCAGCTCGGGAGGTCAGATCGGGACAAGCATCAGGCCTTACCAACAAACACCATGGACACTCAGTTCAACACTCGAATATAACGATACAGCGCGTCGACTTATCGACACCGGATCGATACGACTGGCACGATCGCTCTCTGGGAATGGCCAACTAAGCTTAGCCGCCACGCGCAGCCTTGATAACCCGTCTACAGGCTATTCGGCCTCACTGAGCCGACAATTTGAGAACTTTCGATTTGATTCAACAATTGGTGGATCCTCCTCAGGTAATGTCACTGTTCGCCTAGGAGTCGAGTTCTCAGCCAAGCGGTACCCGGGTCGCTGGCTCCCAACGATTGCCAGTAACGGCGGCTCTGCTGCTGTTGCCGTCATAGTTTTCGCCGATGATAACGGAAACGGCAAACATGACAATAACGAACAAGTGGTGGAAGGAATCAGAATCACAACCAATGGATTGTATTCAGGCGCCGTAACAAATAGTGACGGCGTTGCAATTGTGACTGGACTTTCATCAAACGCATCCGTGGACCTTGGCATTATCGAAGCCGATCTACAGGAACCTGACTTGAAGCCACAAGAGATCACTCACGGTGTCTTACCACGTCCTGGTCGTGTACCCGTTTTTGCGATCCCGCTGTTGCGAGCCACTGATTTGGAAGGAACTGTACTCATTTCCGGAACCAACCCCGCGCCTAATGTCCGAATGTTACTGACACCAGTCGAAAATTCTGACGTTAGCGCCAACTCAATGGAAATCTATACAGAGTTTGATGGGTACTACTACTTATCAGGCGTGCCACTTGGTGAATACCAGTTTGGACCAGATCCCGAGCAATTGCAGGCAGCAGGCCTGGTATCAGAACCACGAAGCAGAAGACTGGTACTCAAAAATTTAACGGAATTCCCCAAACCTCAGAATTTCAATCTCGCTCGAGTTGGTCAATCAGGGTTAGTGCATGAAAACGTGCAAGAAGCAGCACCAAATATTGATCGTGAAATCGACGCAACAGATGAATCAGAACCATTGCTTGAGGCTGCATTACCTCAAAAAGAAACAGATTCAACTCAATATACCGTCTCTTGGGAAGAGACGAATGAATTCGAGCAAACTTCTGGCGCAAATGAGAATATTGTTGCTGAATTCCCTACCAATGACGCTGACAAGGATGGCGTCTTAAACAAAAATGACATCTGCCAGCACACTGGTCGTGGAAGTACAGTCAATCAATACGGATGCGTTTATATTGGGGAACGCCTATCTTCAATATCTTTCCGTTCAGGATCAGCAACCGTTACCACCGCCATTGCGTTTCAGCTAAATGGAGTGGCGCGAGAGCTTATTGCCAACCCATCACTAAAAGTTACGATTGAAACTCACACGGATAATAGAGGCAACGCATATTACAACATGGATCTGGCGAAGCGGCGCGCCCGTTCAATAATCAGGTATTTACAAGAAGCTCAACATGTACCCTCTGTCCAGCTTGCGGGTATCGCAATGGGAGAGGCGAAGCCAGTAGCTTCAAACCGAACGCGTGCCGGTCGAAGGCAGAACCGAGGCGTGCTTATTCGGCTCGCTCAATAAAGAAATCTGCTCGGCACTCAGACGCAATGGCGGCACCATCATTGCCAGAGGAGGTACCAGACGATAGATCTGGTGCTTAGCAGTATGGCTACAGTACCTGGGTGATGGTCTATACAAACTTAACTGGCACACCGTACTTTCAGCAGCGAGTATTCAGGTGTAAATAATCAATACGAGGCAGTGGCGAAACAGAAGCTCTCCCGAAAGACTATCGTGATCGAAGCAAGGCAAGTGATTTAAGTACCGAAATACACCCAACAAGAACCTCAGCTATAGAGGTTCAGCGGGATCGACGCAGCAAGTACCTTACGCACAACACCAGCTCGGCTATTGACACAGAGCTTTTTAAATATGGATTTACTATAGGAACGTACTGTGGAAACGCTGACATTGCGCTGCTTTGCAATTTCAGAGTAGTCGAGGCCGTTGGCTAGATAAGCAGCAATCTTCGCCTCAGCATCTGTCAGTGAGTAGAGGCGCTTCAGCAACTCAGGCTCTGTTGTTCCATGCTGGTTGGGCTCAATTACAACAGCGACCACATTGTACAGAAGTGCACCCTGTGCATCATCACTGTCATTGCCCGCACGCAACGCTGAAAACGCCAGTAACAAGCCATCGTGGCTATCACGGCCAGATAAGAACAGGACGTTATCAGTATCTTCGATCTGGTTAGCTGCAGCCATACGAACATAATTACTCAACTCTTCATGATCGCGTGCGTTACAGCGTAACTTTCCATCGGTTACACGAAACCAGTTTTTTGATGAAAAGATAGATTCCGCAGCTTTGTTTGCGAACAGAACTTCTGAATTGCTGTTAAGTAACAGTATACTTACGCTTAGTGTGTCTAATATTGCTTGCAAGCCAATGTCACCGTTCACAGCTTCTTGCCTACCATTAACGTCCTTCTGGCATCGCATAATTCCGCCTAAATAATTATCTAAATTCTACGTCAGTTCTGGCGTCAGAACATAATTCACGTGAGCTACAATCCGGCACTAGTTTAGTGACCAAAAATTGGCACTTAAAGGCAGAGAACGTACGACGCTAACGCTTCACATTAGGATAGCTTCTGTTACAGAAGCTTACATTCCCCCATATGGGTGAAATTTAGCAACAGATGATCAGTATTAATACGGATATCCGTTTATTCGTTGTTTAGCTTCCAGACTACCTATACGTTCTCCTACCTTCTATTCTCACCAACACCTTAACGCAAATGCTACCCAAGCTACTACTCTGGATAACTCAAACCGCCTAACCTTAACGCCACTCTAAACGGGTTACAGCGAACCTGTAACAAGCAATGAAATCCTCTCGAATATCACACGCACGGGACATCTCTTTTAGAAATTGTTGATAGATACGTCCGAACGGCGTACCGACACCCCAGTCATAGAATTTACTGCCAGCAGAGAGAGAACCACGGCAGTCATTACAAACAAACAGAGGATCCACCCATGCAAAGGCAACACGTTTCCACCAGGCAATCGCTTCAGATGATGCGTTTATTTTTGGCACTGATGGTTTTGGCCGCACTATCTATGACCGCCAACCTGTCACATGCGGGTGGCCACTGGACTAAGAAGAGTTTCGCGATACAGGGCAGCTGGTCAATCGTGGAAAGAAACGGTTCTCACGTGCTGACGCTGGATGAGAACTTTAAAACACGGAGTGCGCCTGACTTGAAAATCTTTCTGTCCAGAGCACCGCTCTCCTCACTTAAAGGCAGTAACGCTACCAACCAGTCTATTCTGGTGAGTGCCCTGCAGTCGAACCGGGGCGCACAGGAGTATGTATTGCCGGCGGGGATTGATATCTCGCAGTTCCAATCACTGATAATCCACTGCGAAGCCTATTCCAAACTTTGGGGTGGTGCGGCTCTGTAGCAGTAGCACTGGTATGAATCCATTCGTCGTAAAAAATGCGGGTGACGGTGCAGGAAACATTAATCCCCCTCACCGTACACCCGCACAATCGTTACTGCGAATGCGGAAGTGTTTCTTCCGGCCAGGAGCCTGCGCGGCAGAACCTCCGCTACTGCGAGTGCGCCGGATTGCCCCTGAAAATGCCTTTATTATCGTCGCGCAGGAACAACTATGCTTCTCAAATAAAAACATTTTCAGGCACAACCAGTCACACTCTCGTCACGCGGACTTCTACCGCACAGACTCCTAAATTATTATTAAACCTGCACTATCTGGGGCTGATGGAAACACCTTCATACTCGACATAGTTGATGCCACCGCCGTTTGTCGCAATACCCGCAGCCCCTCTGATTTCCACGTGATTGCCACCACCGTCCCAAGTAAAGGGGATCGGCGGAATCAGGTTTGGATCTCCGTTGAGGACAACATTCAGCGTTGCCGGTGCACCAGCCGCAAAAGAGACGGTTTCTACATCAATGGTCAGATTGCTGATAAACGATACTGGAATCGGCATCTGAAAAGACACATTGTCGGTGTTGGTACCACCTTCGTACAGCGCGATGGTAACGTTGTTGTCACGCACACTAACTATGGCATCTGCTGTTTCCGTCGGATAAAACGTACTCGGATCGGTTCCAAGCTCACCACCCAGACCAACAGTGATAACGCTATTTTGCGAGGCAGCTGAAGCAACATCTAAGGAAACCACAAATCCGCCCGCATCAGCAATGACGGTATCAGTGAAGCTGTGCTCAGTCAGTGCACTTGTGGACCAGCACCAGTCGTTGTTGGTGTTGTTGTAACGTGATCCGAGATTGAGTTTGCCATTACCAATGAAGCCCTGGTAACTGCCCTTGGCCAGGCATCCAAACCAGTAACCAGTCGGCGCTGCGATACCTTCCTGAGTGCCGTTGAAGTCATCGGTAAACAAGATAACCGGCCCCTCCGTCTGATCCATCACCAGCTCTATATTACCAACGCTCAAGGGGTTTGATGTATAGACTGCCTCGCCAAAGCTGCTGTCTGCCTGTGCACGAATGGTATGCTCACCGGACTTAAGGTAGAGCTTGCTGTAACCCGGTGTGGAGAAAGCGGCACTGTTGGT
>CAYMFQ010000189.1:0-10640 GCA_964389335.1 uncultured Granulosicoccaceae bacterium
GCCATGAAGAAAGCCGACGAGCAAGTGTCTTAATCCCTTCTTAATCAGGGTGCTGTTTTCGACAGTAATCAGGGTAAGGGCTACATTCGTTCGAAATAGTCTTAATCCCTTCTTAATCAGGGTGCTGTTTTCGACTGCTTCGTTGCTATTTTCCTTTAAGATCAGAGGCTTGTAAAGGTGGTTCAATATTTTTTCTGATATCCGCAAGTTCTTGTTTACCTACAGCCTGTTTTCCATGGGCATAGAGTGTTGCGCCGACTGACAATGGTGTGCGTCCGAAGTGCGTCCAGTCTGACTTTTGTGGTAGCGGGTAAAGTCGAACATCATCCGCCTTTGAGTCAATCACTTCGTCAAGTTGCTCTAATAGTTGGTATTGTTCAGACGGCCTTATCCACAAAATGAAGATGGAATACTGTACGCGCAGTCCCCACTGACCGGATATCCTCGCCACTCGGTAAAGTCGTCGAGGATCACTGATGTCGTAGGCAAGCAAATGCGGGCGGATATCATTAGTGGCCATAATCGTAGTATGCCTCTCGAATCCATTTTTGCAAACTGTCAAGTTCTTTGCGTAGTGCGGAACTTAGCCGCATGGCCATGTTCTCGAATGCAATCTCGGCGCTAAAGTGTTTACCCGCATTGTGGTGCCACTGCCCGTATCGGGCACGCAGCATCCAGATAAGGCTGTCGCGCAATGCGCTGTGCAAATCAGTGTGTGTATCGCCTTTGCGCAAGAGCGAATTATCAATTCCGCAGCTGGTCAGTTCCTGATACAGCCAGACTTCGAGGAGCGTGCGCATTTCACTGTCTGTTCTATCCACATCAAATGTGGGACGCATCTGTTCGTGGTCCTGGCACTCCTGGATCCAGACTGTCTGTGAACGCAGATCATTCAGTTGCCATCTTTTATTGCTCAGATTTTTAATCATCAGGAAGCGTTCCCTGGATCGGTGCCATGCACTGAAGTCAGCTTCGATCGGCAAATTTAAAAGCGAGTGTGACAGATTTTCGAAAGTTGTAACTGGTGCTGTCGCTGGTGTTATAAACCCAAGTGTCTGTCCATTTCCGTCGAGCAGTGCGATCGGTATCTGTGCCGACATACAAGCTCCAAGCGCTCGCGAAGACCAGTCAATTGGGCCGGTAACAACGAGACGTGTTAGCAGTCTAAGTGGTAAATATCGTGGCGCGCTATGTTGCGACTCCAGACGTAAAGCACCATGTTCATGATCGATACGGTTGATCGCAGAATTTTGCAGATAGCCGGTTGTCAAGACGTTGTTGCCTCCAGAAAGCGGCGCAATCGTCGCGCCTGATAGTCCAGTTGTTTTTCCCATACTGGCTTGTGGGCGGACAGCAGTTGATAGTACAAACTGCGGCCGGTTTTACCGAGTAAGCAACTGCCTTCACGTTGCACGAAGTGCTGGTTGCCGATCGCTCCATCACGCAGAATGTTCCAAACGAATTGCTCTGCATTTGCACGCAGCAGCTCGGTGAGATCGGATGCGAGTGAGTGTCGACCATGAAGTGGTTCATGCAGGAAGCCACAGAGTGGATCGAGGCCTGCTTTGTGTGCGCTGGTGGCTGCGCTGTGGTAAAGGATGGTGTAGCTCAGGGATAGCAGCGCGTTGACGGGGTCGGGTGGTGGGCGACGGTGCCGTCCGGTAAAACCGAGTGATGGTGGAAACGCCTGGGTAAGGGCTTTGAAGTGGGCTGCCGCATTAGCACCTTCGATTCCCCGAAGGCTGTCAACACTTGTGCACCTGCGTACAGAAGCGATACTGTTTAGCTGAACCTGTATTGATTTGGATATAGCGTATCGTTTGTCTGGCCGCGCTAGTTGAACATACCTGAGTAACCTTAGTTGTCTACGAGTTTTTGCGTTTACCAGGACTCTGCAAATTTGCAGGCATTTTTCAGGGCTGAGTGCCGCAGCGTATTGTGCGCGTCGAACGGATGCCTGCGTTGAATTGAGTCCAAGTACCATAGCCGGCTGATCCTGGAACCGGCCGCCGAGTATCGTAACAACAGTCTGCTGTGCAGACAGAATGGTTAGGACAGAAGAACTCAGTTGCGTTTTTCTGGCGATGATAAGGTGTGTCAGTAACCGCAAAGGGACCGGGCTTTGACGAACACCGTCGATGCGTACAATTAGCGAGTTGCCGGCTATTTCCAGAGAAGAGTCCCTGCGGTCAATTACCAGTATCATACTAACTAACCACGATGATTGCAGGGTCGAGCGGCAGTGTTCCTCTTCCCAGCGCGAAGGTGGATTGTCGTGCATCGAGCCGTACCAGAGTGATCCGGTCGCTATGTTCATTTATGATTTGATGCAGATCGCTTATGAGTGCCGCCCGCTCTCTGTCACTGAGCCAGCATTCATGCAGGCTTTTCTGGCCGCCCGTAGCGTACTGGCGGCACAACTTTAGTGCGGCATTGCGAGCGCGGTTGTCGCTGATGTCATACGCCACTAGATACATTTGCCGGTTTTTCATATGACATCAACGGCGTATGTTGCGCAGGAAGCATAGCCCGCAACCGTCATCGGGCCAGCTTCAGGTACTAAGCCGATTTGTATTACTGCACTTTGCATGGTTATCCGTCAGTGTGAAGTTGGATGACCACGATTTATACAAGGAGCTCGACGAAAAAGCACAAGTCGAAATGTTTCGGCAGTCGCGTTGGTTAGCTTAGGTTTTGGGTTGGCATGCTGATATCCTTGTTTATCGGGGGTGACCTCTGCATCGCACCGGCGCGTAATGGATGCAGGCTTTAAGACGCAATGGTCGCTTTTAGTTCCTCGTTCTTTGGAATAAGGGCGTCGAGTAGATACAGCTCCTGGCGCTTTGGTCTTTGCAGACAATTCAGAGCTTAATGTGTCTAACATAGGTGTCCACCTGGTTTAAGTGGACACTATTTCTATGCTTGTGTCAGTCGACCAGTCGACCAGTCGACCAGTGGGTTTTCGCTGGGCGCTCGCTGACTATATCTGCAGGTATCTGGACCTAACCCTTTCTTCATCAGGGTGTTGGTTTCGACACGTCCGACCAGTACAAGACGCGCCGGCGCCAGTGTCTTAATCCCTTCTTCATCAGGGTGTTGGTTTCGACCGCTGGCTCGAAAACTCACAATAAAATCAGAGTGATAGAGAGGTGGTTCGCAACAATCAGCAAAGCCGAAAACTTACTGTATCAAATTTGCATGATTCCGGCAGTTGCCTCTGCTCATTCATCAGTGCTTATTACTCGAAATGGCGTCAATCTGGCACCGTATTGTTCCATATCTTCGTCGCTTAGTTCTTCCCCACGGCGAGAGTAGGGAATGTCTATTTGCAAATAAATGAATTTTGCTCCGGTATCGCACACCGCTGCTGCCAAATGCACTGGCAGACTGCCAATAATTGTGTCTTCAGCGGTCAGGGAATCCATTGTGGCTTTGTCGAGATGATCTCGCCGTTCTGTTGTGTCAAATCCCTGCTGCCTGAGCCAATCAATGGCGCCAGCGTGGCGTGTAACCAACAACGTTCGACCTGCCGGTTGTGCAGTACGCCGGGCCGGCGTTGACTCGAATTCCTCCAGCTTTCCCTGAAGATCCGCTGTTAGTGAGTCACCGCGGCGTGCGTTGGGCCGCCAGCCCCCGTGTTGTATGTCATTTCTAAGTTGGCCGATACTCATGCAGTTATCGGTGTCTTTGCTATGCCATTGGTCTTCCGCTGCTTTGCGAGTGTTGTTGTCGAGCGGTTCGCCTGTCGAGAAACGACTGACGTGGGCTTCACGGAGTACGATTGCCGCTTCTGTGGGGCGTTCCCATGCAAGGTACTGCCTGGCTAGTGCCTGCTGTGCCTGGAGGCTTTGGCTTCCTTCCAGTGTCGTCGTTTGCAGTGGTGTCAGCAGACCCTGCAAGCGGTCAAGAAGCGGAGCTAGTGCTGGCATATACGTGCCAATACTGTCGCGGCAGTTTTCAATCGCCTGACTTACCTTTTCTGCATGAGCCGTTGGTTTATTTTTCTGATGATGGTCATAAGGTGCCGCACTGATTATGTGAGGAATGCGCACAGTCGCAATAGCGTCACTGAGAAAGCTTAGTTCTTTGATAAGGATGCCACTTTCATTAAACAGGTGTTGATTTCTTTGTTGTGCCAGTGTTTTTCGCTCATGTCGAGCGGATTTGTCGCTTAGCTTGGACAGCCGCTTGCCTTGGCCGTATTGCAAAAAGCCGTCAAGCGCCATTGACCACTCTTGGAGTGAAAGAAATGGTGAAAGATCCCATATACGGCATTCTGATCTGTCGTCAGACAACTGTCCGTAGTGTAGCTCGAGTGTTTCCGGTAACTCATCGAGAGCGGCCATATACTGCACTACCGCTGCGGCGAAAAAGGGCTGGGCGCGAAATCCGTGGGTGATATCCAGTAATACGTGCTCGCCCTGCAGGGCTTGTCTCAGTTGCTCAAAGATACCCCGGAATTCCGCCTCGTTGCTTCCGTTCGGTATTGAATATCGGGTGGGAGGATGCAGGCCGTGATTTGCGAGATCATCGGTCAGTGGCTGACCGTGAATTTCCCAGGCAATGTCGGTGGCGAGTATTCGTATTTCCGAGATTTGAATGTCGCGTTGTAGAGCAAAGACCGATAGCGCGGTTTGTATATACGCAGTTGTGCATTGTGTTTCGGGGGTTGCGGTATGATATTGAATACAGGGCTTGTAGTCCCCGACGCCGAGAAAACAGGTGAGTATCATTTATTGTTCCGGGTAATTTATACGTTTTATGTGCAAGGTGGAGTGCTCTTTAATGCAGTTCTTTCCAATCAGTGAAAATCCGTTTAATGTTAAGTAGATGCTGGCCACAGACAATGGCGACGTTGCTGTGGTGAGCTCTGTCTGCGAGGCTGTCACTGGGCGCGTGCAGGCTTGCCAGCAGGGCTATTCCGAAAGGGCCAGCCAGTTGTGTTGTTACACTGGTTAGTTTATGCAGGATATCCTGCTTACCTTCCTCTTCCAGCTTGCCGGTTTTGCACTCGACGATACACAGGCGATTGTTTTGAGCAGCGATGACATCAATTTCATTGGCCAGTGCCTGCTTTGCCCGGTAGTTTGGTAGTTCCCATTGTAGTTGAACACCTTGTTCGTAGTGTTGTAATTCTGCCGCCTGCATTTGCCACCATACGAATTCCTCCAGCCACAGTCCGTTCAGCCAGCGAGCTTCTTCTGCATCTCGAAAATGAATGGTGGCCGTGTCGGTGCTGTACTGCATGGCGCCGCTGTGTTGAGCATTATCGAATATATTTCTGAACGCCCTTTCTTCCGTTTGGTTTAGCTTAAGCGTGTTTTGCTTCAGGGACTGGCCGTTGTTTGTGAAAACCTGCATACTGATTCGACGGTTGAGATCACTCATGCAGTGTCGGTTGTTGATTGCCCCACGGGTAAAGTTTTCGGTCAGGCTTTTGCGCGCCAACAGTTTCTGTCGATCCTGCGGGTCTTTACTGCCAGTTGTGCTGATCTCTGCCATGCCACACGCAATCATTTGATCAAGCTTCATGGGTGTGCTGAACACACGGTGTGGTTGCGTGCTGCCCGTATTGCTAAGATTGAGAAATTCGATACGCTGGTTTTGTGTATCTGTGTAGAAGAACCGATAACCTTCGTCAGCAAGTACGTCAGCGGCAGCCAGTGTCATTAACTTTGTGCCACCTGTCAGGTTAATGCTGATATCGCAATCCCTCGGCAAGCTGGTCGCAACGTCGAGAAAATACTCGCGCAGGCCTGCATAGCTATCCGTTGGAACGGCAGTCGGATGCCGTTGAGCGCTCAGTCCGCTACCGTGTGCAATCTTTAGTAGCTGCCTGGCTTCGGATTCTACCGCCTCTGATGCCAGTAACAGAGTGGCGTCAGGTTTAAGCTCCAGCCAGGGTATGACGTTTGGTTGTAGCTGCGAAGACACCAGGCAGATTTGCAGAGTTTTTCGCGCTGTATGTTCGCTATGGGGCATACGCTGCCGATACTGTATCGCTGTTACGTGCGAATGCGTTTGAATTCTGTGCTGGCACCTGACTAGCTGTCCTTTTCCGGTAGCAACGCCTGCAACAGTGCCACGCGTATTTTTTTGCGTTTGTTACTAACTTTGTTTGCCGCATAAATTTCGCGTGCCAACTCTGCAAGTGCGCGTCTGTCTTTTACTTCCCAGATTCCAGTCGCCTTTCTAATGAGATTATTAATTTCCTCAGTGCCGCTTAACTCGCCCGCTAAAAATCTCTCTCGTAAGTCGAAAATTGCGTACTGTTCCTCTCCCATCGATGACTGGAGTTCTGCGGCGCGCTGTTGTTGTTTTTGTTGCTCTATTGCCTGCTTTGCCTCAACTAGTCTGGTTTCGTCTTGGTGCTGTGTGTCAGAGTCAATGGTAAAACGTCCGTAACCAACCGCGGTTTTGGCACCGAAGCCTTCCCACAAAATAGTATCTTCGATGAGTGTACTGAGCTTGCTGCGCCAGCTTACCTGTAATTGTTTAACCGGTTCCAGTGCTGCCAGGCCGGGTCTGTCTCCGCGCCATTGCAGCGTCATTCTGCCACGAGCACCGGCGGCAATGGCCAGAAATGAAATTGGCACTGGGCTTTCAGTTTCATCGGGTGCACCTTTGCCCTGGTAGTAGCCACTGTAGTGCGGTGTCATGATGTCTACGGTCGAGGTAGCTTTCGGCAGTAGCATATCCCAAAAATCCAGCAGGCCACGGAAGGCATAGGATTCGGGATTCAAGTTGCCATTGCGTAAATCATTTAGCTTTTCAGTAGAATGATCCGAATCGCTCCCCGCCATCACCTGAAGTAATGTCATGGCACCGTCCAGTGCCGGTGATTTGCTATTCAGCCAGCGCTGAAAGGCAAGTGTGCGATTGTCTTCGTCTTTTACATTCTTCGCAGGCTTCCAATAATCAGCCTGTGATTCCCATCCAAACAGCCACCAGACGTCCGCCATTGTCCATTCGCCTTCAGGGTTAAACAATGCCTGGTTTTCCGCGGCAGCGCGCAGTGTACCCTTGATACCTGAGCCAGCCAGATAGGGCATACCGTAGGGTTTTAGGAGCGAGTAACCGTTATCTGTTGGGTGTTCAATGCCGCTGCCTGTAATCAGTGCCGACGTGGATATGAGTGGCAGGCTCAGTGTGGTGGATTGGTTTTGCCCCAGTGCGGTGGCAGCTGTGCGCGCATTTACGGCATCGCCGAGCTCCGGATCCAGTTGGCACCTTGCGATTGCATCAAGCGCTTTAGTTTTGCCGTCGGGTGAGGGTTGATAATCAGATGAATCATTCCAAACGGGGCAGTACAGTTCAAAGGCGTGACCGACTGGCACTGGTGTGGCATCCGGGATGGATTCCAGTGCAGTTCGGGTTGATTCAGTGACTGCAGCGCGGGCAGTTAATTTTGCCAATACGTGTGCCATATTCGTTACCCTCGTCTTTGTACATCGGCAAAGCGCCTAAGCCAGCTGAGAATCGCCATCGTTTCATCGGTTCTCTGGCGATGCAGTCTGGTGTCTGCCTCGGCCAGTGCTGGTAGAAGGTGCTGTGTGTCTTTCAGTGTTCCGCCACGCTGTTTGTCTGTAGCGACCAACCAGCTCTGGAGGTGCTCGTACACTTTTTGGGCGGCATCTTTGTTTGTACCGGTGCGCGTATCGAGATAGGCGAGTGCAGCCAGTAAGCCACTCTGGCTTATCAATGACGGCACGGTTTTAATCATCACCCGATAACTGTCTTCTATGTCATGGTGTACAGCTTCGACCTGCTTCCAGGCCCACGCTGCGCGCTGATGCTCGATATCTGTTGCTATGGACACCGTTATGCCTCCAGCCGATGAAATATGACGTGTCCGCGACCATAAGTGGCGTCGCCCCCAATCTGCACCATTTGATCGTCCAGCGATTCCGCAAAACTCTCTGCCAGTGTGTCTGCACTGGCTTCGCCACGGCCTGTGCGTTCATTGCTGAATAGCGCTGTGCTGAGGAACACGCTTTCAGGGGGGAGGTTTTCTACGTAGAACAAACCTCCATCCTTAGCGGTCCCGGTGCTGTCATTGATGCGAACGTGCGGCTCGATACTCGTGCTGTTGCGTACGAAATGGGTAAAGTCTTCATCCGGCAGTGCCAGTAAGTCTTGTGAGAACTTTGCGCGAAAATAGTCGTAGCATGGGTCAGCAGGAAAAATGCGCTCGGCAAGCCAGTTTGCCAATTCAGCCAGCTCTGGACTCTTGCTAAATTCGAAGTGCAGCGTTTCCAGTACGCGTGCACCTCCGTCTATTGATAACGGAGTTTCCGATGGGGTTGGGACGGGTGGTGGATTATGGCCTGCGGTGTTCAGTTGTCTATTGATGCGGGCCAGTGCGACTAATGAAGTAACGTAGGCGAACGTGCCAGTTAGCGTTCGAACCGGGAACGCAATCAGTGAGCCGTCTGTAAAAGTCAGGGCACCGGCGTGCAGATCACCATCGGGCTTTGCACCATATAGCGCAGAAGTATTAGCAAGGTTCGCAACTTCTGCTCGATGCCGCAATGCCCCTTTAATACCTGATGCAGGTAAGACCGGGTAGGCTGTGTGTGCTTCCCGCTGTATGGGGCTGTCGACGAGTTCGCCAACGGCGTTGCCGGCGCCCATGTGCACGGGGCTGATGGCGTAGAGAAACCATGTTTGTGTTGTTTGATACATAAAATTCCTTAAGCGTTAGCGGTTGTCACCATGCCAGGCGACGATTTGCACTTGATTAAACCCTTCGATAAGGCGTTGTTCTGAGGCGGCTATTGGGTCAGGCCAGCTTCCCTGTGGAAATTCGGCAAGCAAAGCCTCCGGATCACCGGTGAGGTTGTCGAACCAGTAGACTGCACCTGCCGGTACAAAGCGTCTTGCTGGCTTGGGTTGGTTTTTAAGCAGATCCCAGCCAGAGATTGTTTCCGATCGCCCGGTAGTGCTGGCTTGCAGTGTGGCGCTGATGTTTTTGCCCAGCCATTGGTTATCGTTAAGTTCTGTTGGTCCGAACCCGTTGGAGAACAGGCCGGGGGACAGCAGCACCAGTGCAAATCGTCTGTGTTTTGCTATGGCCTGTATTGGCGGGTCTGGCCATGCCAGGTTTGTCTGATGCATGCTGGCACCATGACCGTCTCCGCCAAGCCTTAAAAGCACGTTGTCGTCGATAAGGTCGGCGCTGTTGTGGATGCGAGCAACGTAGCCGACACGACGGTCGGTGGTCTGCTTAAACTCTATTCGTTCGGCGGTATAGAGCTGGCCATCTATAACCCTGCGCGCTGACGCATCCATACCTATTCCAGTGCAATGGCGTCGTGCCGCGACTTCACTGCTTTCGACCAGGCAGTCTTCGGGTATGTTATCCCCTGTCACGTAGCGTCCCCAGCCTGTGGCGTTCAGAAACCAGCCCTGCATTGCCTTGGCGGGTTTGCACTGCCGCAGTATAGGCAGTGCGGGAGAAGTGCTTCCGTTTTCAATCCCGGTCGGCAGTGCGGCAGGCTTTATTCTGTTGATTCGGGTAGTTTTTCCATCGCTGGTAACCACGACATCACCAGGCACCGGAATTAGCGGGCTTGCGGTCGACTTGTCGTCGCTGCCTTGTTCGGCAAGGCAAAATTTGCCGACTTGAAATGCGTTGGCTGACGGTTCTGTGCCTGGCAGGGCGAGCGACCGTGCCAGTGTGTCTTGTGAATTCACCAGCGCCTTGATTGAGTCGCCGTGGTTGTGTCCGTTTGCCGCGAGTACGGAGCTGCGTACCGAGCCTGCCACTACCGATGGCCAGGGCAACAATTGCGCGCTGGCGTGCTCACCGGCCTGCCCAAAATTTTGGTTGCCACGTGGACTCAGCACATCGAACACATTGATAAAGTAATCCTGGTAGCTCATGCCGTTTGCTCCTGTGTTGACGCAGGCTCAACGTTACCGTTGCGTGCCTCATGCGCTTTACGGGCAAGAAACTCTGCCACACCCAGTAGGTGGCGCAGGGATTCAAGGGGGCGTTCCTGAACGCAAATGGCACTGGTTATCCGTTCACAGATGCCTGCTTGATTCTTATACTCAAGCCCCTGTCGGTCGAGTTGCCATGCGAGGCTTTTACTGATCATTGCGCTATAGCTTGCGCTTTGCCACGCCGGGTTGGTTCCTTCGAGTTGTCTTGCCCACGCCTGCATCTGAAAGCCGAATCTGGGAGAGACATCATGTGCGGTGATTAAGTCGATAAAGTCGGTTAATACATGCATATCGTTACGACCAACCACTGCATTGGCTCCGTCTCGTTTTCGAGCAGGCGCATTGTGTACCGGCCATTCACCGGTCCACTGTAATGTGCCTCCGGCACGCTTCACGATACTGACGGTGAATCTGTCACGACCTGCGTCTTTTGCGGTTTTTTCAGCAGCCCGAACATGCTGTAGTGCCCGCTGCAATGGCATCTTTGCAGGTACCAGTACCAGTCCGGCGGAACCCGTCGCCCTCTCACCCATAGCACGAAATAGCTGATTGCGGCGATGTGATACCACGAAGCCACGACTGGGCTCGGTACGATCATCCGGCTGCGGCGGCTTGTCACTTGCTCCTGACCAGTGTTGTCGTACCGAGAGTGCCGCAGGCAGTAATTCGGTATGAGGTAGCATTGCCAGAAC
>CAYMFQ010000190.1:0-10616 GCA_964389335.1 uncultured Granulosicoccaceae bacterium
TTGTCGTCCGCTCGAAATTCCGGGAACACCAGCGACAGTTGTTCCGTCAGAGGTTCGCAGCGACCGAACAGAATTTTGAGGCGCCCTGCATCGAGGTCATCAACACACAGAGACAAACGTGTTATCGCCACCGACTGGCCCGTTAACGCCGACAGCACAACATTCTCACTCGATGAAAATTCACTAACCACAAGGCGCTTTTTATCAAGCGGCAGGGTTTGCAGATAGCGTTCGGTTTCCTGCCCGGTGATGTCAGCTTTTACATTGTCAGAAAAACGTGTGCCGTCCATTGCCAGTGGCTGGTTGTAGAGGTTATCAAACTGATCTCCAACCGCGTCGGCCATTTCCGGGGTGCCAACCATGCACAGTGCGTCGGGCATCAGAAATTCCATTACCAGTCCCGAGTCCGGCTGGGCACCGAGTCGAATGGCTGCATCAACGTTACCGTGTATCAGATCGGTCTTTGAGCCGGAGGTATGCAGGTGTAGTTCAAACCCTGGTCGCGCCTGTTGAAAAGACGCAAGCCTTGGAATCAGCCAGCGCGACGCAAACGACGGTAGTGTAGTTACCGTCAGTACCTGCTGTGTACTGATACCCATAATGCGTTCAATGGCGCCATGAATACTGTCGAGTGCAGGGCGGGTGGCGGCGAGCAGTTCCTGGCCGGGCATGGTGAGCACCAGGCTGCGTGCCTGACGGCTAAAGAGGCGTGCACCCAGCTGCTTTTCAAGGGTACGTATTTGCTGGCTGACGGCAGCCTGCGTGATATGCAGTTCATCCGCAGCGGCGGTAAAGCTAAGGTGACGCGCTGATGCTTCAAAAACTCTCAGGCCGTTTAGCGAAACGTTGTGTCTGTTCATATTCGTACGCAATCGGATAGTGAATCAGTGCAACACGGACAGCACTCACCGCGTAACGTGTTCGTTAGTTGCAGACTCGTGGGGTAATGCAGGTTTGAATGCGGTGCGGTCTTATGGCACCAGGCAGGAATACGCTATCACGTTACCGTGCTATTGGAACAGCAATTTACCTGGTAAAAGAAATTCTAATGGAGCGATAAGAAACTATCGTTTTATCTTTGTACAGCCATCGCCGAGACTCTATACAAGTCTTCTTGTCAGGCGAGGTGCAATAATGGGAACCAAAACCGCATCGCTGGAATCGCGGAATGAATTCGCACAGCTGGCTCGTGTTGCTAACGAACACTCGTTAAAAACACTGCGTAAGCTCACCAGTGTACTAAAACAATGGCACCGCAACTACACTACCCGTCGACAACTCAGCCGCCTTAATGATCACGAGTTGCGCGACATCGGTCTTGAGCGCGATACGGTTCGGCAGGAGTGTCGCAAGGCTTTCTGGCAGTACTGATGGGATCAGCGCACCGGCGGATCTGCTTTAAGTGCCAGGCGAGCAAGTTCAACACGACTTTTGCAGCCGGTTTTTCGGTAGCTTGATTTGAGCTGTGATTTAACCGTGTCTATTGCAACGTTCCGCGACTCGGCAATCGTGCTGACGGATGCGCCGTTAACGATCATCTTGCACACGGCACATTCCGACGGGCTGAGCCGATAGGCGCCGGCAATCTTATCGATGTCCACATTGAGCTCGGCTGAAAGGTCGATCAATGTGATCAGTGCTCCGTTAAATCGCGTTGCTATTTCGGCGCCGCTGTCACGCAGCGGTGCCACTTCAAGGGCGATCTGTATGTCGTGCTTGTTACCTGCAACGCCAAAACTCTCGACGATTGAGTCTTCGCCATTTGATGTTGCACTGACCGATGCCATGGCATTGTCGAGCGACTGCTCCAGTGCCTTCGACTGACATTGCAAGCGCTTGTTGCGGCCGAGCTGAATGGCATTGCTCAGGTCCAGAATGCGTCGCGCCTCCTCGTTGGCGACGATGATCGTGCCAGTGTGGTCTGCGACGCACAGTCCGACCTGCACATGGTCGAGTGCAGACAGCACCGCCTTGTATTGTGATTTTAAAATGGAAAAGGTGCGCCACAGTTCTATCGATTTGGCAGCATGTGGCAGCAGCGTGCGTATTTTCCGCAGAGCGAGGTCGGGAACCGTGTCGAGGTGCGCCGGAAACTGGAACGCTATGTTATCTGTCCAGCAGCGGTTGTCGTTGAGCGTGCTGCCAACCTTGCGCTGAAAGCCGAGCTCTTCTCGAAAGAAGCGATAGTCCGCGCGGTCTTTTATCTGTGCCGGTTCAGTCCAGTAGTCAGTATCGACCAGCAGAGTTTGCTTTGGGTGCTGATGGACAAAGCGCCACGCCTCGGCATCGTACTTTTCGAACAGCTCGATAGTCTTTGCCAACTGTTCCATTGAACAGGCGCGCCAGCGATGACTGCCCAGTGAATAGCGCCAGCGCGAATCCTCACTGTTGTCGTGAAACAGTATGTTGGCACTGTAGGCGTCGACATAGTCGACGCACAGGTCAAGTGAGTTGTTCCAGCCATCAGAATCATTGGCTGCGTTGTAGATTGATATCAGTGCTTCAGCTTGTTTGCCAGCCATAGTTGTGTGGGGAATCCGTTAGCTACAGATTCTGTATCTCACACCATTTGGCGTTCGTCATCCCCTTAAAAGGGTATGTGAGGGCCGATTGCTACAAGTTTGTCGCATTCCACTCGTTGATTGCTGCATGTTAAAAGCATGCAGCAATCAATTGGTAGTCTGCATCGTTATACCAGGTTGCACCGAGTTGTTCGTGGTGTTTTGAGTCAGCCCTTGCGAATCAAGTCTCTGTTGCCGAGCGCAGTGGTGATCTCATCGAGGATGGCGGGGTCGTCGATGGTAGCTGGCATTTTCCAGCTTTCAGCGTCGGCAATTTTTTGCATGGTGCCGCGCAGAATTTTACCGGAGCGAGTCTTTGGTAGCCGCTGTACGGACAGTGCGGTTTTGAACGCCGCCACCGGGCCTATTTGTTCGCGTACCAGCTTCACGACGTCTGCTTCAATGTCTGATTCTGTGCGTTCGACGCCGGCGTTCAGCACCAGAAAGCCCACTGGTATCTGGCCCTTTAAATCATCGGCAATACCGATAACCGCACACTCGGCCACATCCGGATGGTAGGCAATGACTTCTTCCATCGCTCCGGTTGAGAGACGATGGCCGGCCACATTAATGATGTCGTCGGTGCGCGACATAATGAACAGATAGCCGTCTTCATCGATATAACCTGCGTCGGCGGTTTTGTAGTAACCGGGAAATTCTTCCAGATACGCTTCGCGAAAGCGCGTTTCGGCATTCCACAGGGTTGGCAGGCAGCTGGGTGGCAATGGCAGTTTGACAACGATATTGCCGAGCTGACCGGTGGCCACCGGATGGCCCTCGTCGTCGAGCACCTGAATGTCGTAACCCGGCATTGCTACTGTGGGTGAGCCAAGTTTGACCGGCAGCATGCCGAGCCCGACCGGGTTTCCGGCGATGGTCCAGCCGGTTTCGGTTTGCCACCAGTGATCAATGACCGGCACATCCAGTTTGGCGCGTGCCCACTCGATGGTATCCGGATCAGCGCGTTCCCCGGCCAGAAACAGCGAGCGGAAGTGGCTCAGGTCGTACTTGCCGATCAGCTCACCCTGCGGGTCTTCCTTTTTGATAGCCCTGAAGGCAGTTGGTGCAGTGAACAGTGAGGCAACCTTGTGCTCCGAGATTACGCGCCAGAAGGTGCCGGCGTCTGGTGTGCCGATGGGTTTGCCTTCGAACACCACGGTGGTATTGCCGTGCAGAAGCGGTGCGTAGACGATGTACGAGTGTCCAACCACCCAGCCAACATCCGATGCGGCCCAAAATACCTCGCCTGGGTCGATGTCGTAAATCGCCTTCATTGACCAGTTCAGGGCGACCATGTGACCGCCATTGTCTCTGACCACACCCTTGGGCTGACCGGTGGTGCCTGAGGTGTACAGAATGTACAGCGGGTCGGTGGCCGCAACCGGTACGCAAGGTACGTCGGTGCCGGCTTCGCGGGCGCTTTGCATGGCGGCACCCATGTCGATATCGCGGCCTTCAGTCAGCTCCGCCGGGTGTTGCGAGCGTTGAAACATCAGGCAGTGCTGCGGCTTGTGGGTGGCGATGTCGATGGCTTCGTCAAGCATCGGCTTGTAGGGCACAACGCGATTGGGCTCGAGCCCGCACGACGCGGCAATAATCAGTTTGGGGCTGGCGTCGTCCAGACGCGTCGCCAGCTCGTTGCCGGCAAAGCCACCGAACACCACCGAGTGAATGGCGCCAAGCCGGGCGCAGGCGAGCATGGCCACGACGGATTCGGGGATCATTGGCATATAGATAATTACACGATCACCCTTTTCGATGCCGGTATCCTGCAGCACGGCGGCCAGTGCTTTGACTTCGGTCAGCAGCTCGGCGTAGGTGTAGGTCTGCTGTGAGCCGGTGATCGGGCTGTCGTAGATGAGTGCGGCCTGGTCTGCGCGACCATTCGCCACGTGCCGGTCGACACAGTTGTGGCAGGTGTTGGTGGTGGCGCCGGCAAACCAGCGCCCGTAGGTGCCCTGGTCGGGTGCGAACACCTCGGTGGCGGGTGTGTACCAGTCGATCGATTTAGCGGCTTCGGCCCAGAAAGCGGTGGGGTCGGATTGCCAGTCGGAATAAATTTTTGGATAGCTGCTTGTCATGGGTTGGTCCGTACTCGCTTCCTGCATGGTGTGATTGGGCGGCTGGTGAGGCGCAGGCGCTACCAGAATCCGGTTTTCGGTTGTGCCGCATTATATTTCATCTGTGCACCCGATAGTGCCAGAAGATACGCAGCCTGCGTTATCGGGTTTCTGAGGCGGTGTCGTGGATAGAATCTGCCAGCGGGCAGTCAGAGTGCCGGAGCTGTTTTTGCGAACCGTGGCGCGGACCGGGTGTTGCGCACGGGATCGTGACAGCTTCAAAGGCATTGTTTATGCGGGGTAGTGGTCAGTCCGCGCGTGCGGACCGGGCGTACATGGTAATTCACGGCAGCAAGATAACGGCACGATGGTAAATATGAGCGACAGAGCGGCAAACATGGATGCAATCAAAGCCGCAGAGTTTGAGGTGCTGATCATTGGCGCCGGTATTAACGGCATCAGCACCTTCCGGGAACTGGCATTGAACGGCGTGTCGGTGTTGCTGGTGGACCGACAGGACTTCTGTGCCGGCACCAGTGCGGCACCGTCGCGGTTGATTCACGGCGGTATCAAGTACCTCGAAAACGGCGAGTTTCGTCTCGTCGCTGAATCGACGCACGAGCGCAATCGGCTGCTGCACAACGCGCCGCACCTGGTGAAGCCACTGCCGTGTACGGTGCCGTTTTACTCGTGGTTTGGCGGGTTGTTTAACTCGGCCTTCAAGTTTTTTCGATTGCCTGTCAAAGGCTTTAAGAAGCGTGGCCGTCTGGTGGTTAAAATCGGTATGTCCATCTATGACTGGATGGGTCGCAAGCGGCGTGTGATGCCAACCCATGAAATTCGCGGCGCAAAGCAGTCGCTGGCGATGTTCCCCGGGCTCGACCCGTCCATTATTTCTACTGCCACCTACTACGACGCGCTGATCACCCAGCCGGAGCGACTGAGCCTTGAGCTGATAACCGACACACTTAAAGACACACACAACCACAATCATCACTGCGCGGCGCTGAACTACGGCAGTGTGGTTAGTGCTAAGGACGGGGTTGTGACCATCGTCGATGAACTGTCCGGTGAGCAGTTTACGGTTCAGCCGCGGCTTGTTGTAAACGCCGGCGGACCTTGGATTGATCGCATCAATGCGCTATTGGATATAGACAGCCGTTATATCGGTGGATCAAAAGGGTCGCACCTGATTCTCGATCATCCACAGATGCTTAAAAGCCTGAACGGACACATGATGTACTTTGAAACCGGTGACAATCGCCTGTGTCTGGCGTACCCCATTGGTGATCGCGTTCTGATCGGCACCACTGACATCAGAGTCGATGACCCCGACACAGCAAAGTGCGAAGAAGAGGAGGTCGATTATCTGATCGAGGCCATGGCCGAACTACTGCCCGGTATTCCCTTTACCCGCGAGCACATCGTGTATCGCTACACTGGCGTGAGGCCTCTGCCGTTTGATGATGGCGTTGGGGTCGGCTCGGTCAGTCGCGATCACTCCATTGAAACAGACGCGGCAAACGACAGTCGACCTTACGATGTGCTGTCACTGGTCGGTGGCAAGTGGACCACGTTCAGGGCGTTCGGTGAAGTAGCGGCCAATCAGGTGATGGAGTCGCTGCAGCACACTCGCAGTACCGATACCTATAAACTCGGCATTGGTGGTGGTCGCGATTTCCCGACCGGTGATACCAGCGCTTTGCAGCAATCACTGGCAGAGACATATCAGTTACCGGCAGAGGTGGTCGGTGTTGTACTGCAACGCTATGGACGCAATGAATCGATGCTGACCGCGTTGCGTGCCGAAGGCGGGCTGACGCCGCTTGCATCGCTGCCCACATTTATGCACGGTGAAATTATTTATATTTGTCAGCACGAGTACATCGTGCATCTCGATGATTTGATTTTTCGTCGCAGCACACTGGCGCTTGAGGGCCGTGCAACTGAGTCTCTGGTGGCGGAGATTGCGGCAATTGCAGCGCCCGTGCTTGGCTGGGACGACGAGCGCATTGCCGATGAAATACAGCGCTGCAACTATCGTCTGTCCACCAATGCACAGGGCATCGCATAGTTAGTTCACCGCTACTGATATATTGTGGCAGCCATGCCGGGTTGCCGCAGCTGTGCCTCAGGCTTTTTTCTTTTTAGCCACACGCTTCTTTTTTGCAGTCACTTGCTTTTTTGCGCTCGCTTTCTTTTTGGCGAGCGGCGCTTTTGGCTTTTGGCCGTAATCCTTAAACTTGCCAAGTACAACATCCATTTCCTTCTTTGGCAGTATCACGACATTGCCGGACTGTTTGGCGAAGTAGTATTGCTTCGACAGGGTTTCGAGTTCCACGGCGGCCCACATGGCACTGTCGAGATCAGCGCCACCGGCGATCATGCCATGGTTAGCGAGCAGGCAGGCAGTTCGATCTTTCATCGCCTTTATCACATTGTTCGATAATTCGGCGGTGCCAAACGTTGCGTATCCGGCGCACTTAACCGTGTTACCCCCGAACGCGGCAATCATATAGTGGCAGGCAGGTATATCTTCGCGACCTATCGACAGTATGGTGGCAAAGGTGGAGTGGGTGTGGATGATGCCGCCGATATCCGGTTTGTGTTGCATGATTGCTCGGTGAAAATGCCATTCGGATGAAGGCTTGAACGGTCCCTCCCACTTATAGTCATCGCTGTCGATGACCATTTTCGCAATATCTTTGGGTTTTATCTGCGCGTAGGGTATACCGCTGGGGGTAATCAGCATATGGTCGCCGCAGCGAGCGCTGATGTTGCCCGATGTGCCCTGATTTAAGCCAGTCGCATTCATTTGCAGGCACATCGCAATGATTTGCTTGCGTAAAGCCAGTTCAGTCATGGGGTTCCTGTGAGACGATAGGTTAGTTAAGCAGCGCGCGGGCTGTGGTTTCATCGGTGATCAGGTCAGTCACCAGGCCATTGCTTACGATAGCGCGTATCGCTTCGACCTTATTGATACCGGCGGATATCATAACGCGACGCGGTATCACTCTGAATGTGTCGCCATCCACCCCAACCACTCGTCGGTTAAACGGGTGGTCGATAATATTCGCGTTGCGGTCAATGCAGTAGCCGAGGAAGTTGCCTGTCATGCCTTGCTTAAGCACACTTTGGTACTCGGCTTCATTAATAAACCCCGCTGCGCGCATGGTGCCGCAGTCATCACCGCCAACACTGACAACCGCGAGATCAACTTCCGTGGCGCGCTGTCTGATCTCGTTAAACTGAGGCTGCGACAACAGTAGTTTGCGCGAGTCTTCGCTGTCGCAGACAATCGGTGCCGGCAGGTACAGGCACTCTGCGTTGAGTTGTGAGGCAAACGATGTAGTGGCTTCAAAGCGGTTGGCTGATGAACGCCGTGTAAATGTGCCCAGCATCGATACCACTGAGACATTATTAAACCGATGCTGCGGCATCTGTTCACCAACAGCGCGCAGTGTTTCGCCCCAGCCAAGCCCGATGTTGAAGTCGTCCCGTATTAGTCGCAAAACATAATCGCCGGCCGTAGCGGCAATCTGCCTGGCTATGGCGGACTGATCGTCAGCGTGGCTCAGGCACACATCGGCAGCTTGTAATGAATAGCGTTCGGCCAGTTGCTCTGCAAGGTAAACATTGTCGAGCAGAGGCGATGATATTTTTATACTAACGATACCGCGCTCACGTGCTGCGGCCAGTAATCTGATGACACGCGCCCTGCGTAAGTTGAGGAGAGCGGCAATCTGCTGTTGCGTCATACCGAGATCGTAATAACAACGGGCGATGCGCACTGCCAGTTGTTCATCTGGCCAGTGTGGTGTGTTTTGTTCCGGGTTATCCGTAACCGGTTTATGCGGGCGGGGCATCCCGCTTGCGGTTGTGCGCGCAGTGTTCACAGCGTAAGCATACCGCTGCGCTGAACATTTGTCAGCCGTAAATACATTTGTTGCAGTGAACGATTCTGTGTGGCAATCTGATGTCGTTGTGAGGGAATACCGGTTTCCGGTATCGCATCGTGTAAAGTCATCGGTAACCATCACAGGCAAAACTTGTCGATGAATAGTGGTTCGCATGCAAAAGCGCTGAAAGCGCCACGATTTATGTTGTCTGATCACGCCTGGCCGTGGCTCGCCCCTCTGCTCGCAATGCTATTGGTGTTTGCGCTCTATCCCTTTTTCTACAACATCTGGCTCAGTTTCCACGAGTTCGTACCCCGTAAGCGAGCGCTTAAGTGGGTTGGTACCGCCAACTGGGAAAAACTGTTCGAAGACAGCCGCATGTGGGGTGCACTCGGTATTACCTTGCTTTACACAGGTATTTGCCTTGTCGTACAACTGGTGCTGGGGCTGGCTATCGCCCTGTTGCTTGATTCCGAGGAACCCGGTTACGGCTTTTTACGTGGTGTGCTGACACTGACTCTGGTTATACCTCCGGCAATCACCGGTATGATGTTTCTATTGCTCGAAGATGCGCAGTTCGGTGTGTTTACCTATGCACTTGAGTCGCTCGGTATATTAAGTCAGCCCATACTCGCTAACCCGTCAACGGCGCTGATTGGTGTAATGGTCGCAGATATCTGGCAGTGGACGCCGTTTATGGTGCTCATATTTCTCGCGGGCCTGCGAGCCATGCCGCCAGAACCCTTTGAGTCAGCGGTGATCGACGGTGCGTCGAACTGGCAGATATTTCGTCGTTTAACATTGCCGATGCTTGGCAAGGTGATCGCCATTGCCGTGCTGATCCGCGGCATCGATCTGTTCCGAACATTCGATTACGTATACGTGATGACGTCGGGCGGGCCGGGTACAGCAACCTATACGTTAAGCCTGTACGCCTGGCAGCAAACTTTCAGTTTTATTAAGTGGGGCTACGGTGCAACCATCAGTTTGTTTTCACTGCTGGTGATTTTGATTGTCGCCAATGTGTTTGTACACTTTACGCGGCTGAGGTGGTAATGCTAACGACACTGATGAAGAGTATGTGCTGCCTGTTGAGTGCCCCGCGGAGAAAATCACAGAGTGCGCTGACCCGGGGTGCGCGGATATGACGCTCAGTCCCGGCCAGCGCATTGTACGAGCCATCGTCGCCTGGGGTGTGGTGGCGTTGTTTGCGTTCCCGATCTACTACTGGTTTACCATTGCGTTCAGAGTAGAGCGTGAGATTTTTGAGCTGCCTCCGCTAATTTTTGATTTTACGTTTAGCGGTAAGTCATTTGAGGAAGTGTTCGGTATTTCACTGGGCTATCAGTCCTCGACACTGCTCGCCGGTGGCGGCAACTTCTATATGATGCCGCGGCTCGTCGATAGTATTATTGTGGCCGTGTTTTCCACCATTCTTGCGGTCAGCATTGCCACGCTGGCTTCCTATGCACTATCGAGGATGCGGTTCAACGGCCAGCATCACTTTGTTTTCTGGATACTGTCTACTCGCATGATGCCGCCGGTTGCTGTGGCTATACCCATGTTCTTTATCTACAAGCAATTCGGACTGCTTGACTCATACACCGGTATTATCATCGTACATGCGCTAATGAACCTGCCACTGGCGGTACTGCTGCTGAAGAGTTTTTTCGATGATATTCCTACCGAAATCGATGAGGCTGCGCTGATAGATGGTGCCTCTCGCTGGCTGATCTTCAGAAAGATAGTGGCTCCCATGGCTATTGGTGGTATTGCGGCCACGGCAGTGCTGTGTTTTATATTCAGCTGGACCGAGTTTCTGTTTGTATTAACACTGACACAAACCGGGCTTAAAACCGTACCAGTAGTATCGTCGACATTTGTTACATCGACCGGCACTGCCTGGGGCAACATGGCGGCGCTGGGCGTGGGGGCGATGGTGCCGGCTTTTATTTTTATACTGCTTGTGCAAAAGAATCTGGTTCGCGGGCTGACACTTGGCTCGTTAAAGCAGTAGAGGTAGCAACAACTACGGGTAGACCGTAGCTTGATTGATCGAGACATGCTTTTTAATACGGCGGCCTGTAGATGGCAGC
>CAYMFQ010000191.1:0-1989 GCA_964389335.1 uncultured Granulosicoccaceae bacterium
CTGGTCCCCGGGCCGATGTACTCACCGAGCATGCGACCGGGTCTGCTGCCGCGTTCGTCTTCTTTGCGAATACTGGCCCACACCATGCCAACACCATCAGCCACCATCATCGGGATGTGTTCTGTGTCAAAGCCGGCCGGGTCGCTTTCGCTGCGATAGTGCAGTTTGCCAATGCTTTCGACCGGTGTGCCCTGTGCCTGAAGTGCATGACCCCAGCCGGGAATATCGCCGGTATAAGGCATGGCGTTGTCCCACAAGCGGTTTTGATGTACGTAGCGACCCGTGGCAAAGGCGGCACGTGCCGGCACGCAGATCGGCGAGGGTGTATACGCATTGCTAAAGCGGATACCGCGACTGGCCAGGCTATCAAGGTTTGGCGTTTGCACAAAGCTGTGGCCTGCACAGCCCATGGCACGAGACTGGTGCTCATCCGACATAATGACGAGTAGATTGCTGGTGCTCATAGTGTTCTCGCTGCATTGCGGTCGAGGATGTCCAGCATACGCAGGAGCTCGCGATGCTCGGTGGCTGTCAGGCCGTCGGTCAACATTTCTCGTCGCTTTTTCATAACGGGGGCGGCCTCCAGGTACTTGCGCTCACCGGCACGCGTAAGTGTAATCAGCTGCTGCCGCTTGTCTGTCTTGCTGTGCGTAAGTCTGACCAGCTTTTCTTCCACCAGTGACTTTAACGTGCGACTAAACAGACCCGCATCCATCGATAGTCCTTTGCACAGCAGTGCTGAATTCACCGGCTCAACGCCGTAGACCAGAGCAAGTATGCGCCACTTTACGACGCTGAGGCCGAACTCGCTTTTTAGTATGCGGGTTGCCTGGGCATTAAGCCTGGCTGACAGTTGCGATATGCGATAGGTCAGATAGCCCGAGTGCTCGGTAGCCACGCGCTCACTACTGTGACGGGCGCTGGTTGTGCGTGGTTTAGTAGCGGTGTTTATGTATTCTTTCCTTGTACTGCAGTGTTCTTTCAAAGTGGTGTGTGGTGACGCTGATTGGCGTTGTCGCGCCTGGGACTGTAATGCTAAACATGGTTCAATAAAAAACTTGACCTGTCAATAAAATTATTGAAAGATGCCAATTCGAGAGGAGACCTTTGTATGAAAAAATTTATTCGCTTCACGCAGGTTGCCGTGGCATCACTCGCGCTGATGGCACACCCGTCGTTTGCATCGGACTGGCAGCCACCGGGCCCTGTTAAACTGATGATTGCGTTCGCGGCCGGCGGAGGTGCGGATACGCAATCGCGTTTAATAGCCGAGGAAATAGAAACATCAACTGGCTGGAAATTTATTCCCGAAAACGTAACAGGGAAGGGTGGGTTGAATTTACTCAAAGCAATGAAAGGGCAGCCCAATGATGGTTCTGTCATCGGTATGGTGGTCACCGAGTCTCTTTCATACAACCGGCTGGTTGCCGGCGACTCGGGTCTTGAGCTTTCTGACTTTACGCCACTGACAACGACAGCGGGTTTTCAAATGGGGCTGGTGGCGAAAACAGATTCGGGCTTTGCCTCATTTGATGACATCGTGGCGGCGTCAAAAGATGGCAACAGCCTGCGCTTCGGTGCGATGAGCCCAAAGCTGGCTGATCTGGCCTATCTGCTTGGCAAGGCTAATGATATCGAATTTAATATCGTTTCTCTGAAAGGCGGCAAGGCGGTTATGAACGCGTTGAACGCGGGTGACGTCGATGTTGGCTGGGGTGCGGGCATTCAGACTAAAGCCGTTAAGGCTGGTGATATGGTGAATCTGGTCAGTGCCCTGTCAAAGCCGCTCGATATCAGTCCGGACGCACCATTGCTGAGCGATCTTGGCGTCGAGTTTAACGCCGACGGTTACTTCATGTTTGTGGCACCCGGTGGCATGAATGACGAAGCGCGTAACGCTCTGGCGGATGCTTTGTCCGAGGTGGCTGCCAATGCGGATTCAAAAGCCGGTGGTTTAATTCAAAAGGCGTTTGGCGGTGCTGTGGTTAT
>CAYMFQ010000191.1:2089-5645 GCA_964389335.1 uncultured Granulosicoccaceae bacterium
CTGATGCATAGCAAGTGGCTGGGGCTCTTTGCTCTGGCCCTCAGCGGCCTGATACTTTTCGTGTGGATACCGTTTGACATCGATACCGGTATTCTGGAAAAAGCACGGCGCAGCGTTGTGTTGGGTGATTCATTTGCCCCGGCGGTTGCCGCGAGCCTGATCGCCATCGGCGGTGTGTTGCTGTTTTTCGAACAGCTATCAGTGGGCGCGGACAGTCAGCCAATGCTGTCTCGTGCCAATATGAGCTACCTGCTAACGACGCTGTTGATCATCGCTGTGGCGTTGTTGCTGATGCGCTATGCCGGTCCGGTTGCACTGGCAGTGTTCGGTGACGACGAGGCCAACTATCGTCTGTTGCGGGACACTGCGCCCTGGAAATATATTGGTTTTGTTGTCGGTGGTGTGTTTCTGATCAACGCGCTAATCACCCTGATCGAACGCCGCTTCAGATTTCGCTTTTTAGTGATCGGCATTGTTGCCGTGCTTGTGCTCATTGCCATTTACGACTTACCGTTCGACGATTTGCTGCTACCACCCAATGGGGACGTGTAGTCGCTTCGTGGACCTTCGCATGATAACCGACAGGCAATCGAATGGGCTGGCTTGATTACCTGTTAATGGGTGTGCAGGCTGTTTTTCAGGGGCCGGCCGCCTTCGATGTAGTCGGTGTTGCCATCCCTGTATCGGTACTGATGGTATTGTGCGGCTTTATTCTCGGCATTCTGGTCGGTTCAACGCCGGGGCTTGCCGGTCCGATGGCGATGGCCATTTCGCTGCCCATACTGATATCCATTTTCGGGTATCACGAAAGCGCACTACTACCCGTGTTTGGTTTCTTAATTGGTGTTATGAAGGGCGCTACCGTCGGCGGTGCGGTGCCGGCGATTCTGTTTAATACACCCGGCACGCCGGACGCCTATATGACCACCCTCGACGGCTACCCGATGTCGCAGCGTGGTGAGGCTCGCAGAGCATTGCGCGTGGCGCATATCAGCTCGGCCTCGGGTGATACTTTTTCAGACATCGTTTTAATACTCTGCGCGCCGTTTCTGGCGATCGTCGTTGAGCGCTATCTGGATCTGCCTGAAAAAACCGCACTGCTGTTGTTATCGATGGCGTTTATTGCATCGGTGATCGGTCGCTCTGCCGGTAAGGGCCTTATATCGGTTGGGCTCGGTCTGCTTGCAGCTTACGTGGGTACCGGTGAAGACTTTACCCCGCGGCTTACGTTCGGTACCGAAGCACTGGCGCAGGGTTTTTCTGTTGCCTCGGCCGTGCTTGGCGTATTGATTGTCGGCGAGGTGTTTAAGTCGATGGAGGATATCTATCGCGACGGGGTCGCGAAAGTGAAAGCCAGTACGTCAGCCATGCCGCAGCAAACCGGCGTCAGCTATGCGCTGGTAAGAAAGATTGCCCCGTACATTGCTCGCTCTGCGGTTATAGGTACAGTGGTTGGCGCATTGCCTGGCGTCGGTTCAACGCTCGCTGCAACGCTTGGCTATACCACCGGCAAAAACCGCCACGCACGTCGTCATCCCGATAAACCACAGTTTGGTGACGGCATTCCGGAGGGCATCGCCGCGACCGAAGCGGCCAACTCATCTGTGTCCGGTGCCAACCTCATTCCGGTCCTGTCCCTCGGCATTCCAGGTAACGCCTCGGCTGTGTTCTTAATTCTGGCAGCTGACTCAATTGGCGGGTTTAATCCGGGGCCATCTGTGTTTCGATTTGACGCTGATTCGGTAAACTCTGAACTGGTTGTTGCGTTCGGCCTGTTTACCATGATGATGCTCGCTAACCTGCTCAACTGGACCATCGGTGGACGTGTGATGCGTGCGATGGGCATCATGACTCGCATACCGAAGCACTATCTGCTTCCCGTCATTCTGCTGCTGACACTGACCGCTATATACATTCAGGAAACACGTCTGGTGGCGGTGTGGTTCACCATTGGCTTTGGCGTTCTGGGTTACCTTATGCGGCGCATCGATATGTCGCCACTGCCTTTCGTTATTGCGTTTATTCTTGGCGGCAGGCTTGAAGAGACCGCGCGCCAGGCCTTTTCAGCCACTGGCAGCGACCCGTGGTTTTTATTTTCGTCCGCTACCAGTGTGGTATTCATGGTACTGACGGTGGGCATTCTACTGGTGTCGGCCAGGGCCCGTCGTGGTTCATAGCCATAAACGTGTCTGCGGATTCGCAGCGCTGGTTGAAACATGAGCGCGTTTAATATCACCTTGTTGGTTACGCCGCATTTTAATTTGGCAACAACCACCGCGTTTATCGATCCATTTCGTGCGGCGAATTACCTGACTGGTGTTGCACACTATAGCTGGACATTGGTCTCTGTTGATGGCGGTGAAGTGCCTTGCAGCAATGGCTTTAGCGTACACACACAACGGCTTGATTCTCACGTAGCTGAGCCTGCCGATCTTGTGGTGGTGTCCTCAAGCTGGACACCGGAAAAACACCACACGCGTGAGATAACACAAGCGCTGTTGGCGTGGTCAGGACGCGGTGTGCGTCTTGCGGCGCTCGATACCGGTACCTTCATACTGGCGCGCTGTGGATTGCTTAAACACCGTCACGCTACCGTACATTACGAACACCTCGATGCCTTGTCGGAGTTGTTTCCGGAGGTAAACGCAACCGAAAGCCTGTATGTTATGGACGGCGACAGACTCACCTGCTGTGGTGGCAGTGCGGCTACCGACTTTGCTTTACAGATCGTCCGAGAACAGGGCATGGAACAAGGCGTAGAACAGGGGGCAGATAGTATTGCCAATTCGGCCGCGCGATATCTGTTCCATCATCAGGTGCGGGGCCCTGAAGCGTCGCAAAACCCGCCACGCTCCGAACCATTCGGCCAAACGACGCCTGCGGTGTTACGTCGGGCCATTCAACTGATGGAAGAACACCTTGAAAATCCGCTTACAATCCCGCAGGTGTGTCAGCAGTTGCAGATATCGCAGCGGCAGCTGAGTCGATTGTTTGCGGAGTATGTAAACAAGTCACCGGTGTTGTACTACCGCGATATCCGACTCGACCGCGCGCGCTGTCTTGTCACGCAAACAGACATGAAACTCGCGGATATCGCCGTCGCATCCGGCTTTGTATCTCAGGCACACTTCAGCCGCATTTACAGTGAACGATTCGGGCTTGCCCCTAGCCGCGACAGAATCGAAGGTCGGGTGCCATTTGAGTTTCGCGCCTGGCCAATGCACAACCCGGCCGCTGCGCAATCGACGGACTGACTCAGGACACTAGTGCGACATCAGCACCGGTACAGTCATTGAGTCGAGCACGGTGCGGGTGGCGCCACCCAGAATCAGCTCTCGAAAACGAGAGTGCCCGTAGGCGCCCATGATGCAGATGTCGGCACCGCAGTCAGCGCAGTAGGAAAGAATGCTGTTGCCTGTGTCGATCTCGCTGGTGATTGATTTTGTGGTCGCGTTGATTCCATGGCGTGACAAATATACCGTCAGGTCTGCTATCGGCAGTGAGCCATGGTAGCCAACCGGGGCCTTTTTTGGGTTAATTGTCAGCACAGTTACCT
>CAYMFQ010000191.1:5745-8840 GCA_964389335.1 uncultured Granulosicoccaceae bacterium
ACCACCAGTGATTCTCGTGCGTCCAGACCGGCGGCCTTGCATTGGTTGTCAAACTCAGCCACGGCCTGATTAGCAGCAGCGTCCAGTTGTGCCTGTTGCTCTGCAAGTATCACCGCAGACGCACCGTGCATCATGTCAACACCGGCTGTTGCAAGCCCGGTTGGAGCTAATCCAATCAGATGCGCTTGCTGTGATTGAGCGATGCTGCACGCCAGCGCGGTCATCGGTTCGGTAGACGTACTGCTGTTGAGGTACGCAACAATGGTTTTGTAAGCCATGATTAACCACCTGTGCTTGAGTTGAGTTTCAGTTTGCACATGTGGCGCGGGGCTCGATTGACTTCGGTCAACAATGTGCAGGGCCGATATCCGTAGTGTTGCGGCTATGGACAACTCAAATAAAAATGTAACACTGCGGCGGGCTTTAAATCTGCCGCTGCTGGTGTTGTATGGCGTTGGCGTCACGGTTGGTGCTGGCATATTCGCACTGATCGGTGAAGTATTGGCAGGCTCTGGTGATCATGCACCACTGGCGTTTTTACTGGCGGGGCTGATAGCCGGCGCCACCGGTATCAGCTATGCAAAACTGGCCACGGTTTACCCCAGAGCAGGCGGTGAGGCAATCTATGTCAACTCGGGGCTGGGGTGGTTAGCTGGCGCATTTGTAGGCTACGGTGTAACCATCACGGGTATTATCTCAAGCGCGGTGATCGCTGTGGCATTTGGTCGTTATCTTGGAACGCTGGTGCCCATAGCACCTGTTGTGCTCGTGGTTCTGGTTGTTGTGTTTTTAGCCGCCATTGCGTGCCTTGGCGTGCGCGAAAGTGTTGCCTTTGCAGCACTAATAACCGTACTTGAGGTTGGGGTGCTACTGGTGGTGGCGGTATTTGGCGCACCGTTACTTACCGAGTCCGGCAGCACGCAAAAAATCCTGACTTTGCCGAGTGACCTCAGTGTGTGGTCGGCTGTCCTGTCTACCGCGCTGCTCGCTTTCTTTGCTTTCGTCGGCTTTGAAGATATCGTCAATATGGCCGAGGAAACACACAACCCGGAGCGCAATGTGCCATGGGCAGTCATTATCACTCTGCTTATTACCATTCTTGTGTATGCGCTGGTTGCCAGTGTGGCAGTACTGATTCCGGACCGGCAATCGATAACCTCCAGTGCAGCGCCAATGGCGAGCGTGTTTACTGCGGTCAGCGGCCGCAATGGTGATGCAATCTCTGCCATCGCCGCGATTGCCATGGTCAATGGCATACTGGTGCAGATCGTTATGGCAAGTCGCGTGCTGTACGGCATGACAAGGGAGCGACTGGCACCAGCGGTACTCGGCCGGCTACATCCGCACAGACAGACGCCGATGCACGGCATTGTCCTGATCGCCGTGCTCATTGTGTTTCTGGCGCTGGTGGTGCCGTTGGGGACGCTTGCAAAATCGACCAGTCTGGTTATCCTCACAGTGTTCACACTGGTCAATATTTCTCTGTGGAGGATCGGTGGTCAGGAAGGTGCTGCGGATATTCTGAGGCGCTGGCGATACTGGGGGTTACTTAGCGCGCTACTGTGCCTGGCGCTGCTGTTAACCAACGTGCTGAGCTTTTTTATGCAGGACGTTAAAATCGTACACTGACAGAAAGTTGCTGTTGCAGAGTAACGTAAAAGTACACATAGTGAATGCATTGTTAATGCATGTGCAGGAGGCAACTCACCCATGTTGCAATACAGGAAAATTCTGGCCCCTATCGATTTTGCTGAAATCAGCAACTCTGCGTTGAAACAGGCTGCGATGCATTCTGAGCAGAACCAGAGTGAGTTGCTGGTGGCGCATGTGGTTGACCGTATGTCGGCTGTCTACAGCGCTAACGACAATCCGCAGGCGGAGCAAACACTGGTCAGGCAGGCCGAGCTGCACCTGAATGACCTGCTTGATGAGCTGGAGATCGGCTATGCAGATACAATCGTCAGAGTCGGCCTCACAGTACCCTGCCTGCTTGAGATAATCAGTGACAACGCCATCGATCTGGTTGTTATGGGTACGCATCGCAATCACACCACGGCCGAGCGCTATAAAAGTACCACAATGGATATCGTCGAAAACGCCAACTGCGATGTGTTAGTGCTGCACAAATAGCATCCCGGGGTGAGGAGCGCGCAGCAGGTGTAATGACGGCGGCGCCGGAGCCTGGTGCAAACTTACTGTGTGGGAAGCTTGTGTTGTTCTCGCTTCCTTTTTCGCAGCGCAGACAATACCATTTCGTGCCTGTCCGTTTGATGTGGAAAACAGTCTTTAATGAGTAGACGTGCGTTGCTAGTCGCGTGTCTCTGCATGTTTGCGCAGATCACCTGCCTGTCTGCGTTTGCCGATAATTCACGCAGCCCCGGCAAAAGCTATTCCATCACCATATCCGGAGGAGTCAGCCTTGGTATCTATGAGGCCGGTGTCAACTGGGCAATTGTTGAAGCGATAAAAAACTCCACAAACCGCACGCTTCATTCTGTAACCGGCGCCTCTGCCGGTGCCGTTAACACAGTGCTTACCGGCTTGCGCTACTGCGAGGCAGGCAACGGTTATACCTCAGTAATTGACAATCAGTTCTACCACACCTGGAATGTGCAGCTTGCTGACTTGCTGCCGGAAAGAAGTGACTATGGACAGCTTAAGCTCGCACGGATTGGCCGACCGCACGAATCCACCGTTTTAGAAGATTCCGTTTTTTCCCGCAGCGTATACGTGCAACGGCTGCGGGAACTATCCGGATTGGTAGCCGACGGCAAATTCCGCAGTGGCTGCGAGATTGATATTGCGATTGTTGTCACCCGTGTGGAGCCTGAGTATAAAACGTTTGGTACCGGCGATGGCAAGCTGCAGGTTCCCAGTCAGCGATACGTCGTACCGTTAACCATATCCGCGCAGGGGCGGGGCAAAAATCCGATTGCGACCGGTGTGTCCTTCAAAAACAATCTACGCTATTCCGGCTTTGCAGGCAGAAGCGGCAACTACCTGTACTTGCCTGAGGAAAACGGTATCGTCGCATTCGATACTGTCGCACGAGCCGTCATGGCTTCCAGTGCGTTTCCGCTGGTATTCGGGCCGGT
>CAYMFQ010000191.1:8940-10596 GCA_964389335.1 uncultured Granulosicoccaceae bacterium
GCCTGTTACTCACGCGTCGTTCTTTACCCATAGTTGGTACCTATTTACAGAACTTCGGTGCGTTTTTTGACGAGAGTTTTTTCTACCATGACTACGCGGCCGGAATTTTTGATGGCATCAACAGCGTCGTCGAGTTCTTCTGCGAAGATACCGTGCAGCACATGGCTGATAACGAATGCCGGAATGGTTCTCAGGCATTGCAGGAGGAGTTGCTCGATACTCTGGTATTTGAGCTACTGCATGCAAAGGCACAGTCACGTGCCTCCGGCACAGTTGCAGGCTCCAACTCTAATGGCTGTGAATCCGAGCGCTGCGACGCGGCTGTTTTATTGCGACTGATGCAGGCGTTTTACCGCCACAGTCAGTCTGTTGCCGGAACGAAAGTGTGTCCGTCTGACGATAGTTATTTGTCTGACAGTAGCGGCGGAACTATCAACAAGACGCTGGCCGTACTGGTTGTGCTGTGTGACGAGCGCTTTGACAATTTCGAAGCGCTTATCAGTGCTTTGGATGCGCAACGCACCGACACCAGCGGGTTGTTTAAGAAGCGCCGCTGGGTATACGGCGACGAGGTCGAGTTTGTTCTGGGTAAACGGCTTAGCCCATGGACGTTTGGCTTTCTGGAAAAGTCATTGCAGCGGTTGCTTGATCTGGAAACAAAATATCAGGGTAGTTCAGCCAATGCGTTTTCCGCGGCATGGGCGATGATTCCAGGCAGCGACAATAGTAATCGTGCCGTGCTGCAGCGTAACCGTGCGCTGGCGCACGTGTCGCCGGACTACATTGGAATTGACGGATTGCAGTCGGGTATTGCCGTTGCATGGGACTGGGCGCTGCCGCTGCCCGAATTTAACTGCAAAGTGTTTCCGGGATACCTCACAGGCTATTGTGAAAACTACCGGGTGATGTTTGGTGCCAGTGCGCAATTTCGTCGAGTGGTAAACGAACGGGACCGGTTCAACACCAGTTCAGTATTCGTCGGTGTAGACTTTAGCCGGCCGGAGAACTTTCTGCATTCGTCCAGCGGCATTCGGTTTGTGCGCAGTGCAGATTATTTTCCGATTGTCGATCACGATACCAACTACGAGACCTATAGTAGTATTGAGTTCTACAGTCGCTTCTTCGGCAACAAAATTGAAGTTTCTCTGGGTTTCGAGGGAGACTCACTGTCGCTGGGGCAGGATGATTTGCGCCTGAAAATCGGCCTTTATGACGTTGACCGTTTTCTCGCACTGATGTGTCCTTCCTGTTTTTAGCAAGTCCTGGTTTTAACTGGTAAAGGTGTTTTATGAAAAAGAGTGCAGGCGGACCAACTGGAAGCATTGCTGTATTAATGCCGTTACTGGCAACGCTACTCAGCTCGTGTGGCAGTGGCAGCGATAGCTCCTCAGGCGTTACCGGGGTGGATGCATCGGGCGACTGGAGCCTGGTTACCACCAGCTCAGAACAGTTTGACACAGCCGGCGGTGCCTGCCTTAGCGGGGCCGGAACCCTGTCTGTTTCCGGGCAGAGCATAACCGGAAGTTTTACCGGAAACGGATCGGCTAATGATGTGGCCGGCACTATCGAAAATGGTTCAGTCGTAGCGCAGTTTACACGCGACGGCCAGACCATTGGCAATGTACTTGGGTCATTTAGCAGCTTGTCCGGTTCCGG
>CAYMFQ010000192.1:0-1675 GCA_964389335.1 uncultured Granulosicoccaceae bacterium
CAGCAACTGCCCCACATCCTCACCCACAAAATTAATATGCCCCATCTTGCGACCTATGCGCGCTTCAGCTTTACCATACATATGTACATGACACTCAGCCAGGTTGATTGACGACCAGTCAAAGCCATCTGTCAATAACAAATCCCCCAGCACATTAAACATAACAACTGGCGTGTACTGTTCGGCTTTGGCTGCTGGCAATCCACACAACGTCAGGACCTGCTGATCAAACTGGGAGACACTGGTTGCATCCAGTGTGTAGTGGCCACTGTTATGCGGGCGCGGGGCTATCTCGTTAAGAAGAATATTATCACCTGCGACAAACATTTCTATCGCGAGCACACCAACATAGTTCAGCGCTTCAGCAAGATGACACGCCACCTCTGTGGCACGTTTGGATACAGTATCAGGTACCCGCGCAGGCACGACACAGGTATCGAGGATGCCGTTGTGATGACTGTTCTCCACCACCGGAAACGTTTGTATGTTGCCCATGCAGTCGCGAGCAAGCACCACGGACACTTCCAGGTCAAACGGTACGAAGTCTTCCAGTACACATTCAACTCTGCCAAAAGCCTCAAATGCATCACGCGCATCATCGGCATTGTTACAAACACGCTGACCTTTACCATCGTATCCGAGCTGCGTTGTCTTAATGACTGCTTTACCACTCATCTGTGCCCAGGCGGGCTCCACATCATCGACGTGTGCTATGCGCGCGAAGCGATTGGTCGGTAAATTATTGTCGGTAAAAAACGTTTTTTCGCGTATGCGGTTTTGCGCAATCTCTACTGCTTCAGGCGCCGGCGATACCGGAATGTGCTGTTGCAAAAAGCGCAGGCTGTCCGCCGGTACAATTTCAAACTCTGTGGTCACGGCATCGCAGCGTTCGGCCAGTTGCTGCAACCCGGTAGCATCGTCATACGCATAACACAGATGCTCTGTCGCTACTTCTGCGGCGGGTCCGGTTGGCGCTGGATCAAGCACCACCACGCGATAGCCCATTTTTGTGGCAGCCTGTGCGAACATGCGCCCCAGCTGCCCCCCACCGAGTACACCCAGAGTCGCACCTGGGTAGAGAGTCGGACGCCCGGCCACGCTTTTTGAATCAAGACTCACCGGGCAGCTCCATCGCCAGCGCGCGGTCGCGCTGTGTCAGGCGAAAATCTGCCAGCCGGCTGGCCAGGTCAGTGTCGGTTACGGCCAGTTGCGCCACGGCAAACAACGCAGCGTTCGCGGCACCGGCATCACCAATAGCAAAAGTCGCGACCGGCACCCCACGCGGCATTTGCACAATTGATAGCAGTGAATCGTTGCCCTGCAAATGACGCGATGGCACCGGCACGCCAAGTACCGGCACCGCCGTCTTCGCCGCCAGCATACCGGGCAGATGCGCTGCACCACCGGCGCCGGCAATAATCGCCTTTAAGCCGCGCTTTTGCGCCTGTTCTGCATACTCAAATAACAGATCGGGGGTGCGGTGCGCCGATACCACACGACACTCGTGCGCAATCGAAAATGACTGCAGCACATCATGCGCATGCTGCATCACGTGCCAGTCGCTGTCGCTCCCCATTACCACGCCGACTAAAGGATTCTGCATCGTTCGAAGTCATTCGTTAAAATGGCAATGGTGACTAAATTCATCGCTAAACGCCACCGCTATCCGACAATC
>CAYMFQ010000192.1:1775-10548 GCA_964389335.1 uncultured Granulosicoccaceae bacterium
ATTGGCTAACGATCCAGTCGCCGTTGCGGCCGTTGCAGAAACCACCATCCGTTCGCTGCCGCTGGTGCATCGCGGCAAAGTGCGCGACATCTACGCAGTCGGTGACGATCATCTGCTGATGATTGCCACCGACAGGTTATCAGCGTTTGATGTGGTCCTGCCGCAACCCTTGCCAGGCAAGGGCATCTTACTGACCCAATTGTCGATGTACTGGTTTAATCGACTGCAGCCACTGATACCCAACCACCTCAGCACGACCTACACCCTCGAAGACATCCTGCCCGATGCCAAAGAGCGGGTACAGGCGCAAAACCGCTGCATGATTGTGAAGCGACTAAAGGCACTGCCGGTCGAGGCGGTAGTGCGCGGCTACCTGATTGGTTCCGGCTGGAAAGACTACCAGCACAGTGGTGCCGTATGCGGTATTGCTTTGCCGGCGAATCTGCAGCTTGCGCAGCAGCTGCCGGAGCCCTTATTTACTCCAGCCGCCAAAGCCGATGTTGGCGATCACGATGAAAACATCAGCTTCGAGACCGTCGTCGACACCATTGGCGACAAGCACGCGCAGCAAATCAAAGAGATCAGTATTGAAATATATCAACTCGCCGCTCAGCATGCCGCGCCACGCGGCATGATTCTGGCCGACACCAAGTTCGAGTTTGGTCTGGATGATGAGAACAATCTGGTATTGATGGACGAGGTGTTAACCCCCGACAGCTCACGCTTCTGGGAGGCCGACACCTGGCAGCCGGGAAGCAATCCGAAAAGCTACGATAAACAATTCGTCAGGGACTATCTGGAAACACTCGACTGGGACAAAACAGCACCGGGGCCGACGCTGCCAGCAGACATTCACGAGAAGACAATACAGCGGTACAAAGAAGCGTACGAGAAGTTGACCGGCCTGACCACTTAGCAGATCAGGCCGGCGCAACAGATCAGACAATAATCAGGCTTGAGATGCCTGGAAAATAGAGTCTATTGATGAATTGAGATGCGCGTCGAACTCGGCATCAGTCATCTGTGCGGTCAGACCTTCGGCCAGCGCACGTGAAAAGCTCGCGACCATTCGGGGGTTTTGCGCCAGACGACGGTTTGCTTCATCACGCGCGTAACCACCAGACAGCGCCACGACCTTAACCATGTTGCTGTGGTCAATACACTCCTTGTAGTGTCCGGGAGTCTCTGGCAGCGTCAGCTTAAACATCAATTGCTGATCAGACGACAGAGCATCAAGGCCTGCCAGCAGAGCCACTTTAAGTTTGTCTTCAGCCAGTTGCTTGTCGGGGCAGTGAATATCCACTTCCGGCTCAAGGATTGGGCACAGGCCTTTGGCGAGAATTTGCTTACCTACTGCAAACTGCTGATCAACAATCTGCTGAATACCAGTGTCATCAGCCTGCTTGATCACTGAACGCATCTTGGTGCCAAACACACCCTTTGACTTTGCACGATCCAGAACCGAATCAAGCTCGGGCATGTCTTTCATCAGCTGCACGCCGTTTGCCTCGTCTTCCAGACCCTTGTCCACTTTCAGAAAAGGCACGACATTTTTCTTTGACCACAGAAACTCGGCTGAACCGATACCTTCGATATCCCGGTCCATCGTACCTTCAAACAGGATGGCACCGATAACTCGATCACCGTTAAATGAAGGCGCTGTGACAATACGCGTGCGCATCTGATGCACCAGATCAAACATCTGATCGTCGTTGCTCCACTCGGATTCCGCCAGACCGTACAGTCCCAGTGCTTTGGGTGTACTGCCACCGCTTTGGTCCAGTGCCGCAATAAAGCCGTATTCGTCGCGTACTTTCGCGAGCTGTTGCTCAAAGTTACTCATCGGTCCTCTCTTTCAGTCAAAGTTAACCAGGCGCCTGTTGTCGGCAGATTCGAACGTTTCTGACCATGCATCAGGGTAAACTATTGTTCAATTCAAGATAAGGGCCGATCACGGCCGTCAATCTTTCGACACAAATCAGGCTACCGGCTTATTCAATCCAGTCGCCGACGCGCACTATCTTCATTGAGTTGGTCCCACTGGCGACCCCGAACATATCGCCTTTGGTGATGATCACCAGGTCACCCTCTTCTACTTTTTGCTGCTCGACCAGTTTTTGTACCACCGCTTTGTTGGCATCGTATGACGATTCAAGGCGCCTGTCGAACGGTACCGGATAGACACCGCGATACAGCGTCACGCGGGTCTGCGCATCAGGGTTGGTGGTGACCGCGTAGATGGGAATACCAGAGCTGATGCGCGACATCCACAACGCCGTAGAGCCGGTTTCGGTCAGTGCACCAATCGCCTTAACATTGAGATGATTGGCAGCATACATCGCCGCCATCGCGATTGATTCATCGATACGGTCGAACTCCAGATGCAATCGATGTTGCGACTCCATCGCCTTGCGTTCTTTTTCAGCGTGCTCACAAATTCGACTCATGGCGGTAACCGCTTTGGCCGGAAACTCACCCACCGCCGTTTCCGCCGATAACATTACTGCGTCGGTACCGTCGAGCACCGCGTTGGCGACGTCAAAAACTTCTGCGCGGGTCGGTATCGGGCTGCTGACCATTGACTCCATCATCTGCGTGGCAGTGATCACCACCTTGTTGGCAGAGCGCGCGCGGTTGATCATATCCTTTTGCACAGCTGGTAACTGTGGATCCCCGATTTCAACGCCCAGGTCTCCACGCGCGACCATGATCACATCACTGGCTTCCAGAATTTCATCCAGCGCTTCAACGGCCTCGGCGCGTTCAATCTTCGCGACAATACCAGCGTCGCTGCCGGCTTCGCGCAACAGATCACGTGCGTGATTAATATCCGCTGCATCACGGGGAAACGACACACCGAGGTAGTCAATGTTGAGTTCCACCGCCAAACGCAGGTCTTCACGGTCTTTCTCTGTAATGGCCGCGGCGGATAGTCCACCACCTCTGAGATTAATACCTTTGCGATTTGACAGGGTGCCGCCGACCAGTACTTTGGTGTGGACCTTAGTGCCGTCAATTTCGGTTGCCTCAAGTACAACACGCCCGTCGTCGAGTACCAGCACACTGCCAACACTGATATCGTCAGCCAGTTCCTGATAGGTACACCCAACACAGTTGATATCACCGGCATTCTCATCGAGAGCCACATCAATCGTAAAGCGATTGCCTTCTTCTAACTCAACGCTGCCGTCGACAAAGTTTGATACACGGATCTTGGGTCCCTGCAGGTCGCCGAGTATGCCAACCACACGGCCCTCTTCCCTGGCTACATTGCGGACCATCTCGACTCGCTGCCGATGATCATCAGCAGAACCATGTGAGAAGTTGATGCGGACCACGTTGACACCGGCCGCAATAAGCGGTCGCAGCGTCTCGACTGTATCGGTGGCCGGACCCAGGGTCGCGACAATTTTTGTCCTTCGCATAGAATGCTAATGCCTGAAATGTATTTAAGAGGGTTATTTTAACATCACTGCCACCTCGCCACGTTGCAGTATCGTGTCAGCGATGACGAAACCTGCAGGTACAGCTGCCAGCGTTGTGAGCAATGCAACGAATAGTGGCGCTTGGTGCAGCGCGGCAGTACCAAAAAAGGCACACCTCAATCGACTCCGACAGATTCAGCGACGCGATGTTCACTGCCAGCGGAACCAGAGACTCACCAGCGAACGGCCGAATAGCACCTGTGCATGACGCCGGTGAGATAGTCCGGCCGCCCGTATTACACAGACTGCACTACCGTGCAGTCACTAGCGATAGACCGTCGGTACAAACAAACCCAATGCAATAGCTATCAGGAATCTTTGGCTCTTTGTTGAAGCACCGCGACAGCAGGTAATACCTTGCCTTCGAGAAACTCAAGGAAAGCGCCACCGCCAGTGGAGATATAACTAATGTTATCTGTCAGCCCAAACTGATCGACAGCGGCCAGCGTGTCACCACCACCGGCGATAGAGAAAGCATCAGACTGCGCAATAGCCTCACCGACAATGCGGGTGCCATCGGCAAACTGCGGGAATTCAAAAACACCGACAGGACCGTTCCAGACAATAGTACCGGCGTTCTTCAACAACTCGGCATACTGCTGTGCGGTCTGCGGGCCTACATCAAAAATCATGTCCCCGTCGCCAACCTCAGCCACCGGCCTAGTGGTGGCAGGGGTCGCGTCGGAAAACTCCTGACCACAGACCACATCGACCGGCACCGGTATATCGCCGCCCTTGTCGATCGCAGCGGCACGCAGTTTTTTTGCTTCAGCTATGAGGTCATCCTCATACAACGACTTACCCACCTTATGGCCTTCTGCAGCGATGAACGTGTTCGCTATACCGCCGCCAACGATCAGCTGATCAACGATACTGGACAGTGACTCGAGCACGGTCAGCTTGGTTGAAACCTTCGAACCGCCTACCACTGCCACCAGCGGGCGCGCGGGATTGTCGAGCGCTTTACCCAGTGCGTTGAGCTCTCCGGCCAGCAACGGACCGGCGCATGCCTGCGGTGCAAATTTCGCCACACCGTGGGTTGAAGCCTGCGCGCGATGGGCGGTGCCAAAAGCATCCATCACAAAAATATCGCACAGTGCGGCGTACTGTTTGGCCAACGCTTCGTCGTCTGATTTTTCACCCTTATTAAAGCGCACGTTTTCAAGTAACGCGACGCTGCCAGGCTCAAGCGACGGGCTTTGCTGTAAATAGTCGGTAATCAACTCTACTGGCGTATCAAGCAATTTGCTCATGTGACGCGCCACCGGTGCCAGTGAAAATTCATCGGCGGGCTCGCCCTCTGTCGGGCGCCCCAGGTGCGACATCATCATCACCGAAGCCCCCTGCTCCAGCGCATAGCGGATCGTTGGTAACGATGCGACGATGCGCAAATCAGAGGCTACCTCACCATCTTTGACCGGCACGTTTAAATCAGCACGCACCAACAGGCGCTTTCCATTCAGATCAAGGGATTCAAGCGTATTCATAGGCGTTAGACGGCGTAGAGGATAGGAGGGCACAGAGCGAAGCAACTGCGCCCGGTAAGGGGGCGCAGCGCTTTTTTACAACTTTTACTTGGCGTTCATTAACGCAACAGTGGTATCGAGCATACGGTTGGAGAAGCCCCACTCGTTGTCGTACCACGAGCACACCTTAACCAGGCTGCCACCGGTGACGCGTGTCATACCGGCATCAAAGTTAGAGGTGGTACTGGTGTGATTAAAGTCAATGGAAACCAGCGGTGCATCGTTATACGCGAGAATTTTACCGTCAGCGGCAGAGCTCATGATGTCGTTGATTTCATCAACCGTGGTATCGCGGGCAGCCTGAAACGTCAGGTCAACGATAGAAACATTGATGGTCGGAACACGAATGGCAAAGCCATCGAGCTTGCCGTTGAGTTCAGGCAACACCAAACCAACCGCGGCAGCTGCACCGGTTTTAGTCGGGATCATTGACATCGTCGCCGAGCGCGCACGACGCAGGTCAGTGTGATACACGTCAGTCAGCACCTGATCGTTGGTGTAGGCATGAATGGTTGTCATCAGACCACTCAGTACACCAATCTTGTCGTGCAGCGGCTTGACCATTGGCGCCAGACAGTTCGTGGTGCAACTGGCGTTGGAGATAACAGTATCAGAGGCTTTTAAAACCCCTTCATTTACTCCGTACACAATCGTCGCATCGACATCAGAGCCACCCGGCGCTGAAATAATTACTTTCTTCGCACCACCGGCAATGTGAGCGCTGGCCTTCTCTTTACTGGCAAAGAAGCCGGTGCACTCGAGAACCACATCCACACCCAGCTCACCCCAGGGCAACTTGGCGGGGTCGCGCTGTGCAAATACGCGGATACGATCGCCATTAACAACGATGTCGTCGCCGTCAACTTTTACCTCACCAGGGAAACGGCCATGCGCCGTGTCGTATTGAGTCAGGTGTGCGTTGGTAGCCGAATCGCCCAGATCATTGATCGCGACAACATCAAATTCGTTCTGCCGACCACCTTCAAACAAGGCCCGGAGTACATTACGTCCAATACGACCGTACCCGTTTATCGCCAGTTTTATCGCCATCGTTTACTCTCCAGATTTGTAAGTAATTGAGTTAAGGGTGATTAGCCAGGTCGCTAGAGACGGCCACTTACCCGTTTTCTATAGCAGCTTTTTGGCCGACTCAGTCACATGCTCAACCGTGAAGCCAAAATGCGCAAAAACCGCATCCGCCGGACCCGACTCGCCAAAGGTGTCCAGGCAGACCATCGCACTGTTAGTTCCGGCGTATTTATACCAGCCACCTGACACACCCGCCTCAACCACCACACGCGCTGTTATCGACGGTGGCAGCACGGTATCCCGATAGCTCTGCGGCTGCTGGTCAAACACGCTGGTGCACGGCATGGATACCACCCGGGCGGCAATGCCGTCGGCACTTAATTGCTCAAACGCATCAACGGCCAGACCAACCTCAGAGCCCGTGGCAATGAGGATTACCTGTGGATTGTCAGCGTCACGCAATACGTAACCGCCTTTTTCAATGTCGGCAAGTTGCTCGGCAGTGCGGGTTTGATGCACCAGTCCCTGCCGGCTGTACAGCAGGCTGACCGGACCATCTTTACGTTCGATCGCCGCTTTCCAGCTGACCGCAGTTTCCACGGCATCGCAGGTGCGCCAGACATCCATATTAGGCATTAGCCGCAGGGTTGCGGCCTGCTCCACCGGCTGGTGTGTGGGGCCATCTTCACCGAGGCCAACAGAGTCATGCGTGAAAACAAAGACCGATGGAATTTTCATCAACGCGGCCATGCGCAATGCATTGCGCGCATACTCGGAGAACATTAAAAAGGTGGCACCATAGGCTTTAAAGCCACCATGCAGCACAATCCCGTTCAGAATGGCGGCCATGCCAAATTCGCGCACACCGAAGTAAATATAGTTGCCGGACGCGTCTTCCTCGATACCTTTACTGCCGGACCAGATTGTCAGGTTTGATCCGGCCAGGTCAGCGGACCCGCCAATCAACTCAGGCAGCACCGGACCGTAGCCATTCAGGCTGTTTTGCGATGCCTTGCGTGAGGCAATTTTCTCGGCTGCCGCGTCGACCTCAGCGATGAAAGCCTGTGCATGGCTGTTCCAGTTATCGGGCAACTCACCGGCCATGCGACGTTCAAACTCAGCCGCATCCGCGCTGTGTTTAGCGCGATATTTGTCGAATTTGGTTTTCCAGTCAGCCTCGGCCGCGGCACCAAACTTTTTCGCGTCCCACTCGCGGTAAACATCATCGGGAATTTCAAACGGTGCGTGTGACCAGCCGAGTTCTTTGCGTGCCAACTCAATTTCATCTGCACCGAGCGGCGCTCCGTGACTGGACTCTTTGCCCTGTTTATTAGGTGACCCAAAGCCGATAAGCGTCTGGCAGCAAATGAGCGTGGGCTTGTCAGTTGCCTCGCGCGCAGTATCAATGGCCGCTTTAATTGACTCGCGGTCATGGCCATCAACCTCTTCGATCACGTGCCAGCCGTAGGCCCTGAAGCGCGCCGGTGTGTCGTCGCTGAACCAGCCTTCCACTTCGCCGTCGATGGAAATTCCGTTGTCATCGTAAAATGCGATCAGCTTGCCGAGCCCCAGTGTGCCGGCCAGCGAACAAACCTCGTGTGAAATGCCTTCCATCAGACACCCGTCACCAAGAAATGTGTAGGTGTAGTGATCGACCAGCTGCATATCTGATTTATTGAACTGCGCCGCGAGTGTGCGCTCCGCGATCGCCATACCCACAGCATTGGCAATACCCTGACCGAGTGGTCCGGTGGTGGTTTCCACCCCGGGTGCGTAGCCGTATTCCGGGTGACCGGGTGTTTTCGAGTGCAGCTGTCGAAAGTTCCGGAGCTCGTCAATCGGCAGATCGTAACCACTCAGGTGCAGCAACGAATACAGCAGCATGGAACCATGACCATTCGACAGCACAAAACGGTCGCGATCAGCCCAGTCCGGATTGGCCGGATTGTGCTTTAGATAGTCGTTCCACAGCACCTCGGCGATGTCGGCCATACCCATCGGCGCGCCGGGGTGGCCGGAATTGGCCTGTTGTACCGCATCCATGCTGAGCGCGCGGATCGCATTTGCGAGGGTTCGATGTTCAACCATGTGTATGCAGGCTTTCCCGTGATGATTGCAGGAGCGTTAATAGAAAGAGTCCGGGCGACCGCGTTTTACCGCACTTGCCACACTTGCATAGTGCTGCCATGCATTACCCGCCAGGCGTTAGACGGCAACATGGCTGAGGTCTTGCGGACTTCTCCGAGCGGCTCCTGGAGACTGGTCAATACCGGTGCAAAACAACCTGAAGTAGCGAGGAAAAGTGCCGTTCTACAGTGACGTGACTGTTGTCCTGCGTCGATGCTCTTTGTCCGTGATCGCTGATGTATTCGGTCGCAGTGCGCCGGGCGAAAAAAACTGGAGCGGTGATGTGATTTCCGGCTGTGAAGAGCAACCGGGTGAGCTCTATGTCAAAGTTTTGACATAAACACTCCACACAGCCGCTAATGATAGCAGCTGCGTGCTTAACTGGAAACTGCAGCCGTGCATAATCAGCGCCAAAGCCGGCAATTAAGACTCCCTTATAACCACCTGAAATCAATATCAAAACTTGATAATTTTTTTCAACCCCCTACTTTCCACGCACCACCGCCAAAATTCTATCTCCGCGCACGCTGCGGGATAGACAATATTGCCCAATTTCGCTAAACTGGTGGTTTGGCTTTCAATAAGGTGTCGCTTTCGTGAATGCTC
>CAYMFQ010000193.1:0-10528 GCA_964389335.1 uncultured Granulosicoccaceae bacterium
GGGTATTGAGCGCTTTTCGAGCTCGGCGCTAAGGTGTTGCCCGAGCTCTCCGTTGGTCATCTTCGTCAGATGCTGCTGATTGACCCACAGTAGTTTGGTGCGATCGAATACCGAGCCGGAGCGCTGACAGTCTTCCAGTGCGAACAGATCAATCAATTCCTGCAGCTCAAACAGTTCCTGATCGCCATGTGACCAACCCAGCCGCGCCAGGTAGTTGAGCATCGCTTCAGGCAGTATGCCTTCGCTTTGATACTGCATCACACTCACTGCACCGTGACGCTTTGACATGCGTTTGCCGTCATCACCGAGAATCATCGGCAGGTGCGCAAACGCCGGTAACGGCGCACCCAGCGCATTAAATATATGGATCTGTCTGGGCGTATTGTTAATGTGGTCATCGCCGCGGATGACGTGGGTGATGCCCATGTCAATGTCATCTGCCACCACCGTCAGATTGTAGGTCGGGTTGCCATCTGAACGGCACAGCACCAGATCGTCCAGCTCGGCATTGTCAATTTCAATCGGCCCTTTGATCAGATCATCAATGACAACCTTCCCTTCAAGCGGTGTGCGAAAGCGCAACACCGGCTCGACCCCGGGAACCGGCTCCGTGCGGTCGCGGCAGGTGCCGTCGTAGCGCGGCTTACGCTTCTCGCGCATGGCAGTTTCGCGCATTTCATCCAGCCGCTCTTTGGAGCAATAACAGGGATACACGTGACCACTGTCCTGCAGCTGCTGCAGGACACGCTGGTACAGGTCGTACCGCTTGGTCTGAAAGAACGGACCTTCGTCGGCCGCAAGCCCAAGCCACTGCATCCCGTCAAGAATCGCCGCGACAGATTCATCGGTAGACCGCTCGCGGTCGGTATCCTCGACCCGCAGCACGAATTCGCCGCCGTGTCTGCGCGCAAATAGCCAGCTAAACAATGCAGTGCGAGCGCCGCCAATGTGCAGGTAGCCGGTTGGACTCGGCGCAAACCTGGTGCGAACCTTCATGGGTAAGTTTCCTGTAATGACGTTATCAATTTTGGTCTATAATCGCTAAGTCGGGGTTCGTCCCGATCGCCGTGCTGGCGATTATACAGACCAGCCCGGGCATCAGTACGCTCCTTAATTGCATTAGAGAACGCTTTACAGAAATTGGCGTCAGATCTCGCATCCCGATCCGCCACAACAATAAATGAAAAAGTAGATGGCAAACGAGGTTCCGGACAATTTCGAAAACCAGCCGTTCAACGAGGAAAAACGTCATCTGCAGTGGCGCTCGACGGCAGCGACAGAGCTAGGCTATGTGCGCAGTGTCAACGAAGACGCCCACCTCGACGCCAGAGAGCATTGCCTCTGGGTAGTGGCGGACGGCATGGGTGGCCACAGCTTCGGCGATGAAGCCAGTCGCACCATTATCGATCAGCTGGTCAGCTTCACGCCTTCAGACCACTTGCACAACAGCGTGCAGGATATCCACGAGCGACTGCTGCAGGCGCACTCCATTTGCCGCCAGCGTGGTCAGGGCAAAGTAATGGGCAGCACGGTAGCGGCCCTATACGTGCACGATCCATACTGCTTTTTCCTGTGGGTGGGCGACAGCCGCATCTACCGTTTGCGCGGCAACACACTTGAGCAAATGACCGAGGACCACAGCTTCGTGCAGGAATTGGTAACCCTTGGCGAAATTCGCAAAGAAGAGATGGAACAACACCCTTCTTCGCACATCATTACCAGAGCCGTTGGTGTGCACGACGATTTACAGCTGGCGATTGAACACGCCCCGGCGCTGCCTGGCGATCGTTACCTAATCTGCAGTGATGGCTTGTACAAGGATGTCAGCGAGGACGAGATTGCCGAGGCAATGAACAGAATCTCAATTGACGATGCGCTCAAGACCATGGTTGATCTGGCGCTGGACCGCGGCGGCAGAGACAACACCACCGCTATTGTGGTGCAGGCTGCCAACGCCTGACTTGCGTCCGGCGCTGGCAGTATTGCTTTACAGTCAGGCAGACTTGCGAGCATCCGTATCGGTGGTACCTATGTCAGGCTCTGCCACCACTTCTTCCGTGAACTGTAATTCACCGTCAGCAAAGTCAATCGCTACCTTATCGCCCGGTGAAAATTCACCTTTCAGTATTTCCCGCGCCAGTCTGTTTTCCAGATGTTGCTGTATCGCCCTGCGCAATGGTCGTGCGCCATAGACCGGATCAAAGCCGGCTTCACCCAGCATATCAAGCGCGCTGTCAGACACGTTGATCTCGATACCGTTACTGCGCAGACGTTTTGCCAGCATGTTCACCTGGATAGCCGTAATCCGACGGATATGATCACGCTCAAGCGGACGGAAAACGACCACGTCGTCTATGCGGTTAATAAACTCGGGGCGGAAATGATTGCCGACGATATCCATCACCGATGACTTCATGTCTTCGTAATTCGCGGCCCCGGCTTTTTCCTGAATAACATGGCTGCCGAGGTTCGATGTCATCACGATTACCGTATGACGAAAGTCAACCGTTCTGCCCTGCCCGTCGGTTAAGCGACCATCATCGAGCACCTGCAACAGGATGTTAAATACATCCGGATGTGCCTTCTCCACTTCGTCGAGCAAAATCACCGAGTATGGTCGACGACGCACTGCTTCCGTTAAAAAGCCGCCTTCATCATGACCCACATAACCCGGAGGTGCACCGATTAAGCGAGCAACCGAGTGTTTCTCCATAAACTCTGACATATCAAGCCGAATCATCGCATCGGAACTGTCGAATAAAAAGTCAGCCAATGCTTTAGTTAGCTCCGTTTTTCCAACACCAGTTGGCCCGAGAAACAAAAACGAACCATTGGGACGCTCCGGCGGTGCAAGGCCCGCGCGCGAACGACGCACCGCGTCGGAAACCACAGTGACGGCTTCGTACTGACCAATCACACGCTTGCCGATTTCCTCTTCCATGCGCAGCAGTTTCTCGCGCTCACCTTCAAGCATCTTGTTAACAGGGATACCAGTCCAGCGTGCAACGACCTCTGCAATCTCATCAACAGAGACACTGTTGCGTAACAACTGCAGGTCCATCTGTTCCTGGTCACCCGCCTGCTCCAGTTGTTTCTCGAGCTCAGGTATGCGTCCATACTGCAGTTCAGACATACGCTCGAAGTCGCGTGCGCGGGTGGCAGTTTCAAGTTCAACCCTGGCACGCTCCAGCTCTTCCTTGATATGACTGGCACCCTGCACCACTGCCTTTTCGGCATTCCAGATTTCTTCGAGGTCCGAGTACTCTTTTTCCCGTGAGTTAATGCGCTCCTCGAGTTCAGCTAGGCGCTGCCGTGAGGCATCGTCCTCTTCCTGCGAAAGTGCCTGGCGCTCTATCTTCAGCTGAATTAAACGGCGCTCAAGTTTATCAAGCGCTTCCGGCTTAGAGTCGATCTCCATACGAATGCGACTGGCAGCCTCATCGATGAGATCAATGGCTTTATCAGGCAGCTGACGATCGGCAATGTAACGATGAGAAAGCGTTGCCGCAGCGATGATCGCGGGGTCGGTTATATCGACACCGTGATGCACTTCATAGCGTTCCTTCAAACCACGCAATATGGCAATAGTGTCTTCAACGCTAGGCTCATCAACCAGTATTTTTTGAAAGCGTCGCTCAAGGGCAGCGTCTTCTTCAATGTACTCGCGATACTCATCAAGTGTGGTTGCACCAATACAATGCAGCTCCCCGCGCGCCAATGCCGGCTTTAACATATTGCCGGCGTCCATCGAACCTTCGGCCTTACCGGCACCGACCATCATATGAATTTCGTCGATAAAAAGGATGACCTGACCTTCCTGCTTCGACAGATCGTTGAGCAACGCCTTCAGACGCTCCTCGAACTCACCACGAAATTTGGTACCCGCAATCAACCCCGCAAGGTCAAGCGACAATAACCGCTTGCCTTTAACACCTTCGGGCACTTCGCCTTTTATGATGCGTTGCGCAAGTCCTTCAATAATTGCCGTCTTACCAACACCAGGCTCGCCAATCAATACAGGATTGTTTTTGGTTCGTCGTTGCAGTATCTGTATGGCGCGTCGAATTTCATCGTCTCGACCGATGACCGGATCTAGCTTACCCTGCTCCGCTCGCTCGGTCAGATCAATGGTAAATTTCTCGAGCGCCTGGCGATGCTCTTCTGCATTTTGATCAGACACGGTCTGACCACCACGAACGTTCTCCACTACTTCTTCTATGCGCTCAAGCGTGCCGCCAAACTGCACCACCAGCTTTGCCAGCTCGTTGTTTTTATCCTGCATTAGTGCAATTAAAAACAGTTCACTGGAAATAAACTGGTCTTTCTTTTTCTGCGATAACTGATCAGTACTGTTGAGCAGTCGCGCCAGTTCCTTTGCCACATGCATTTCACCACCGGCACCAGACACCTGTGGAATTCGATCCATCATCTTGCCTAGAGCCGAACGCAGACCATTAACATCAACCGAAGCCTGAGTCAGTAAATGGCGCACACTGCCGCCCTGCTGATCAAGGAAGGCAATCAACAAATGTGCGGGTTCTATAAATTGATGCTCGCGTCCCAGCGCCAGGGACTGTGCATCCTGAAGCGCCTGCTGGAACTTACTGGTGAGCTTGTCCATTCTCATGGCATCCACCTCTGGGTAGTTGTTTAATGGTGCTATATATGAGGACTTTCGCGGCCCAATTCAACGAATGCACAGGGTGTGGAATACCTTCATTGACAACGTTGACGTTTATTTGCGCCAGATCAATGTGGCCATTCTGCCGCTGCTTCCCTGATCGCGTCGATGCGAAAAAAAACGACGCTCATCGCTGACCGTACATAGCCCGGATGCAGTAATGCGAGTGACCCCAGACTGCTCTAAACACTGCGACGCTATGGCGAAGATATCGGCGTAACACTTTTTTGAGTCATGCGTGGAAGCCATAAAGCAACCGGCAAACGCAGGATTCTGCTCAACAAACACTGTGCGCACTTCATCCCCAACCTCGAAGTGCTTCGGACCAATGGCCGGCCCCAGCCATGCAGTCAGATCACTGGATGGCACCGGCAGTGTTGCTACAATTTTTTGCAATATACCTGACGCTAGACTTCGCCATCCGCCGTGCACTGCCGCAATAACCTGCCCGCATTGTGACGCCAGCAATACCGGCAAACAATCGGCCGTCATAATGGCTAGCACGCAATTCGGCTGGTCAGTCCAGGCTGCATCGGCTACCGGTACATTGCTGTCCACCAAAGTGTGTTTATCTGCATAGTGAATCGCATCGCCGTGCACCTGCTGCAGCCATTGCGGTGTTGCCGGCAATTGAAGGTGTTGTACCAGCGAACGGCGATTGGCGTTTACATGTGCCGCATCATCACCTACATGCGCCCCCAGATTAAAACTCGAAAACGGACCGACGCTGTATCCGCCGAGCCTGGTGGTACTGGCAGCGGATACCGTTTCGGGGGCAGACCATTCAGGGGCAATGAAGATGGGGGTGTGAGCAGTTGTCATGATTCGGCACGCAACGCGTCGAGCAAATCGGCTATGTCCTGCGGCAATGGAATCTGCCAGCGCATCTCTTCGCCGCTTGCGGGATGGACAATACCAAGCTCTGTTGCGTTCAATGCCTGACGCGGGAACTGAGTAACTGCCAGTTTGGCTGCCTCGCCAATGGCAGGTATTTGCCGGCGTCCGCCATACACCGCATCACCAACCAGTGCGTGTCTCACATGTGCCATATGCACGCGAATCTGATGCGTACGACCGGTTTCAAGCTTCACCCGGATGTGGCAGTGTTTGGCAAATTTTTCTGCAATTCGATAGTGAGTGATAGCGGGCTTCCCGGACTCCGTAATTGCCATACGCTTGCGATCAACGCGATGCCGGCCGATGGGCTCATCAATCGTCGCACCGGCCACCGGCACCCCTATCACCACTGCGTCGTAAATTCGGTGCACTGATCTGGCCTGCAGTTGCCTGACCAGCTCGTTATGCGCCGGCAGGTTACGGGCAATCATCACCAGCCCGCTGGTGTCCTTATCGAGACGATGTACGATTCCGGCCCGCGGAATTGAGGCCAGCCCCGGGTCGTAGTGAAGAAGACCATTTTGCAATGTGCCACTATAGTTGCCTGGTGCCGTATGCATGACAAGCCCGGCCGGCTTGTTGATCACCAGAACGTGCTCATCCTCATAGTGGACATCAATCTCCATCGACTCCGGCGCGGTGGTCTCATCTGCCGCCACTGTGTCAGCATCAGGCAGGTGTGCAACCACCTGCTGGCCGGCCTCGACGCGCTGGCGCGTGGCAGCGGTTGCTCCGTCGAGAGTGATCCGGCCCTGCCGAATCCAGTCCTGCAGCCGCGCACGCGAGTAAGCAGGAACCAGCTCGGCCACCACTTTGTCAAAACGCAGGCCTGCCATGTGATCCGGCACAATATGCTCGACACGCTGGCTGTGATCTTCGCCCTGCGGCTGTTCACTGATCGATTCTGGACTAATGATGGTATCCCCGCCTGACTGACGGGATGGCAAGGCGCCAGCCGCGTCAACAGCGATATAATTCGCCTAATAGTAATCCACTTATACGCGGAAAATATGGACCTTACCAAAATGACTGCACGCACCCCCATCGTTCTCTCGATATTGATGGTCGCCATGCTTAGTGCCTGCGGATCACTCCGACAGACCGCCGACGATCCAGGCCCGGTAGCCGTCAATCCGATTTCCGGCACACCGGTGAAGGGGTCCGCTGAAGAGTTATACGCCGACGCCAGACGGTCGCTGGACAAGCGGCAATATGAAACCTCCATCGAAAAGCTGGAACGCCTGGAGGCGACACACCCTTTCGGCGACTTCACCGCACAGGCTCAGCTCGATATTGCTTACGCCTACTATAAGCAAACCGAATATGACTCCGCATCAGCCACTATTGACAGATACCTCCGGCTGTATCCGCGCCATGACAATGCCGACTACGCCCACTACCTGCTCGGGCTGGTCTACTTTTCAACCGGCAAGTCCCTGCTCGACTCCGTGGTCAGTCGCAAATTGCATCAAATCGACCAGGCCAGTGTTCGCGATGCGTTCGCAAGCTTCGCCACCATGACAAGAAAGTTCCCCGACAGCCCCTACGTTGACGATGCAAAAGAGCGAATGGAGGTGCTGCGCAACGCGATGGCACAGCACGAACTCAGTACCGCGCGTTACTACTACAGCCGCAGCGCCATGATCGCAGTGATCAACCGAGTCAACTATATGATTGAGCAATATCGGGATACCAGCTATACCAATGACGGACTGGCCCTGATGGCACAGGCACACGGCGCGCTTGGCAACTTCGATCTGGCTCGCGCTACGGTATTGATGCTGGAACAGAGCGATCCGGATCATCCTGAGCTTGGAAAACTGCGCAAGTATCGAAGCTAACAGGTCGCGTGAGGCCGCTACGTCAACAAATCAACACAAGCGAGAAAAGAAATTATAAAAAACTGACATAAGCCACAAACATCCGTAAGTTGTCAGAATACTTACGTTTTAGCGAAAACTACGCGTCAAAAATATACCTTTCGCAATAAATCTTCGGGCCGGAAGTTTAAGAAATACCCTGCATTGGCGATAACTCAAAACGATGGGTTTACCCATTGAATTTATAACAATGCATTTTACTTCTCTGGAGACAGGTATATGTACAAACAAGCTCAAAAAGGCTTCACACTCATTGAATTGATGATCGTTATCGCGATTATCGGTATTCTGGCAGCTGTAGCTGTTCCACAGTACGGTCAGTACACAAAGCGCGCTAAGTTCGCTGAAGTTGTTTCAGCCACAGCCCCAATCAAAACTGGTATCGACGTTTGCCTGCAAACTAACCAGGCTACTGCTTCTTGCGCAGACTGGGCAGCAATTGGTGTTACACAAGCCTCTGTACAGGTTGGTCAGAACGTGACTAGCGCAGCAATCGCTGAAAACGCTGGCACTATCACAGTCACCATGACTGGCGATGCTACTTCTGTCAACGGTGCTATCTATGCAATTGACGGTGTGTATGATAACGCTGCCAATACAATGACCTGGGGTTTGAACGCAGGTGTTAGTACATGTGACGACGCAGCTACAAAATACTGCTAATCGCACGTCTTGACCCACGGTACTTGCCATGATTTATGGCAAGTACCTTAAACTACTAAGCCGAGTAAGAAATGAAACTATCCCGTGGCTTCACTCTTATCGAATTAATGATCGTCATCGCAATTATCGGGATATTGTCTGCAATCGGGGTCCCTCAGTATCATCAATATACAAAGAGAGCGAAGTTCTCCGAGTTAACGATGGAGGCGACAAAGTATAAGAGCGCGGTAGAGATCTGCTACCAGGCAAGCAACGACCTTACTACATGCAGCAACGATAGCGACTACGTTCCCTCTGCAGTCATGAACAAGGGCATTATTTCCACACTCACTGTCACACAGGGTGTAATTGCCGCTCAAGCCATACCAAGTCTAAACGACGCCACTTTTACACTAAATCCCTCCTTGCTAAACAACACCCTATCCTGGTCTGTTGGCGGTAGTTGCGTAACACTAAAATACTGCTAGTCCAGCAAGACACAACTTGCAATTCGACGCCACAATCTTGGCGTTACGTGCGGTCATGTCAATGCCCTCGCAAATGAGGGTTGACACTTTTCAAAATTTATTACTTTCCAGCCTCACCTATCCTCAACCTTATCGCTTGCATGCCGATCTCAGTTAAAGAGTCGCATATAAAATAATTAGATTCGGCGGAATTTCAATGTCAAATACAACACCGACGTCCAATGACGCAAAACAATCGCTGTCAGGGCTACCTCGCAGACTTGTGCGTGAAGAGGTACTAAGCCAGGAAGACGCATTGCAAGCCCTTGCTGATGCAAGTGCAAACAAGCGTCAGCTAATTAGCCATCTCGTACATCACATGGATATCTCCGCCACGAGAATAGCCAACATAGCTGCACTCGAGTTTGGTTTACCGTTATTCGATTTAACGGCGCTAACTGCGGATTCCCTTCCAAGCGATTTCATCAAAGAAGAACTGGTAACCAAGCACAACGCGCTGCCAATTTTTCTTCGAGGCCCAAGGCTGTTCGTCGCGCTTTCAGACCCAACCAACACAACCGCAATCGACGAGATTAAATTCACGTCTGGCAAAACTGTTATTCCGGTTTTAGTGGAAGAGGACAAGCTAGCCCAACTGATCGAGCAAGCCGATTCTGCCTCAGACATGGGCAGCCTTGGAGAAGGCCTTGACGAAAGCTTCGATATGGAGCTCGGTGAAGACGACTCTACACAGGACGATAGTGACTCATCAGATATTGACGATACCCCAGTGGTTCGATTTGTTAATAAGGTTCTGATGGATGCCATCAAGCGCGGCGCATCGGATATTCACATTGAGCCCTATGAAAAAGTTTTCCGCGTCAGATTTCGTGTTGATGGCATGTTGCAGGAAGTGGCTCAGCCACCACTAAATCTTGCCGGCAAAATAACAGCTCGACTCAAGGTGATGTCCAAGATGGATATTTCCGAGAGAAGAGTCCCCCAGGACGGCAGAATAAAACTAAAAATATCGAAGAATCGTGCAATCGATTTTCGTGTTAATACCTGCCCCACTCTGTTCGGCGAGAAGACTGTACTTCGTATTCTCGACCCAAGCAGCGCACAGCTTGGTATTGATGTGCTCGGCTACGAAGATGAGCAGAAAAAGCGTTACATGGATGCGCTGGCGAATCCGTACGGCATGATCCTGGTAACAGGGCCAACTGGTAGTGGTAAAACGGTATCTCTGTATACCGGTTTGAACATACTGAATACGCCCGACACCAATATATCAACTGCCGAAGATCCAGCAGAAATTAACCTTGCTGGTATTAACCAGGTTAACGTAAACCCGAAAGCAGGACTGACCTTCGCTGAGGCACTAAAGTCTTTCCTCAGACAAGATCCTGACGTGATAATGGTTGGTGAGATTCGCGACCTTGAAACCGCCAGCATCGCTATTAAGGCAGCACAAACTGGTCACCTGGTATTGTCCACGCTGCATACAAACGATGCGCCCCAAACTATTTCTCGTCTGATGAATATGGGTGTACCACCATTCAATGTTGCCAGCGCTGTAACGTTGATTATTGCACAGCGGCTTGCGAGAAGACTCTGCGATTGTAAACAGCCAGCAGATATTCCGAAGGAGGTCTTACTGAAGGAAGGCTTCACTGAAGAAGATCTGCAACAGGAAGAATTCACTTTATATACTGCTAACGGCTGCTCCAAGTGCAACGAGGGTTACAAAGGCCGAGTGGGTATTTATCAGGTTATGCCGATCTCTGAAGCGATGGGTCGTATCATCATGTCGGAAGGCAACTCAATCGACATCGCAGATCAGGCCAAAAAGGAAGGCATTGATGACCTAAGGCGATCCGCATTGAAAAAGGTCATGGCAGGACTTACAAGCCTTGAAGAAGCAAACCGAGTCACACAGGACTAGTCCTGTCCACTGAGTA
>CAYMFQ010000194.1:0-10511 GCA_964389335.1 uncultured Granulosicoccaceae bacterium
CAATGGGTGAATGCTGTTAAGAGGTGAGTGGTTTTGGTGGATGCGCTTGCAGCTTATCCCCCCTACAAATACCCGCCAAAAGACCGTACAACCCTGATTCGCCGCGTAGCCACGTAGAGGGTGTGATAAGCATCAAGCGCATCCACCATTGATTGAAAGCACGTTACCGTCAATGTTTGCATCGGCAATTGAAGAATTGTACTGATCAACCTAAAAACCTGTTACGTTACGTTTTGAGCCCACTCGATTCTCTACTCCCATGGCCAAACACAGCAAAAGTATGTTCCACAGCGGGCATCGTGAACTGCAGGATCGTTTTGATGGCAGGCGCATTGCGGATGCACTGGAAAAGCATCGGCGGCTGGAATCGTTTCGGGAAGAGGATGTCCGGTTTATTGAACAGTCAGAATTTTTCTTTCTGGCAACGGCAGGCGGAGACAGCGTTGATTGTTCGTTCAAAGGTGGCCACCGTGGGTTTGTGCGGGTGACCGGGCCTAACGCGTTACAGTGGGCAGATTACGACGGTAATTCCATGTACCGCAGCCTTGGCAATATTCTAAAGTCACCTCGCGCGGGGCTGCTGTTTATTCGCTTTGGTGATGATCCGCGGCGCCTGCGGGTGAATGGTGTCTGCGAGCTGGGAGAGCCTGACAGTAATACCGGTAAGCTTATTGTTAATATGCAGGCTGATGAAATTTTCCCCAACTGTCCGCGGTATATCCCGAATCTGGCTGATGCCGCGCCATCCGCCTATCTGCCGGATGAGCAGGGTGTCGGTGCAAAGCCTGCGTGGAAGTCTATGGATGAGCTGCGAGAATCATTGCCGACAAATGATCCGCACCGCGATGACGATTAGCATCGCTTGTAAGCCCGCTATACCCCCGCTTTATAGGGAGTACTAATACTCCGCATGACAAATACCTCAGACGGTAGTGGCTGGCATGCCATTGTCGGTTCTTCCTCTATTATGTCGCTGGCGCTGCTGGGCGATGCGTTGTTGTATGCGGTATTGCCGGCTTATGCAGAGAGTTTCGGTTTAACGCTCGCGTGGGTTGGGGTGATGTTGTCTGCCAATCGCATTGTCCGAGTGTTTGCATATGGCGTCATTGCACGGCTGACGCAACGGGTTGGTGTGCGCAGTATGTGTATTGCTGCAGCCGTGGTGGCAACGCTGTCGACTGCGCTGTATGGCATCAGTCAGGGGCCGGTCATGATGCTGGTGGCCAGAATTCTTTGGGGCTTAACTTACGCCACGCTGGTGTTGGCTACGTTGTCGTATGCCATAGCGTCTCGGGAAAGGGCGGGCACCCGGGTGGGTGTTGGTCAGGCCATTCAACGTATCGGGCCTATTTTTGCGCTGCTGTTTGGCGCATGGCTGGTTGGCGAAACGGGCCCCACCACGGTGTTTCTGATTCTGGCGGTTCCGACGGCGCTCGCCATTCCTTTTGCTTTGTCGTTGCCACGTGGCGTGTCTGCTCAGGTTAAAGACAGCAAGCCGGCATCGCTTGCCAAACCAAAACCTATTGATGTGTTGTTTTTTCTGCAGGGCTATGGCGTTGACGGTGTGTTCGCTGTGTCAATTACTTTGATCTTTGCACGTGACGCACCGTTGTCTGAGGCCGTACTCGGCGGTGGCGCGCTGCTGGCAATGCGCCACTTCGGCGAGGCAATTGCGGCGCCACTGTTTGGCTGGATTGCAGACAAGGTTGGTGCGAGGCGTGTATTTATTGTAGCGGCGGCGCTGACGATGCTTGGGTTTATTGGAGTGGCGGTTGGTATGACCATAACCGGCGCATTGCTAATGCTGATATTCAGAGGGGCACTGGCATCACTGGGGCCTGCGGTTATTGCACAATCGCTGCGTGCGGATGAAGACGCACTTGGTGCGCTGGCCCGGATGCAAACGTGGCGTGATATCGGTGCGTCCTGTGGTCCGCTGGTAACGGGCTTTTTACTAACGGTCGTCTCTGCGGAGCTACAGCATGCCATGGTTGCGGTGGCGATGGCGGCGGGTATAGCCTACTGGCTGCTGCGTTCCAACTAGCCTCGATGCGCTTTTAGTATCTGCGGTGAGGCGATTTGGTCGGAGATGTGAACATCCCAAACGGCGGGTGTTTGCTTTGACAGGAAGTCATCCATGCACTTTCGCATGCCTTGCTGAATATCATCAGTGCTGGTGAAGGTGTGCCCGGTCAGGCCAAAGCCACTGCCAATGGCGGCAAAGTTCGGGCGGCCAAATACCGAGCCACGATCATTGACACCATCGGCGCGGAGCTTGTGCACCTCAGATCCGTAAGCACCATCGTTTAACACCACCACAAGAATCTGCATGCCATGGCGTTGCATGGTTTCAAGTTCCTGAATATGCATTAGCGCCGAGCCATCACCGTCGAGCAATACCACCGGTCGGTCAGGGTGTGCGGCAGCGATGCCCATCGCAAACGAGGTGCCATTGCCAATGGCGCCGAACTCTCGAATAACTGTGTAATGGCTTTGCGGGTGATGATTCATCTGCGCGCTGTAGTACGCACTGTGGCCGGATGTATTAACGATGTGGCAGTCGCGTGGAATAACTCCGCTGAGTGTTTTGATAACCGCCATCGGGTGCAATGCGCCGTCTGGTGTATCGCGATCATCTGGAAGCGTTAATGCGGCATGAGTACGCGCCTTCATGTCAGCAGTGCGCCAGCCATGCGGCTTTGAAAGTTTGTTTAGCGCTTGTGTCAGTGCCTGTGCGCCAAGTGTGGCATCCGCCGTGATGGTCATGTCTGCGGCCTTGCGTCCCTGCACGTGTTCCTGTGGGGCAATATCAATATGAATTACGCGCGCATCGGGTGTAAGGCTACCGCCATCAAAGGTGTGAGAGGCAAGTCTGGCACCAATGCCAATGACAAGATCTGCTTCGGCAAAGATTGCTTTGGCGCCTTCGGTGGCAAATCCGCCGGCCACACCCAGACAATACGGCTGATCATGAAATAGCCCTTTGGCAGGCAGAGTGGTGGCAAGGCAGGCGCCACATTGTTCGGCCAGCGTGATGCATTCTTGTTTGGCTTCTATTGCACCCAGGCCCGCCAGCACTACCGGGCGTTTGGCGTCGCCTATCCAGCTTGCTGCTTTGTCGATGGCACCCGGCGTTGGTGCTATTGGGGCCGGTGTACTGCAGCGTTGTTCTGAGGTGGCGTGTGGTGAAGGGCCGTCGTATTCCTGCTGTTGCAAATCGAAAGGTACGCCGATGACGATGGGCAGGCGATTTTGCCTGGCATCGGTAAACGCACGATGTACGCCATCGATCATAGAATCCGGGTTATGCAGTGCGCGATACTCCGCACCGCATGCATCTACAAACGGCTGTTGGTCGATGCCCTGGTTGTACCAGGGTTTTTTTAACGGAGCCTCGCCTGCAAAAACAATCAGTGGAATACGTGCCCTGACTGCAATTGGCAGTATGGTCATGACCTGAGTTAAACCGGGCCCACAGGTGACTGTGGCCACACCGACCTTGCTGGTGGCACGCGCAAAGGCGGTTGCGGCTGCCACGGCTGCATGTTCATGGCGTGCGTAAACAAAGCGAACACCGGTATCAGCCAGTGCCCCGGCCCAGTGCATATTGGCATCGCCCAATAACGCAAAACACACATCTGTTTGCTCGCGATAGAAGGCATCCGCAAGTGTTTGATAGATCTTCATGGCCCGGGTTCCGTTTTAAACAAGCGCCCTGACAGGAAACTGCCAAACCAGATGGTTAGCAGAATTCGTAGCAGGTGATGCAGTGCGACCACCACCGGTGTGAAGTTTAGCGACAGTGCAATAAGGCTCATTTCGACCAATCCACCGGCAGCGAAACTGATAAACAGCACACCGAAATCAGCTGGAACATAGTCGGTTAGGAGCAGTGCAAACGCGCCCGCAAGCAGCAACATGTAACCACCGGACAGCAGCCCCATGCCAAACCCTCGCACCAGCAGTTGCCGGGATACGCCGGAAAACTGCGCTCCCAGTGCACTACCGACAACAAACTGTACAAAGTGACTGAGCCACCAGGGCAGGTCAAGTGCGACGATGCCACTAACGGATAACACAAGCGACAGCAACAATGGCCCGAGCATATGAGACACTGGCAACCGCATACGCCTGCCGATAAACAGGCCAGTCATGGCGATGACCAGTAATAGTGCCAGATCAATCGGGTCATACTGATCCGTGGCCAGGCTTTCTCCTGCCAGTGAGCCCACCGCATCGCCGTGCACAACCAGGAACAGTAGCGGTACGGACGTGACCACCACGATTATACGGATGAAGTGTTGTGCGGTAACGACGCGAATGTCGGCCCCGGCTGCTTCAGCCAGCATGACAGAGTCAATGATGCCGCCGGGCAGCGACGCGTAATAGGCATCGAGTTTTTTATAGTTGCCAAGTTTGCGCATGATTAGATAACTACCGCCATGTGCGAACACAATAAACGGAATCAGCGCCAGTGCAGACACCCAGAACTGTGGCAGCAGCGGTAATAGATCAGATGTGAAGCGAGAGCCAATCATCGCTCCAATGATTGACATAAAAATTGTTCTGACCCAGCGCGATAGTTTTGGCAGTTGCCTGTCGCCACGTTCGTACCACAAAACAAAACTTGCGGCGCCGGCAATGCCGCCAAGCAGGAACGGCATGGGTAATCCGATTTGAAGCGCGATCAGGCCACCAAGCAGGCCAAAGAAGAAGATCGGTACAAATCGAATGTCAAAGCCGATGGTCAAGGTGGGTGATTCAGGTTTTCGGTTTATCGTTGTGTTTTATGCATGTAACCGTTGGGTGCTGTGAGTACGACGAACTGCACAAGTGTTGTGTTTGGTGTGTTTTCCAGTGTTTCGTGTTCTGGTGCGCTTCGCGGCACTCAGAGCACCCTACGTTGATCGTGCTCTATGCGCGTCGGGCGCGGTAGCCTGACCATGCACGGAAGAGTATGACGGCGGCGCCGATCATCAGGAATATCGGTGCGTATGAAAATTTACCCTGATACTCGAAGCTGGTGAATACGAGAAAGCCGTTGTCGGAGATAATCATCGATTGGCGGAACGCTTCTTCCATACTGGCGGTTAGCACAAAGGCGATGATAAACGCCGCCGCTGAGAAGTTGGTGCGACGCATGGCGTAACCGATAACACCAAAGAGCAGGGCAAAGCCGACATCCCAAATTGACGCACGCGATGAATAGCTCGCGGCCAGCGCGGTCATAAAAATGAACGGGTACAAATACTGTGTGGGCAGGATTGCAATCATGCGGCCAATGAATGGTGCAGCGAAATAACCAATCAGCGCATAGCAGGCAATGCCAATTAATCCGGCAGCGAAAATACCGAAGATAAACTCTCTTGGGCTGATGAGCTGACCGCCCATAAATAATGGTGGCTCTGTGGCAAAGATAGACGGGCCGGGCTGCAATCCGTTAACCAAAAACATACCGATCAACACCGCCGCGATGGTGGAGCCTGGTATGCCAAGTGTGAGCAGTGGAATCATCGACGGGCCGGAGACCGCATTGTTGGCTGACTCTGGTGCGGCAATTCCCTCTACCACTCCGGTACCCCACTCATCCTTATTTTTAGCTTTGCGTTTTTCTTCACCGTAGGCGACAAAGCAGGCAACGGACGAGCCGAGTCCGGGCATCATGCCAATCAGTGAGCCATAGATCGACGAGCGAAACATCAAAGGTATGCAGCGCTTGAATTCCGGCCAGGTAAAGTAGTGGGCGGTTGGGTCTTCAACCTTGCCGGGGGCCAGGTTGATCATCTTAACCTTGGCGGCTCTCTCGGCCTGAATAATAACTTCAGATATAACAAAGACGCCGATAAGCAACGGGACCAGTGCCATGCCGGACTCGAGCTCATCGATACCCATGGTCATTTTGAATTGACCGGTGATGATGTCTTCGCCAATCAAACCGACGATGGCACCAAACAGTGTTGAGATAATGCCTTTAATTATGCTGTCGCTGACCACTGAGCCAATGACCACAAACGCCATCAGGTAAATGGCGAAGTTTTCAGGGGGGCCGAACTGACGGGTAAAGGCGGCTATCGATACGGCGCCAAATATCAGTACCAGCTCGCCAAAGTAGTCACCGTATGCGGAGGATACGGTAGCGGTTTTTAATGCTTTACCGGCTTGTCCCTTTTGTGTCATCGGGTAGCCGTCCTGCATGGTCGCTGCAGAAGCGGCGGTGCCTGGTGTGTTGAAGAGAATGGCGGCGATGGACCCGCCATAGCGACCGGACTTGCCAATAACATACAGAAATGCCAGCCCTGCCAGGCCACCGATTTCATCGTTGTAGGCGATGAGTATGGGCAACATCATAGCGATGGCGGCCGCTGCCGTGAGGCCGGGCAGGGCGCCAAAGACGATTCCGACAAATGCTGCCAGCACCACAAACATCAGTGCAAAAGGGTCATTAAACAGAATGACGAATCCACACGAGATATCGAAGAAAATCGACAGAAACCCAACGGAGTCGAAAAACTCCTGAACACCGGCGCATTGGTTTTGCAACTATTTGGCCCCTGTAATCCAGTTGGTGTAAGGGCGCATATCAACAATGGCACCTTTGGGGTCATTGAGCAGCATAACGCCCATAAAAACCCACTGAAAAATAATGGCCAGTATTACCGCTCCGAGGATCATTGCAACCCAGTTGCGAACGCCAAATGTGTAGAGCATGGCGATGAGTGTAAAGATGATGGCCACAAAGTATCCAAAGCCCCAAAACATAAATACGAACAACACACCGCAGGCCACCACCATCGCAATGCGCTGAACATCACTTTCCAGGAAGCCGTAGCCGTCTTTCATGTCACCCGTTTTACCAAGGTACGCGCGCAGTGCGAGCCACAGGCCGCCAAGCACCAGTGATACCGCCAGTATCATTGGCAGTGTGCGTGGGCCAACCGACTCACGGGAGGTTTCAATGGTGAAAGCCTGGAAGATAAAGAAGATGCCAACTAACAACACCACAGCGGCAACGCCATACTCGACCTGTACTTTATAGGCTTCCTGTTGCTGGGTGCTGATGTTGTTCTCCCGAGATCGTTACGTGTCGATTATTGGAGTTAAGTAGATTGGTTGGCTAAAAAAGAGGCAAGCGCACAGGCTTGCCTCTGGTACCGCACTTTCGGTCTACTGGTTTTTGATAATTTCTGCAACCACCGGACCCATCACTTCAAACATTGTGTTCTGGGCGTCGGTTGCGGTGGCAGAGTCAGTGTAAAACGATGCCAAATCGTTCTTTGACATGTAGCGCTGATAGCCTTTGAGTTCCGCTATGTGTGCGATTGCTGCACCAACGTCTTCTTTGACTTCGTCCGGAATACCGGCTTTGCCAAACAGGCACATTAAGCCGGTAAACTCGATACCGTCAGTGCCCTGCTCTTTGAAGGTTGCCAGGTCCGGGGCCATGGGGTCCCGCTCGGCGCCAGCTGAGGCAAGTGCGCGGATGTCTGCTTCAAAACCAACCACCGTGTTTACACCGCCAAACACTGCCTCTACAGATTGTGATACCAGTGCTGCACGTGCCTTGGAGCCGCCTTTGAAAGGCACTTTCTTGTGCTTGATACCGTGGGTGTCGAAGAACAGGTGACCAATGGTGGCGTGCATGGTTGCTGCACCGGAGGTACCCCAGGTTACTTCCTTACCGGACTCTTTGGCGCTGGCGATAAACTCTTCCATGGTGGTTGCGGGGTTGGATGTGTGAATCTGCAATGATGTAACCAGTTGCGAAGCGCAGCCGAGGTTCACGAAATCTTCCGGAATGTGGTAAGGGCGCTCATCGCCTTTGGCCAGTTCACCGGCGATGAAAGTGCCGATGTTAATCATGTAAAGCGTATAGCCGTCAGCGTCTTCGTCGAGTACGGTCTTGGCAGCTTTCTGGCCGGATGCGCCGGGCAGGTTAACAATGTAGGCAGGCAGACCGTTCATGGTGGGCGCTTCGTGCATGTAGGATGCGAATCCTCGTGCCGTGGTGTCGGTGCCACCACCAGCAGAGAAGCCAACCATTATCTTGACGGGTTTTTCGGGGTAGTCAGCTGCAGCCACGCCTGCGAGCATGGTGGTTGCAGCAGCGGTTGCAACCACGCCTGTTACTATTTTCTTTGCAAAATTCATAATGTCCTCCGGGAGTGTGTAATGCGGAACATGCCTGAACCACGATTGTAACGCGATCGCATTGATCGCCTCACGCAATATTCCTGTCGAATGTTCATTTAACTATGATTTTTTGCGCAGCGGCGCGCATAATTCCATACATTGTGTATTCATAGCGACGCTCTTATGTCAAAAACCCATCCGCTTACCGGTCTGCTTGTGGTTGACTTTACACATGTGCTGGCGGGACCAGCGTGCTCCTATTACCTGGGTCTGCTTGGTGCAGACGTAATCAAGGTTGAATCGCTAATCAAAGGCGATGCGATTCGCCATCGTGGTGGAACTGATACGAAAGCATCTGCTGCAGGAATGAGTACGTCGTATCTGACTCAGGGGGCCGGTAAGCGGTCGTGGGCGCTGGATCTTGACACGGAGCAGGGGCTGGCTCGATTCCACCAGTTATTGCAGCGTGCGGATGTATTAGTGGAAAACCACGTTCCTGCGACGATGCAACGACTGCAGCTTGATGAAGACACACTGGCCGCGCGTCACCCACATCTCATTCACTGTGCGATGACCGGTTACGGACGCGGTGGTCCGCAGCAAAATACGGCGGCCTACGACGTCAACATACAAGCCGCGTGTGGTTTGATGGAGGCTACCGGCACACAGCAAAGTGGTCCGTTGCGTGCCGGTGCGCCAGTACTCGATTACGGCACGGCACTGGCTGCGAGTTTTGCCATTTCTGCTGCGCTGTACGAACGCGCTTCAACCGGGCAGGGTACGTTTATCGATGTTTCTATGCTCGAGACCGGTTTGTCATTGATGAGCTCATCAGTCACTGATTATCTGCAAACCGGCAATGCACCGCAGCGGCGCGGTAATCTGGCTAATAGTCGTTCACCTGGTGCCGGCAGCTTTCCCTGTAAAACAGGTGTACTGTCGTTAGGGGTCAATGAAGAGTCACACTTTAAAAACCTGGCTGTGGCACTGAGGCGTGAGGACTGGCTTTCGGATTCGCGCTACCGTGATCGTGCCGAGCGCAAACAGCACGCTGCAGAATTGGCAACCGAAATAGAACAGGCACTGGCAGCAGACACCGCAGAGGTATGGGAGCCGATACTGCAGGCAGCCGGGGTGCCCGCAGCGCGGTTGCGAAGTCTGCCCGAGGCACTGGCCTCTGATCAGGTACAAGCCCGTGGCTTTGTGCAAACCACCGATAACGGTAACAAGGTACCTACGTTGCCTTTTCGCCTCGGTGGTGCCAGCGCTTACCCGCCGGCATCGTCGGCACCGACGCTGGGACAGCACACGGCAGAGATCGAGGATTGGATCGATGGATCAACTGACTGACAAAGAGGCACAATGACAAAAGGTCAATGCAACTGTGGTTGTGTAACGTTCGAAGCAGATTGCACGGTTGAGGACGTCTATGTTTGCCATTGCTCTTTATGTGCACGTGCAACAGGCAGCGCCGGTATTGCGGTGACCGTTGTACCGATGGAGCAATTTGTGTGGACCTGCAACACAGATAGCATCACAAGCTGGTCGATGCCCGGCCATGACTGGCATTCGCATTTTTGTAAAGTGTGTGGTTCACCGGTTCCCGGCGCCGATAGCGCTACCACGATGTACGTACCGGTAGCGCTGCTGATAAGCGGAGCTGAACACCTTAAGGTCGCACACCACATCTATGTAGAGTCGCGGCAGCCGTGGGTCGAAATCGGCGACAATGGCGTTCAGCATGCGGAGGCGATTTCTACAGGAGATACTAATGCAGATAACTGAGTTTGATCCAAAACAAAGCAAAGAAGTGGTTGACCTGTTTGCCAATGTATTTGGTGATTCTGAAGGGCCGGCAGAGGGTGAGACAATCGGCACGCTTGTGCAAAACCTTATCAGCACGACGGCGACTGATGAGTTATGTGGCTACTGTACTCTGGACGAGGGGGTTATCATTGGTTGCATTTTTTTCAGCCGACTTGGGCTTGAGCCGGGTTCGGAAGGCAGATCTGTAGACGATAAGGCTGCACAGGCAGAGCTGTTATCGCCGGTAGCCGTGCATACAAAGTATCAGCGCCGCGGTGTTGGGCAACAATTGATTCTCCACGGGCTTGAGTCGATGAAGGCTCGGGGTGCTGATCTGGTGTTTACCTATGGTGATCCTGCGTATTACACCAAAGTTGGGTTCAGGCAGATATCTGTTGATTTTATAGAAGCGCCGTATTCCCTGACCTGGCCCGAGGGCTGGATGGCACAGTCTTTACAGGGTAATGAAATGCCTTCGGTTAAAGTGTCTCGGTGTGTGGAGGCATTCAGGGATGAATCGTATTGGTGAGAAGTGTTGGTGTGGTGCGCTTCGTTGCACTCAGAGCACCCTACGG
>CAYMFQ010000195.1:0-4279 GCA_964389335.1 uncultured Granulosicoccaceae bacterium
CCATACTTGTCAAACAACGGCTGCATTTCGGCGTCGTCAAGGTCCTGATAAATCCCCGTTCTGACTAAAGTGGTTGTGAGACCAGAGTTGTGGCCTCCACAAATATCGTGCTCCACACTGTCGCCGATACAAACAACCTGTGACTGCTGGTCGCTTGTATAACCGTCAAAGCGGGACAGGCAAAACTGATAGATTTCCGGGTAGGGCTTGCCGACCCACAGTACGCGACCGCCACGCTTTTCAAATTCTTCTGCCACGCGGCCGGGGCCAAACACGGTGGTGTTGCCGATTAAGGCTTTTTTATCCGGGTTTGTGCAAATGCACAGGGTGCCATTGGTGAGTGCGGGTTGCAGCAGGTTGAGGTAATGATTCAGTTCAACGTCCATTTCACTGTCGTCGATACGCAGTCCGCTCAGCATTATAAGTTCTGCTTCGTCGACTGTGCTGGCTTGCCGTAACCCAAGCCCGTCAATAGATGATGTATCGCCATCGTTTGACAGTAAGTAGCAGGCAGCGTTTGGGTTGAGCTCGCCGTTTTCGATCATCGCTTTGCAGCGGTGCCAGGCGGTTTCACCAGAGGTGATCATTTCGTTATAGCTCTCGCGGTGAAAGCCCAGTGATTCCATGCGCAGGTAGTTCGGTGCGGAGCGTTTGCCCGAATTGGAAATGATAATGCTTTGTGCGCCACTGTCGCGAATGTGTGCAAGCGCTTCTATCGCGCCTGGGTATGGCGTTTTGCCATTGTGTAAAACACCAAACTGGTCGATTAGAAAGTAACGGTGACGCGCCAGCAGTGCATCAATTGTTGTCAGGTCTGCGGAGTTTGAGCCAGTCATGCAGGTAAGGTCTCTATTGTTGCCGCAGTGCCTGCCGGGCCAGTTGCGCCATGCCGACCGCGGCATCGGATGATTCCGAGTCACTAAAAGGCACGTTCAGTTTCAGTTGTCTGATGGCAGACCATTTTGCATTGCCTGCACCGCCGCCAACGGTACGCACTGACGTGGGTGCTGGCGCGCCCAGTGATTGCAGTCGCTGATAGCCCAGCGCTTCGATGTCTGCCATGCCTTCGAACAGTGCGTGTAAAAATTCAACGTTACTTGATGGCCGCGGGCTTATGCACGGCTGCCAGTTTGCATCGTTATGTGGAAAGCGCTCACCGGGCTTTACCAGTGGATAGTAGTTCAGGCCCGGGCTTTGTTGCGGGTTGATTTGAGTGGAGTACTCGGCAAGCTCGTCATTGGTGAAGTGCGCCGCAAGCACATTGCCGCCGCTGTTCGAGGCGCCACCCGCCAGCCACATGTCGCCGATGCGATGGCTGTAGATGCCGTATTCGGGGGCGAACAAGGGTTTGTCGCTTAACATCTTCATGGTGATTGTGGTGCCGAGCGCGGTGACGCAATCACCGATGGTGTTCGCACCGGTGGCAAGAAAAGAGGCACAGCCGTCGGTAGCACCGGTTACCAGTGCGGTGTTATCCGGTAGTTGAAACTGTTGCGCTGCTGGTTTGCTGATTGCTCTGTGGCTGGTGCCGCAGGGCAAGACAGATGGCAGCAGCTTCGGGTTCACCCCTGTGGTGGCAATCCAGTCCGGCCAGTGGCGCGCTACCGGGTCATAGCCGGTTTTAAGTGCGTTGCTTTCGTCGCTGGTTGCGTAGTGTCCGCTCAACTGGCCGGCCAGCCAGTCTGCCTGGTGAACAATAAATGTATTGTCGTGGCTGCCATGCTTTTCGGCTACTTGCTGCTGCAATGTTATCGCCCGCGCCAGCGCTGATGATGCACCGTGCACGGCACTCGTGGCCGGTGCCACATTGGCAATGGCCTGCAGTATTGCCTGATCTTCGACGGTGTCGTTATACATCAGGGCCTGTGTTAGCGGTGTGCCATCAGCGCTAATGGCGAGCACGGTCCCGGAGGTCGCATCGATAGCAATGGCTCTGACACGGGTGCGGTCTATTTGTGACAGCAGTTGTTGCAGTGCAGTGCTGACTGCATTCCACCAGGCTGAAGGGTCACGGCGGTCTGACTCGGGCAGGGAACAGCGACCATCTCCGTGTGGTGTGCCATTGGTGTCTATGGCCATGGCTCGGGCGCCGGAGGTGCCGAGGTCTATGCCGATAAACAGGCCATGTGTTGAGGTATTCATCTATTAGCAGAATCCGGAAATTACAGTATCAGGATTGACGATTTAGTGATTGCCGATACTGTTCTGCATCCCAGTTTAGCAACTCATAGGTTTGTTCTTCGTTAAGGTAGTGCAGTTGCGCCTGTGGTTCAATTAATACGGTTACGTCGGCCAGGCACTGCGCCATCGCCTCTTTGGCGTCGTCGGCACTCTGATGTATCAGTGCACCCAGGCCGGGGAATAGTATCAGCATGGGAACAGGCTTATCAGGTTGCTGCAGGCGTGCGCAGACTTCGGTGGCTGTTTCACCCTCGCGTGCCACTGCTGCGCCATCACCAAGGAAAATTACATGGTCGGGATACAGGCTGCCGCCACCGGCGTAGTTGAGGCTGACGGGGTCCAGGGCGGAAAGGTGCGAGCGTTCAAGTGCTGGTAGTCGGTATTCACTGTTATCTGCACGTTGTAAAAGTTGCTGTTGATCAAACGGTGTTGATTGCCGCGGTGCTACGGACGATGCGGTTTTCGATATTGCCGCTTCCGACGTTGCCGCTCCCGACGTTTCCGATATGGACGCGCAAACCCGTTGCAATAAGTCTTCTGCTTCGGCCACGGTATCGGCGGCCACGACCAGGCCATGGTTGCCCAGTATTACCACATCGGTGTCGTCGTTGATGGCCGAGGCTATTGCGCGGCACAGTGGCAGGCCCGGTCGCACATAGGGTACATAGGCCCAGTTAAAACCCTGTAGTCGTTTTGCCAGTTCTGCCTCCGCATCAGTGCGCACGGCCACCGCTATGGTTTGTACGCAGTGCACATGCACAACAACCATTTGTGGCAGTACGGCGTGTACGGTTGTTTCAATGGAAGGGCGCAGACCTCCCGGGTTGCGCTGCTGATCAACAAACGCCTGTGCGCGTTCTGCGGCAGGATCATCTTTGGCAAGCGCATCAAGCAGCAGCGGCAGTGTGACCGGCACCATGATATCGGCGCGGCGGGCGTTCATCAGCCAGGTGCCCGATGCCTTGATCCACAAGGTATCGTCGATAATGATCGAGGTGTTGCCACCGGCAGCCTGCACCAGTGCCGGGTCTGATCCGACCTTTTCAGACAGGCGCAGCAGTTGATCGTATTCACTCTCGGTAGTCATTTTTTTCCTGACCTGGCGGGTAGGGTGCTGATGGTTTCTGGTTTACATCGGATGATGCGGCAGGCAGTGCAGTATAAATCCTCAGGCAGATAATGGCTGTGCCTGCTCGCTTTCACACCAGCGTGCAAATGCCTCGCGCTGCTGTGCGGTCATATGCAGGCCATGCTTGCTGCGGCGCTGCAGAAAGTCTTCGGGTTCGGTCGCCCATTCGTGTGTTTGTAAGTAGCGCGCTTCGGCTTCGTAAAAACACGGCCCAAACTGTTGTCCAAGTTGCGCGGTGGAGGTGGCATTGCCGATCACCTGCCCAAGACGATCACCATAGTGCCGCGCCAGGTGGTGCAGGGTAGCGTGGTCGAGCCAGCTGTACGACTGCTGTTGCTGTGCCAGAAAGCGATCAAAGTCCGCGTCTGCAATGGCTCCGCCGGGCAGCGCTGCACCACGAGTCCATGCTGCTGTCATGGACGGGTAAAACGGGGTCAGTTTTTCCAGTGCATGTTCTGCCAGCTTTCGATAGGTGGTTATCTTGCCACCGAATATTGACAGCAGTGGTGTGTCGTTATTGTCTGAGTGATTAACATCAAATACATAGTCGCGTGTGACGGCGCTGGGGTTGGCGGCGTTGTCATCGTATAAAGGCCGCACGCCCGAGAACGTGCGCACAACATCATCGGTGCTGAGTTGGCTGGCGAAGTAGCGGTTAACGCAGTCGATCAGATACTGAATTTCATCGGCATCGGCCTGCACTGTGTCTGCGCTGCCATCGTGCGGTATGTCGGTGGTGCCGATCAGTGCATAGTCATCTTCGTACGGATTAACAAAGATCACGCGCTTGTCATGGTTTTGAATAAGATAAGCGTGGTCACCCTGCCAGAATTTCTTCGTAATGATATGGCTGCCTTTTACCAGACGTACGCGCTTGTCAGATGACTCACCGGCATCGGCTGCGGGCAGGTTATCAATAATATCGTTTACCCATGGACCCGCTGCGTTTACCAGGCCTTTGGCGTAGAC
>CAYMFQ010000195.1:4379-10488 GCA_964389335.1 uncultured Granulosicoccaceae bacterium
CCGCCCAGATGGTCGTAGAGAAACAGGCCCAGGCGCACCAGCCAGGCCGGGCGGTCGTTTTTGTTGTGCGGCAATACAAAGCGCATCGGCCAGATTATATGCGGCGCTGACTCAAGCAGCACCTCACGTTCAATTAGTGCCTCGCGCACCAGCCTGAACTCATAGTATTCCAGGTAGCGCAGTCCACCGTGCACCAGCTTGCCGGAGCGAGAACTGGTGCCTGATGCGATATCGTCCTTTTCACACAGCGCTACGGATAAACCTCTGCCACTGGCATCGCGTGCAATGCCGGCACCGTTTATGCCGCCACCAACGATAAACAGGTCATAGGGCTGGCTGGGCTGCCCCAATTGCATGGCGTTGTTGCTCTCGGTGTTGTTAGAGGTTTCGCTTCCAGCGGTATTGTTCACTGTCTAATCCGATGTTATTCGCGAGTGCATGGCTAACTGGCAGCCTGGCAAGATGGTTAACAGGTATTGAGCGGTGGTTCGTTATTGAGGAAGCGTCTTATTTCCTCAGCAATCATCGCTGCTGCCTTGGTGATGGTGTATACAGAGGCACCCGCGATGTGCGGCGTTAGTGTGACGTTAGGCAGCGACAACAACTCTTTGTCTGCCGGTGGTGGTTCAATATCAAACGTCTCCAGCATTGCCGCAGCCGGGCGGCCCTGTTTTAACGCTTCTGTCAGTGCCGGGTAATCTACCAGCGGACCCCTGGCGGTATTGATAAACAAGCTGCCCTCACGCATTTTTGCCAGTGTCTTTGCGTTGATCATGTGTTTGGTTTCGTCAGTAACGCGCGCGTGTAACGAGACAATGTCTGATTCTTCCAGCAGCGTATCAAAGCTGACTTGTTCAACACCCGCGGCCTGATGTTCTTCGGACAGGTTAACGTACGGGTCCGTAACCAGTATGCGAGGCCCAAACGCCATCAGCATAGATGTCAGGCGTGTACCTATCTGACCATAGCCGACCAGACCAACGGTCATCTCTTTGAGTTCGCGTCCGGTGCGATCAGCACGGTAAAGATCACCGCGCCATTCGCCCTGACGCAGCGTTTCGTGGCCAATGCGAATCAGCCGCGTTTCGGCGAGTATGGCGCCAATGGTAAATTCGGCAACAGCACTGGCGTTGCGGCCGGGGGCGTTTACGACGGTTATATTGCGTTTACGCGTGGCGTTAGTGTCTATATTAACCGGGCCACCGCGCGATACCGCCACCAGCTTCAGGTTGGGCAGCCGCTGCAGCATTGCATCACTCAGTGGGGCAAGATGGGTGACCAGAATGTCTGCATCGCCGATGAAATCACAGATGGCATCGGGTTCTCCAATATATTCCTTTAACCCTTCAAGACCGTTGGCGGGCTTGTTGCCACCATCGTTGATATAGCCATGTTCCACCGGCTCATCCGGCCAGTCGTTAGCCATGCAGCGAATATCGAGCTCGGTGCCGTTTAGCGCTTCTATTTCACGCTGAAAGATCTCCGGCAACATAAAGCGATCACCGATAATTGCGATTCTCGTGGTCATGCTGAGATAGAGGTCATGTTAAGTTGATGGTCATATGAGGTTATGGGTCATTATGAATGCATGGTTTGCCGATGTAAGGCCAGTGCCTTCCAGCTGCCGGCCAGCGACTGACGCGTTTGCTGATACGCAGGAAATAACGCCGCGTAGTGTTGTGCCAGTTCAGCGTCAGGCTGAGTCATGTCACCGAGATGTGGCACCACCCACTGGCGAGCGCAGTCGTCCATTGATGCGTAGTGGCCTATCGCGACCGCTGCCATCATGGCGGCACCGGCGGCACCGGCCTCGGCAATGTCGCTGGTTCTGATGGCGCTGTTCAATGAAGACGACAAAATCTTTACCAGTTGTTTGCTGCGCGCGGCCCCACCGGTAATGCGAATTTCAGCCGGTGCACCACCCATGGCGGCATAGCAGTCACGTGCGGCGAAGGATAACCCTTCAAACACCGCTCGCGCCAGGTCTCCAAAGTTGTGGTTGACCGATAAACCGGTAAAGCCGGCGCGGGCGCTCGCATCTATAAACGGACCACGCTCACCGGCCTCTGATATATACGGTTGATACAACACAGTGGCAGGTGCTGCGTTGGCTACCCAGTCGTCGAGTAAGGGCAGAAGATCAGCACGGCTTTTTTCCACGCCGCAGCGTTGCAGCAGGTCAACCGCGGTATCAAGCAGCCAGTCGATGTTCAGTGTGGCGGCCATGTTTGACTGCATTTGCGAATAGACACCGGGGACAGGCATGCACATGGTGTAACCGGTGCAGTCGTCGTTTAGCACCACATTATCGGCACCGCGCACCAGCTTCATGTGCATACCGGTAGAGCCAATGATAGTGCAGCCCGGGTCGCAGTCAGGATCGTACAAACCGCCGCCAAGTGCCGTACACATTACATCAACATAGCCAAGCACCACCGGGGTGCCGGCCAGTAACCCGGTAATGTCTGCGGCGACGTCGGACAGCGGGTGCGTGTGTAGTGTGCCGTCTGTGATGGGTGGCAGCAAACTGCGATAGTCTGTCAGCCCCAGTGATTCAATAACACTGTCAGCGTAGTCGCGGGTGCGAAAATCACCAAACGTAAAATTGCCTTCCGATGGATCAGTCGCCAGTTCCCCGGTCAGGTTGTAGTACAGCCAGTCCTTGCAGTGCAGGGCGGTTGCGGCTCTGTTCAGTACATCGGGTTTGTTTTGCTTGAGCCACAGTAACTGTGCACCCTGCTGACAGCCATTGATGCCGGTGCCGGTGCAATTAAAGCGTTCGCGGTTAGACGGGTCAGCGGTTTTTTGTTCGGCAATGTCCGCGGCACGTGCATCGAGCCACAGCAGTGCGTTATGAACCGGGGCGCCGGCTTTGTCGATCAGCCAGGTACCGTCGCCCTGTCCGGTCACAGCTACCGCCGCTGTACGCGTGGCGAGGTCTGGTACCTTTTCCGCCAGACTGTTTAGCGTGGCCGCGGTGCTGTGCCAGGTCAGGTTTTGATCCTGCTCTGCGCCGCCGCCATCAAGCAGATGATATTCATTGTTAACCGATGCGCTGTCGATCAGCTGGCCCTGCAGATCGAACGCAATGGACTTGATAACCGAGGTGCCGGCGTCGATGCCGATGATCAGATCTTTCATGACGCAAGTGCTCCACCGTGTGCAATGGCGTTGCCGGAATCCTTGTCGAACAAATGCAGGTCTTCGGCGGCTATGGCAATAGCGATGTGCTGACCCGGATCCAGTCGGGTTTGGTCGTGTTCAACCAGTACCAGCGTTGTACCTGCAAACTCCGCAGAGATATGCGTTTGATCACCCAGCCACTGGTTTGCTACAACCGTTGCCTGTGCGCCATCGGCTACGCGCTTTACGGCATAGGGTCTGACGCCAACGACCAGCGATGTCTGTTGTTGTAGTTGCTGCCGCACACCCTCGCTGAACTCGCTTTGGCGATAGGTGAGTGACGTATTGTCGCCGAGTTCAAAAGTTACGCTGTCTGCGCTGCAGTTAACGGTTGCTGGGTACACATTCATTGGCGGCTCGCCAATAAAGGTACCGCTAAACAGATTTGATGGTCGTGCCTTGAGTTGATCAGGCGTGTCGAGTTGCTGCAGAGCGCCATCTTCCATCACAGCAATGCGGTCAGCCAGTGCGTTCGCTTCTACCTGATCGTGCGTGACCAGAATCGCTGTCAGGCCACGCTCCTTAATAAAGTGCTTTATACGACCGCGCAGTATCGCGCGCAGCTGAGGCTCGAGCTGACCCATGGGTTCGTCAAGCAGATGCAGATCGGCATCGCGTATAAGGGCGCGTGCCAGGCTTGCACGCTGTTGCTGGCCACCGGATATCGACACCGGGTAGCGATCCATCAGGCTTTCGATTTCCAGCAGGTGTGCAATCTCTGCCACGCGTCTGTCTGTGTCGGCCTTCGAGAGGCGAGCGGCTTTTAATGCAAATTCGATGTTCTCGCGCACGGTCAGCGGTGGGTACAGTGAATACCCTTCAAACGCCATGGCAACGTTGCGCTGCGCGGGTCGCAATTGATGAATGGGTTGCCCGTTAACGAGTATTGCGCCGGCGGACACGGCCTCAAAGCCGGCAATCATGCGTAGCGTTGAGGTTTTACCGCAACCCGATGAACCGAGCAGTGCAACAATTTCACCGGCGTTGACATCCATCGACAGTGACTTGACCGCGTGTACCGCATGGGTGCCCTTGCCATAGAACTTATCGACGCCCTGCAGTGATAGTTTGCCGGCGCTGCCAGATGCGCCCAGTGTGACCGGTGCCTGGTTGGTTGCGGTGTTGTTCATGCCGCCACCTCCGCTGCCTGGGGTGACAGACGCAGACCACTGGCTTCGTCAAACAGGTGTATAGCGGAAGCATCGATAGCCACATGAGCCTGGCCTGCGCCCGGGCCTTCACTGCCGGCCGGTCTTGATAACAACAGTTCGCGCTGTCCGCTGGTCATTGCCAGTGTGACGATCTTTTCGTTTAACGGCGTAACCGCTTCGATGGTTACCGGTATGGTCGGCTGGCTGGTATGGGCAGCGTCTGCAAACGTCAGTGACTCCGGGCGCAGGCCGAGGATACACGCTTTGCCGCTGATGTCGCCGAAGCTTTCGTCAAGCGACAGTCGCGTGTCCGACAGTGTGACATACAGTCCGCTGCTGTCGCGCTGAGGTGTAACGTTTAACAGATTGATGGCAGGGTCGCCAAACTGTCGCGCAATGTCTACTGTTGCCGGCTGCTGATAGATCGTCGCCGGTGTGCCGGACTGTACGATGCATCCGTCGGCCAGTACTACAATCTGATCACCCAGTGCCATGGCTTCTTTATAGTCCTGCGTAACATACACCACAGTCGTTTGTTGCTGTGCCAGCAGGGCCGGAAGTTCGATACGCATTTCAAAACGCAGCTTGGCGTCTACGTTGCGCAGTGGATCATCGAGTAATAGCAGCGACGGCGAGCCGACCAGTGCACGCGCCAGCGCGGTGCGTTGTTTTTGTCCATTGGACAGTTCACGCGGTGTGTGGTCGAGCACATGGTCGATCTTTAACAGTTTTGCGACTGCCTCAACCGCTGCCTGCAGGCGGCTCTGCGATGGCTCTGACATCTCCAGCGAGCTGGCAATGTTTTTCTGTGCAGACATATGCGGAAACAACGCAAAGTTCTGAAACGCCATACCAATGCCACGGTCTTCCGGCTCGACGTTGTGCATATCGCGACCGTCGATGATAATTTGTCCGGCATCCGGTTCAATGACGCCGGCAATCAGTCTGAGCAGTACACTCTTGCCGCCACCGGACGGACCAAACAGCACCAGTGTCGATGCCGTTGGCACCTGCAGGTTGATATTGTCGAGTACGGTATCACCCTTATAGCGCTTGATGATTCCTTTAAGTTCGAGTGTGTTTGTCGACATGTCGTTACCCCTTTACCGCGCCAAGTGACAAACCTTCAACCAGATACTTCTGGGCGTAAAGTGCAAGCGCCAGTGTCGGTGCGATCGACAGCACAATGGCCGCCGCGATCTGGCCGTACTGAATGCCCGACGCTGTGACGAACGCCAGTGCGCCTACTGTGGCCGGTTGCTTGTCTGCGGAGGCCAGCACCAGTGCAAAAATAAAGTTATTCCATGCAAAGATAAACGCCAGCAGGCCGGCCGCGGCGATACCCGGCCCCGCCAGTGGCACAGCAATTTTTCGGAACGTGGCGAACCACGAGTGACCACCGATGCGATAGGCGTACTCTACATCCTCTGATATGTCTTCAAAGTAACCGCGCACAATCCACAGGATTAGTGGCAGGCAGATCAGCTGATACACCCAGATCAGCCCGATATAGGTATCGGCGAGGCCAATCTTTTGAAAGTACAAAGTCAGTGGCAGCAGCACCAGCAGCGGCGGTGCAAAGCGAAACGACAACAGCGTAAAAGCAATGTCTTCAGAGAAGCGTGTTTTGTGGCGCGCAAATGAATAGGCAGCCGGCACACCGAGCAACAGGGCCAGCGCTACCGAACACACAGACAACAGTACCGAGTTACCAAGGTTGCGCATAAACTGAATATCAAGGGCTGCGGCATTGGTTTCGAGTTTGCCGGTAATAA
>CAYMFQ010000196.1:0-7184 GCA_964389335.1 uncultured Granulosicoccaceae bacterium
TTTTAGTTGTTTCATCTGTTATTACACTCCATTGCGAATCCACTGAGGTCGCTTGCCGTGTTTGACGACGGCTCGCACGTTGTCATGGGCGCGGTGCCAGATTCTCATGGTGGTGTCGTGTGCGACACCGGCTACGTGTGCAGTAAGCAGGCAATTGTCGAGACCAATCAACGGATTGGTTTTACTGATCGGCTCCTGCTCGAATACGTCAATGGCAGCGGCTGCAATAACCCCGGTCTTAAGTGCCGAGGCAAGCGCCTGCTCGTCGACAATGCCGCCACGTGCGCAACAGATGAGTCGAGTGCCGCTGCCCATGGTTTGCAGAGCATCTGCGTCTATCATCATACGCGTAGTGTCGTTTAAATCGGTGCAGATGCAGACAAAGTCTGAATCACGATACAGTGTTTGTTTGTCGGTAGCGGTTGCGCCAACAGATTTTGCAAAGTCAGTATTAACCGGGGCGGTGTCGTTGTACATAAGCCGCATGCCAAAGGCATGTGCGCGTTGAGCAAGCGCGGAGCCGGTATTGCCAAAGCCGACAATGCCCAGCGTCTTGTCATAGAGTTCGCAGGTTTGCGTGGTGAGCTTTCTGGCGGACGCCCAGTCTGCCCGTTGTGTATAGGCCATGGCATCCGGCAGTTGCTTTGCGAGGCTCAGCATCAGGGCAAGGCTGTGCTCGGCCACGGCCTCTTTGTTTACGCCTTCGAGATTGCACGCTGGTATGCCGTACTGCGCGATAGCCTTCAGGTCGAGCGTTTCGTAGCCAACACCAAGGCGCTGCACAATCTTGAGCTCGGGTGCTGCCTGCAGTATTTGTTCGTTGACCGGCTCCATGCCGACGATGAATGCCTCAGCATTTTTTACCCTGGCTAAATCCTCTTCTGTATACAGTCCATCATCACCAACCTCAATTCGCACCGCATCGACGTCATCGGGAATAATGTCTTCAAGGTCGGGCCTTACGCGCAGGAGATAAGCTATTTTCAACGGGGTTCACGGTGGTTGGGGCGTAATGATTATTGTCAACGCAATCGAAACGCGGATCAAGGCAGATCCGCTCAGCCAACCGCAGCCGCTGCATTTTTGCCCGCCAGGTAGCCCAGTGTGACGGCTGTGCATAAACCCATACCCGGTAAATAGCCCCAGCCGCCGGGGCCGGAAACCGAACGTGCTGCGCCGCCACCGGCGAACAAATTGGTAAAGCTTGTGCCGTTGTTTTGTACCACTCGTGCGTCGTTATCGACAATCAGGCCGCCCTGTGTGTGAAACAGAGCGCCGGTCACGCGGATTGCGTAGTAGGGTGGCGACAGTGCGTCGGCCGGTGAAAAGGTTCTGCCAAAGTGATCAGTGTGGCTTGTGCTGCACAGGTTTGCCACTTCATCCATGCTGCGGGTAAACGCGTCTGCTTCCACTTTCATCAGGGCTGCCAGTTCCGGCCAGCTCGCGGCTGTCAGCGGTGCCCCCAGTGCGGTGGCGCTTTGATAGTCGTTAAAACTTGCCAGTGCATTTTGGTGACGCTGCTCGTCGTAGACAATCCAGCAGATGCCGTCCGGTTGATCGAGTATGGTGAGTGCCTGGCCGGAGATATCATGCAGCTCGTTTTCGAACCGCACGCCGTTGTTATTTATCTGTACGCCGCCACTGATCATCAGTGTGTGTGGAATAACCAGTGAGTGCGGATCCGCCAGCGAGCCCAGAGACTGATAAGCGCCCATATCAGCGACGGAAGCACCCAGATTGCAGGCCAGTTCAATGCAGGCGCCGTCATTGCCTTCGTGGCCAAAGTAGCGAGCATTGGCTAACTCCGGTATATGCTGGCTGACCCATTTGGCGTTTGCACCAAAGCCGCAGGTGGCAAGTATCAGCGCGTCGCAGTTTACCGTTTCTATGGCGCCGTCCGGGCGTTCAATTTGTACCGCGCGAATGCTGTTTTCGGAGGCGGGTAATAACTCGGTAACACGTGCCTGGGTGAGTATTGTGATGCCGGCGCTTTCGCAGGCCTGCAATAACATGCCCATCAGTTGCTCACCGGAGCGACCCGGTGTCGCGTGCAATCTTGGTTGCCGATGTCCGAAGCCAGTCCAGTTTGCTTCCATCGTTAAGTCAAAGCCGAGATCATCAATCAGCCAGTCCACAGCTGTGCCCGCGTTGGTCGCGATAAGGCGCGCCAGCGACTCGCTGGTCTGGCCGCCGGTGACCGTCATGATGTCCTCCGCCAGATGCTCGGCTGAGTCATCGATGCCTGCGTCTCGTTGCAGTCGTGTTCCAGCGGCACAGATTGCCCCGTAGGACATTCCGGTGGAACCAAACGGTGTGCTGTCTCGCTCAAGCACCAGAACCTCGGCGCCACTGTTATGAGCCGCGAGCGCCGCGGTAAGTCCGCATGCGCCGGCCCCTGCGATCAGCACTGGAATCGAGTGACTGTTATGGCTGGTGTTCAAGGCGAATCCGTTGCTGTTGAGAGCGTTGGTTGATGTTGTGCACTGGGTCGACATTGTCCGGTGCTGACAGCACTTGTAACGTCATAGTACCATGGAGCAACGGTACTCACTGGGGTGGCAGGTTGCCAGCGCTAAATAAAATTTTTGCACGTCTGTTAACGCCTGTATTGGCCATACTGGTGTTGGCGATGCCGGTGCGCCATGTTGATGCGCAGTCCGGCGCTTCGGAGCAGAGCCAGACGCAGAGTCCGCAACAGGGCAATTACCGGATACTGGAAACCATTGACCATGATGATACCTGGTTTACCCAGGGCCTTGAGGTATCTGATGGACTGATGTACGAATCAAGCGGCCTGTACGGCAAGTCTAAACTTCGAATATACCGCACCGATAACGACGACACCCTGCAGGAGGTGCGACTACCCGAACGCTTCTTTGCCGAGGGTCTGACGCTGCTCGATGACGAGCTCTTTGTGCTTACCTGGAAAGAAAATACCTTACTGGTTGTGAACCCGGATAACCTGCAAACGAAGCGCGAGTTATCTTACAAGGGAGAGGGCTGGGGGCTTGCGAATAACGGTTCGCAGCTCATCATGAGTGACGGCAGCGACACGATCTATTTTCGCAACCCTGAATCCTTTGCTGTGGAAAGAACCATCAGTGTCCGCAGTCAACAGCACAGCGTACAGCGTATTAACGAGCTTGAGTTTGCCGAGGGCTATCTGTGGGCAAACATCTGGTTTGCGCCGGTGATTGTTAAGATCGATCCGACGAACGGGCAGGTAGTATCGTACTACGACTTCTCGCAGTTGCTGCGACAGCATTCCAGCGGTAGCGATAATCGAGTGCTTAATGGTATCGCTTACGACGCAACCGCTAAAGCCTACTGGATAACCGGAAAGCTATGGCCGAAGCGCTATTTGGTAAAGCTTGACTAAAGCCTGTGCATCGTCGGTGTGGCTGATCGCTTTTCACTCAGGTATTGCGCAGATTATCGAGCAGAATTGACTGCAGCATCGCCTCGCGTTTTTTCCTGCTGCCCTTTATCTGGTGCAACCGACCGCTGCTCATTAGACTGCTCAAACCATGTACCATGGCCCAGGACGCATAGACATCAAGCAGTTGTTCATCGGTCGTCTCCGTGTTCTGCGTGGAGTCTCCTTTCACATCTTTGACCAGTGTAACCAGGTTGGTGAATGCAGCGCTCGAGGCTTGCTGAAGTTGCGGGTTCTCACGATCAACCTGCTGTGAGTTAAACATCAGGTGAAATAATTCCTGATTCCGTTCGGAAAATTCTATATACGCAAGTCCGGCTGCAATGCGCCTGGCCACCGGATCGTCGCCCGCCTTGTCCTGGCGCTTTTTCTGTGCAAGCAGAAACCTCTCAAAGCCCGATGTGGCCAGCGCGGTCAGAAGGCCCTTCACATCACCAAAGTGGTGGGCCGGTGCCGCATGGCTGACACCCGCGGCGCGCGCAACACTTCTGAGTGACAGCTTCTCGTAGCCACTGTGGGTGAGTTCGCTTTCGGCCGCGTGCAGCAACGCGCGTCGCAGATCGCCGTGATGATAGCTTGAGTTAGCCATGGTGAATGCCGTGTTGTGACCCGAAGCCACGACCCGAAATGGTGTGAACTGTGGGCCAGGTGGTTAGGCGCGGGTCTGGGATCGTTGTGCAAGGTTGCGCCAGGTGTTGCAACTGAGTCTGATTTTGCCAAAACCATCTTGACAGTGTCAATTTTGCACTTTATTTTTATCTTGACACTGTCAAGACGACTGCGAGCATCCCGATGAACATAACCAATCCCGCGGAGGTTTTTGAACTAGCCAATACGCTGGCATTGCCAGGTTGGCTATGGTTGATTGTGTGGATGTTTTTACCGCGCAGGTTGCGGCAAAAAACGCGGTATTTCGGTTTGGCTGTACCAGTTTTGCAGGCGTTGCTGTATGGGGCTGCTGCGCTGGTATACATCATTACCGCCGATGGCAACTTTGGCTCGCTTGATGGTGTGCTGCAGCTGTTCTCACAGCCCGGTGCGGCGTTTGCTGGCTGGGTTCACTTTCTGTCATTTGATCTGCTGGTTGGCTGGTGCATTGCCATGCATGCAGTTCGGCATCAGGTCAATCGCCTGTTGACGATACCCTGCCTGTTACTGACGTTTATGGCTGGGCCACTGGGGTTCTTGCTGTACGGTGCGTTTTATGTGTCGGCACTGGTTGTGCGGCGCGTTGCAGCCGCTGATGAGGCATCGGCTATATGGCAACAGATAGTGGGCGGGCAACCGGCCCTGGCGCAGTGTGGGTTATTTCTCCTGCTGATAACCCCCGTATTACTGATCGCGCTGTTGATGGATACGCGCACAGTGCTCGATGTGAATGTCTGGACTAAACCGCTTAAGTTCTCACTGGCGTTAATTGTCTACACGCTAACACTGTCCTGGTATGCGTGCTACCTGTCCGATCGGTGGCGCACGAGTATCTGGTTTAAGGGTTTCGCCAGTATCACCGTGGCGGCAATCATGGCCGAGATGATCTGGTTGGTTTCTGCATCAGCTATCGGTGAACGTTCGCACTTTAACGTGTCTCATGCGGTGCTGGCGCCGGTGTACCCGGTAATGGGTATCATCGCTGTCACGTTAACTGCCCAGGCACTGGTCATTGGTGTCGGTTTACTCAGGCATCAGTCAGCGTCATTGCTCCCGCTCACACGCTACAGCCTGGCGTACGGTTTGATCGCGACGTTTGTATTGACCGTACCCATAGCGAGTTACCTCGCCTCGTCGCCAGCTAATGCGGTGTTAACAGCGGCGTCGGCGGCAAAGGCCAATGCACTGCCACTGACCGGTTTACTGCGCGAGGCAGGTGTGTCGCGTGTGGCTCACTTTCTGGCTACCCATGCCATGCATGTTGTGCCGCTGGCAGGGTGGTTTGTGGCACGTACCCGACTGGCCGGCAGCGGGCACCGCTCGTCAGCGGCAGTCGCAATTGGTCTGTCGGCGTTATACAGTGCCGGCGTATTATTGGTTTTCATTCAGGCTCTGTGAAACAACACAGGCGAAGCATTAAAGGCGATACGATGAAAAAAAGCTTACTACTACTTAGCGCTGCAGCGCTGGCGTTTGCTGCTGCCGCGTTATCTGACAGTAATGCGGTCGGCACCTGGCAGACCGAGTCTAATGGCAAGGGTTATCTGCATGTTTCTGTGGAGCCCTGCGCTGATGCCTTGTGCGGCACGATTGTCATGGCATATGACGCAGACGATGTAGCCAACGAAAGCTATGAGCATATCGGCAAGAAAATGATCTGGGGCATGAAGCCCGGTGCGGAAAGCGGCTGGGCTGGTGGTAAAATTTGGGATCCTTCCGGCGACAAAACCTACAAATCGAAGATGTCTGTCAGTGGCGATACCCTCAGTGTTTCTGGCTGTGTTTTGATGTTCTGTCGCTCACAGCAATGGAAGCGTGTCGAGTAAGTTCCTGACACGTTTTACGCTAATTTACAAAGCGTTACTGATGCGCTGCACTGTCGCTTGCCCACGCGACAGTGCTTATCAGTTTGTCACGATTCTGCGCTTGCCAATGGTATAACTTGGCTGATGAATTCATCGGTAGACAACATGTCGTATGGGCAACAGTCCGGTATTTATTGTCGGTCCCTCACGCAGTGGTACAACGCTGTTACAGGAAGTGCTAAATCGGCACAGCCGACTCCACATAAGCGCTGAAACTCACTGGTTTGATGATGCGCGCAGTCAGCGCCGCGAGCCCATCGAAAGTAACTCGGACCGCACACTCGCTCAGGACTGGTTTTTATCCCTTAGTTACAAGCCCTTTGGCTATAACGGCAGCGTGGAACGTGGCTGGCTGCAACGCGAAACACTTGAACTTGAGGCTCAGGCCACCAGTGCCAGACACGAGCGTGATGCGTATTTCATCGCCGCCTGCAAACTCGATGCAGCCCGTAATCACAAGCCACGCTGGGGTGAGAAAACACCGCGTCATGTGTTTCGTATCGACGAACTTTTAGAAGCTTTTCCGAACGCGAAAATCATATGCTGCATTCGCTCCGCACCTGCCGTTGTTGCAAGCTATCGACAGTGGGGCCTGAGAGCCGGGCACGATCTCGCTTCCGAATCCAATAGTGCAGCAACCAAAGCAGAAAAGCGCCGCACACGTGTTTCTTATCATCCCGCCATTGCCGCGATGCTGTGGCGCGGTGCGATACGGCACAGCCGCAAGGCACGCGCAAGACATGGCGATGATCGAATCAAACTGGTTTGGTACGAGCACCTGGTAGAAAACGCCGCCGAAACTGTTTCCGATCTTACAGCATGGCTTGATGAGCCCTACGAATCACAGATGCTCGATGTGCCTATGGTCAACTCATCGTTTGATCAGTTTAGGAGTGAAGCGGGCCTGGTGGCACAACCGCTTGATCGCTGGAAACAGAAATTAACAATTAGTGAAAAAGCAGTCGTACAGTTGTTCTGCGGCCGCGAAATGAAGCAGATGGGATATGAGCCTGTCACCAGCAGGGCGTGCCTGTGGCAAGCGATTCGGCCCTTGTTGCAACTGCCAGTGGCGGTTGTACGCGCGGCCAATGCCAACCGTGATCGAACCGGCGGCTTACTGCCGTACGTATGGCGCAGGCTGGTTAGCACATAAAGAAAGCTGTTATTTTATGTCATGACATGATAACGTCGCGACAACCTGAGGCCTTATAGTCATGTCCGAAACCGCATCTACC
>CAYMFQ010000196.1:7284-10431 GCA_964389335.1 uncultured Granulosicoccaceae bacterium
CCCGGCAGCGCAGGTCGCGGCAGAGCAGGGCTCAACGACAGCAGTCCAGACTCGCACGGCCGGCAAAGCTGCATCAGCAATCCGAGGCTACGTTACAGCAATTACAGCCGGCGGGTGCACAGCAGCAATCAGTTCGCCATGACATCCTGCTGGTTGACTTAAATAACTTTGCCACCTTTCCAACACTTGCGGTTGGTATCCTGGTGGCCGCACTGCGCAACGCCGGACATCGCGTGAGTCTGATGTGTCCGCTCTCGCATGACGTGCCTGCCGCAGTACGCGAGTATCGAGAGTCACGCCTGGATGATATAAAACGCCGTCTGCACCTGACTACATCGCCCATGTTAAAGCAGCTGCGCAATGTGGCTCGGTCGTTCTACTACTGGCGTGATGAAAAACCTCACCCGCGGGTCATCGAACACACGCGTCGCGAGCTCGACAAACAACCCGATGTACTATTGCTGTCCGCCTATCTGCAACACTACAACACGGTAGTGAAGATCGCTGCACTGGCGAAGGCTCGAGGAATCCCGGTACTGTTGGGTGGCCCGATGTTTAATATCAACGGTACTGCTGAATTGTGGCGAACTATACCCGGTATCAGTGCAGTGGTGGGTGCTGAGGCCGACACTACCATTGCCAATATGGTAGAGGAGTTATGTAGCAATTCTCCGGCGGCCGGATCGGATAACACTGGCGATAACGGCCATATTGACGGCCATGATTACAGTGTCGAAGAGAGCAGTGGCTCTAATCGCGAAAAACCAATATCTGTCGCCGCAGTCAATCGCGATAACAGTCAGCGTCTGTTGCGCTTTGATGGTGTGACGCTGGCCACTGGTGACAGCAGCGATTTAGCAGCGCCAATGCGGCAGCTCGACAACATACCCATGCCTGACTACACCGACTTCCCGTGGGACCGCTATCCGGTGCGAATAATTCCAATGATGACAGGACGCGGTTGCCAGTGGGATAAATGCCGCTTTTGCAGCGATGTTGTATCGGTTAATGGTCGCACCTTCAGGACGCGATCCGTCGATAACGTGTTGCATGAGATGCAGGAGCAGGCCCGCCGTCACGATACCGTTAGTTTTGTGTTTCTCGATCTTAAGCTTAACTCTTACCCGGCCATGATTCGTGGTATCGCCGGCCGCATTCAGCAACTGGTGCAGGGGGCCGAGTGGATCGGAACCGTACATGTTGATCAGCGCAAAGACAACGGGCTCAGCGCAGCAGATCTGAATGCGGCAGTACGCGGTGGTATGCGGCGTGTAAGCTTTGGCCTTGAAAGTGGCAGTCAACGACTGCTTGATCTTATGAACAAGGGCTGTACGGTTGAGCGCAACTCGCAGTTTATCCGTGAGGCTCATGCGGCCGGCCTCAGTATTCGCTGCACTATGTTTAAAGGCTATCCGGGTGAGACCGCCGAGGATATGCAGCAAACTGCAGATTTTCTAGAAGCGCACGCCGACTATCTGGATCGTGTACGCTTCAATGAGTTCTCGGTGATGCAGGGCACACCAATCTATGAGGCGGTGGTTGAAAAGAATGGTTCGGTTTTGTCGATGGTAAACGACGACACTCGCCGCGCTAAAGTGCAGTACCGCACTACCCAGGGCAGCGATCGTATGTATCAGCGTGCCAAAGCTCGTGCGCTCGACGTGGTTCATGAAATTAACCGGCGCGAACTTCGAATATCCGCGCGTCAGTTCGACGGCATTATGTAGCGATGCGTTTTGATGTCAGGCGCTTGTTTGGCACAGCGGATCGGTACGCCGATGCCGCACACCCGTTGCGGCGACGTCTGCGGATAATCACACCGCGCGAGCGCAGGCGCGAGGCCCTTGCTTTTATACACCAGTACTGCACAGAAACCGGCCGCGATCCGCAGTTTATGCAGCAGCGCCTTGCACAGGTAAAAGCCGAGCTGAAGCGCGATAATTATTATCACCACACGGCAGAAGAGCTTGCGTTTGGCGCAAGAGTAGCCTGGCGCAATCACGCGCGATGTATTGGACGCTTGTATTGGCAAAGCCTTGAGGTGGCCGACTGTCGTACCGTAACCGAGCCCGAGTCAATCGCGGCACGCATGCAGGATCATCTTCGCGAAGCTTACAACAACGGACGCATCCGCTCACAGATATCGATCTTTAAACCGGTAGAAGACCAGCGCCTGCCTGCAACCATCGAAAATACCCAAGTGCTGCAATACGCCGCATACATGCAACCCGACGGAAGTGTGATTGGTGATCGACAGAACCTTGAGGCTACTCGCATCGCAGAGTCGATGGGCTGGCCGCGCGCAGACGATACAGGGCCGTTTGATCGTCTGCCGCTGATGATTCGCGATGCTGACGACAGGCGCAGTATCTACCCGCTTGCAGATGACGTGTGGCGTGAAGTACTGATCAGTCATCCGAACATCAAAGCGCTGGCTGCAATGGGGCTGAAATGGTACGCCGTGCCAGTGGTTAGCAACATGATACTGAGCATTGGCGGCATCGACTATCCTTGCGCCCCGTTTAACGGTTTTTATATGTGTACTGAAATTGCCTCGCGTGACTTTGCTGACAAAAAGCGATACGACCTGTTGCCACAGGTGGCGGAAGCGCTCGGCGTGGTCGCAGACGACAAACGTGATCCGCTCTGGAAAGATACCGTGCTGACGGAGCTCAATCGTGCGGTATTACATTCGTTCGAAGAGGCAGGTGTGGCGATGGTCGATCATCATCGCGCCAGTGAACAGTTTATGGAGTTCTACCGACGGGAGCAGTCCTGTGGCAGGCACATAGCCTCTGACTGGCGTTGGGTAGTGCCTCCGCAATGTTCCGCTGCCACCGACGTATTTCACCTGAAGATGCGTAACTACCATCCCGTGCCGAATTTCTACCAATCCCGCGCTACCGATGGTTATCGGCTAATGCCCTATCACGGTGATCACGAACAAAAGCGCTGGCAGCGCAACTTTGACAAGGTGGCTCGACGCCTGCGCTTGTGGCGGCGTGAGCCGTGGTGATTGTGTTGGCTAGGTTTATTCTGTGCAAAAAGTTTCGTGTATGAGCTTAAATTACTGGCACGCTATTGATTGCGCGTACGATGTGTGGGAGTACAACCCCGTTGAACGAACAAGTCGTATTTGGTTGTCGT
>CAYMFQ010000197.1:0-10419 GCA_964389335.1 uncultured Granulosicoccaceae bacterium
TTCAGTGTTCTGACTATCTTTGGCCACGACTCCTTTGGGGGAATGGCGTACGCCGTGTGTTCGTGTGAACGCCAGTCCGTTCCCTGCAACCACATTTTCTCAACAGGCACGACGTCGCTTACACGCTCCGAGCGCAGGAGTTCTTCGAACTCGTGCAGTGTCTGATGCGCGTCGTTCAGAATGATAAACGCACCGAAATGCGCTGAATGAACATCAAGGAGCCCTACTGGTACGCCACTGATGGCGGGATTGTGCGCAGGAGGCCCAACGCAGGAGCCGACTAAAACACCCGCCAGCAGGTAAGGTGCGCTTTGCATCCACACACTAATCTTTTTACCGATACCTGCAGTAGCAAACTGACAAACAAAAAGGCGAAGTCGCTGGCCGCGGCGACACAACGGCGGCAAAAAGCCGAAAATTAAAGACATGCGTCGTTACAACTATCGAACGGCTGGGAACCATACAAAAACCGAACAGCGAATCCCAGTTACAATCGCCGCTCTGCGGCAACCCTACAGACCAGTAATTTATGCATCATATTTGTGCATGTGAATCAGTCGAGCTTTGTCGCTGACCACGTTACGTCAAAGCAGCGAGCGTGCTGTACGAATGCCACATTTTGAAACACACAGGCACCTTCAGCACTGATCACAGCAACCCCGCCCATTTACCAAATCTATTTTCAGTCGTTAACAATCGAGGACTTAAAGGCAAGAAGTAATTAGGGGATTGCAGTTGTGAGAATTTTACTGGCAGTGATGCTGTTTGCATTTACCGGTGTAGCGAATGCAGCCGAAGTAAATGATAGCAAGTACGATATTCGGCCATCAGTAGCGCTGAAAAGTCTGGCGGACCAAAGCAAAGCGGCCAGACAAACAGCAGGCGGTATAATCATGGGCCTGGGGGTATTAACCACCGCCATGCTGCTCAGCGACAATGATGACGACGATTACTACTACGACGAACCGTCTACTGACACGTCGGATGCACTTATTGTTGGCGGTATTTTTGTAGGCCTCGGGGCCATACCTTTGTTAATGAAATCCGAACCCGAGCATGCATGGATGTCAGTTCAGCAAATTGAAAATAGCGTTGAACGTGAAGATACTGCGTATTCGAAGCTGGTCGACCTGGCGGATCAGGCCCGCCATGCCCGATACCTGAGTGCCACGATTAATGTAGCGTTGGCAGGTTATCTTTACTCTCAATCCAACAAGCGGCAGTACGACGAATACGGATATACAGAGTACGATTACACGCCCAACGCTGTGATACTTGGAATCTGGGGCGCGTATGGTTTTCTCGTGCCCAGTCGCGCCGAGCGTACCGTGAAACGTCTGCAGGACGGCAAAAAATGGCAGGACATGCAGGCGTCATCGCTTACTGTCGGCTTTAACGGCAACGTGCGCACACCTGGACTGGCACTGCGCTACAAATTCTAGCCTGCACAAAAAAAGCCGGGCTCGCGCCCGGCTTTCTTACAGTACCAACTGCGTTTAACTGCTAACCAACAAGGCCGCCATCATCACGCGTGACAGCGATGATTGCCGAGCGCGGCGCGCTGTCGCCACCATCCGGCCAGTTACCCTCGCCACGCTCACCCGGGTGCTGTATGCCGACGAACATCGTGCGTCGATCGGGGCTCCAGGTAAGACCAGTCACCTCGGCCTGCTTTGGCCCCACCAGGAAACGGCGTATTTCGCCGGTGGCAGAATCGGCTGCCAGCATCTGGTTATTACCCTGGCCTGCAAAGTCCTTTTCGTTGGTGTAGTTACCGTCGGTCTGAATCCACAGGAGTCCGTTTGAATCAAACTTTAAGCCGTCAGGTGAGTTGAACATGTTGTCAGGAGTGATATTGTCAGAACCTGCCTTGTCATCGCTATGGACGGCAGGGTTGCCGGCAAGCACAAACAGATCCCAGGTAAATGAATCCGCGGTATGGTCCGCACCATCCGGACGCCAGCGAACAATCTGACCATACTTGTTAGCCTCACGCGGGTTCGGTCCGCCAACCGGTGTTTCATCACCACCGGCATTCGGCTTAACGCCACGATTCTTGTTGTTAGTCAGACAACAGTACACTTCAGCGGCTTTAGGATTGGCACTGACCCACTCTGGCCGATCCATGGTGGTTGCACCAACGGCAGACCCTGCCATACGGGTATGGATACAGACTTCAGCCTGGTTTGCCATACCAGTGGCTTCCGGCGACAGCTCCATCCACTGACCGGTGCCATCATCGCTGAATTTGGCAGCGTAGAGCTTGCCCTCTTCCAACAGTGAGTCAGTCTCTCCACCCGGTGCATAGACACCATCAGAGATATAGCGATACAAAAACTCACCGCGCTCGTCATCGCCCATGTAAACCACAATACGACCATCACCATTTACCACGACTTCGGCGTTTTCGTGCTTGAAGCGACCTAGTGCAGTGCGCTTCTTTGGCCGACTGGTCGGGTCGGTTGCATCGACCTCGGTAACATAACCATGACGGTTGTATTCGTTGTTTTCCTTGGCCAGATCAAAGCGGTCGTCTACTTTTTCCCAGCCATAACCGCGACCCTTGGGTGACAGGCCGTAGCGTTTCATTTCGGGGCTTATCGGATGCTCTTGATCGGCGGTGGCAAAGTAACCATTGAAGTTTTCTTCACAGGCAAGGTAGGTACCCCATGGGGTTGATCCGTTACCACAGTTATTAAACGTGCCCTGCGCCACCATACCAGCCGGGTCTTTTGCAGTTTTCATGAGATCGTGACCAGCCGCGGGGCCGGTGATATCCATTTCAACATCGGGTGTAATGTGGCGGTTGTAAGGACTGTCCTTCACGATTGACCACTGACCATCGACTTCTTCAATTTCGACCACAGACAACCCGTGTGCCAGCATACCTTTTAGAAAATCGTCGTCTGTTGCACCTTTGCCTTCCGGCGTGTTGCCCCAGATAATCTTCTTGTTGGTATATTCGTTATTGACGATCAATACCATCTTGTCGCCATGAGCATACACTTCCATACCGTCGTTGTTATCGCCAAACGCTTTGGCCTGACTGGCAGCGGTACCGCGTGTAACGTGATCAAACTCTTCACCGTCGGACCACATCGGGTCTCCCCAGCGAACCAATACCTGCGAGCTGTAGCCCGGTGGCAATGAGATACCATCTTCGGTGCTGGTGGCTATCGCATCAAACGCGAAACGATTGTCAGCAGCCAGTACAGACTTTGGCATCACTGAATTACCCAGCGCTGCAATACTACCGAATGCAACCACTCCCTTAAGCAGATCACGTCGGGACAACGCAAGATCAACAATGCGATCAAAATCCGTTTCCTGCGGCGGCGGATTAATCATTTCATCGTATTCGTCGAACGACAGTTCGTGCTCTTCTTTCTTCATGAATTTCCCCAGTTTTCTAAATGGTAGAGACGAGACAGGCTACCGGCACGCACCAGAACAATGCGCAGTCGTTACGATAACACCCGGTTGATGCGCTGCCAACTATCGTGAACCGGGGCAGCCCGGCTTCGATGCCGATTCATCTTATTGGGGAAATATGTCAGGCAGATTACAACGCCGGCTTTGGCTGCCACGCCGGATATAAAGAATTTACCTGAGGTCTGATGCGCCGATCAGACCGCACACCTGACAGCGCAATGCTCGACCGTGAAAAACGCCCCGCACTTAACGGCAAGTATCACGCAAACCAGCATGTGCTTAATGTGACACCGCTGCTCATTTAGTACCTCAGGTCTTTCGATTCCTGGAGCAGCGTTAAGATGGCGTGTTCTCAATGCGAACAACACACCAGACGGTAAACTGTATCGATTGCCAGAGCACCACCGTTAAACTGAGTGGCAACGCAATTCATGACGCATAAAAGCGGGCGTTAAAGCCAGACCGTTGTAAATGAATCAACCAGGCCAGCCCATCAGGGGCGGAACTCCGCCCCCGGTTCGTCTGCCTGCTCTTCGTTGCATCGCTTCCCTGCTCGTCAGTCAGTTGCTCATCAACCGACTCGTGCTGATCGGCGTACCAGTCATTCAACTCATCCTCAAGCGAACGCCTGCTCTGATGCCGATGACCTGACGCACTTTGTCGATGCACTCCGCCTTTTCGCAGAATTGCGCCGGCGCGAACCACCGGATTTCTTGGTAATGGCATATGCCTCTCCGTATCCTCAGCCTGTTACAGTTGCAGGTGAAACCACTGAGGCGCTGGCTTCCCCCTGACAGCGCGACGAAAGCTTTTGTCACGCTGCAAAAACCGTGGCGGCTCACGCGTTGCGGTATAGCAAAACTTGCGTGGCAAGCTGGTGTAGAGCGACTTTGGTGGACGATCACCCTTGATACGTTTGAGTTCACAGCCGGAATCGTAGGTGTGAAACCACACATTACGCACACCAAGTTCCTCACGCACAAACCACAGTGCCGCGGCCATCAGCAGCTCGGACCAGATTTTACCGAGGCGATTGAGCATAATGTCGCAATAAGCACGCACCACAGCATCTTCTGCATCAACACTACTGCAAGCGTTATCTGCGGTCTGATCTGCAGCGCGTTTAGCACTGTGCCATGACTGCAGGGTTCGCAAATCTCGCAGCCAGTCACTTTGCACCTCTTCGAGCAATACCTCACCGGTGTGCAGATCAATGTCTAGCCGCACCCAGCCAAGCGTGGGTCGGTAAAACCGCCCTTCCCGTTCACGCAACACCGGATGACCATAGTTGTTAAACAGCCAGCGCTCATCCTGCGGTACGTACTTGTCGAACCAGCGTCGGTACCCATCATGCAGGTTAACCTGTAACACCAGGTTAAAACCCGCACGACTGGTTTGCTGCCAGCAGCGCTCACCACCACCCCAGCGACCCAATGTCAGCAAGAACTGATCGCAGGGGTCAGCCCAAATCATCGCAAGCATGTCATGATCGATGATCCCATCGCCGCGACGCGCAATCGCATCGCGTATAACGGTTTTATTGATCAGCCCGGCATAGCGGCTTTGCTTAACTTCTGCAACAGTAACGGGTTGTGGAAACGCCCACGCCAGCAGCAGTGCCGCATATCGATCGCGATAGTACGGAAACAGCGTTCTGCCCTTCGGCAGGCACGCCATGATCTCTGTGATTTCTTCCTGTTTCATAACACCGTGCACCATAAAAAAAGCCCTGACAGCGAACCGTACAGGGCTTATTTCAGGGTATGCCGCATTGGACATAGCCGGTGTTGAAGCCAGGGCGCTGCCGCAGCGCCCGGCGATACCAAAGCGCTACATGAGAAGTTTTAATTTGTTGTGATTCACTGCAACCTCATTTGTTTGTCGCTTTGGTTGTACAATTGATTTGTTGATAAGGAACTGGATTAAAAGCAGGCCAGTACCGATTTGTGGCGCGCAAGTTTATAGCAAACACACCACGTGTCAAGTGCATAGCGGCGGACCAGGTTAAAACTTTGCATCCGTTCCACCCAGGCGTTTGCCGCTCTACCACCAGAAATTAAGCTCTCTATGCGTACTAACGATGTCAATAAGCCGGTCCGGTTGAATCGAATACCAGGGGTTGTTGCCATACTGGCAACCCTGCTTGCACTGGCGTTTATCGCGTGGCTCGTTGAGTTGTGGCGCGTGCAGGAGTTTCTGCAGACACGCGCGCAGCAACAGACGGCAGAGCTTGATCGGGAACTACGGCTACTGTCGATCCTGCCACGGCTGCTGAGCCTCGACCCGCGCATGGCCAATGCTCTGACACAGACTGATTCACCGAGTAGTGCGATACAGATCGCCAACGAGGCACTGGCAACAGCAAAAGTACAAAGCGGTGTAGCCTTTACGTTTTTAATGAACACGGACGGCGACACTGTTGCATCGAGCAACTGGAACGATCCGGTAAGCTTCGTTGGCAGAAACTACAAATTCAGGCCGTATTTCTCAGGTGCACTGCAGGGCCGGCGCACTACATTTTTTGCCGTGGGCGCCACCACTGGTGTGCCTGGTTACTTTATTGCCGAATCCGTTCGCGCCGGCGGCGCTATCGTCGGCGTTATTGTTGTGAAGCTGGAGCTTGATCAACTGCTGCAAAGCCTGGGGGATAACAGCTTTACCTCACTGCTGACAGACGAACTTGGCGTAGTGATACTATCAACAGAACCCGCTCTGTTGTACGCCCCGACAAAAACCATCAGCGACACGCTGCAACAAACCATAGCAAGTGACCGGCGCTATCTCCTCAATACACAATCGACACTGACGCCATTGCCCGACACCCTTTGGAGCAGACAGGCATGGCAATGGCAGAACGAAGATCACACAACGCGTTATGTTGTCATCAACGGCAAGCTGGCTTCAGAAAACTGGACACTGTCTAACTTTGTGCCATACACCGCTATCGCCAAAGGTGCGGCGCTCTATTTTGCGATACTGGCCAGTCTGCTGGCCATCGCTTTACTCATCGTCCGAAGTTACCGACAACGTCGACTGATTGCACTGACACGCGAGCGCCACGCGGCATTGCTTGAAAGCGAAGTCAGACAACGCACCAGTGAACTGCAATCGGCTCAACAGGAACTTATAGCGCAGTCAAACTTTGCCATGCTGGGCAGAATGTCTGCCGCCATTAATCACGAAATTAACCAGCCGCTGGCGAGCCTCAGGTTTAACCTGGCGGCACTGCGGCAGATGATTGACAAGCCTGATACAGCAGATAATGACCTGCGAGAGACAATCATCGCCAGTGATCGCACCACCAAGCGCATTGGGCGTGTGGTAGAAACACTGCGTAGCGTGGCCAGACAGGGCAACAGTGATATGTCTCAGGTCAGTGTAAACCACCTTATTCTCGAGGTTAGCAATATAGTACGGCGGGAACGCCCCACTGCAGCAAGCGCACTGACCGTTGCAAATGATTCTGCAATTGCCGCCACTTATGTGTGGGGCAACGAAGTGCTAATACAACAGGCGCTGCTCAACCTGCTCTACAATGCGCTGGACGCAGTACTGGACACAAAAAATGCTTCGGTGCAGCTCAACAGCGGTATCCTTGCTGGCGGTGAGCACCGCGACACCGTTGCCATTGGTGTGCTGGACAACGGCAACGGAATAGACCCGGCACTGGTCGAGCACTTGTTTCAGCCTTTTCAATCAGAGCTGACGCACAGGAAGGGGCTCGGCCTCGGGCTTACACTTGCAAAGCAAATCGTTGAAGATCACAACGGTAACTTAAGCTATGAGCCGACAGCACTCGGTGGCAGCCACTTTAGTATTCAATTGCCCATCCACCACAACGCACAGAGTGAACCCGTCCGGTGACCAGTACAGCTAACAATGACACTTGCGATGGTGATACCGGTATGGCCAACATTTGTGTGCTTCTCGTTGACGACGATCACGATGTTCTGGGTGCCAACGCACGCTACTTAAGGGTGAACGACCTATCAGTCATTGTCGCAGACAAAGCCAACGCTGCACTGGAGCGTCTTAAGGCAGAACCGATAGACATTATCATTACAGATTTGCGTATGCCGGAGTGCGACGGTATTGAGTTTGCGCGAGAGGTACGTCAGATCACACCACTGCTGCCCATTATATTTTTTTCCGGCTATGCCAGCGTGCCGGAAATCGTCGAGGCAATGAAACTGGGTGCGGTAGACTTTCTTGAAAAACCGGTCGAACCGGAACAACTGCTCGGTAAAATCAAGTCAGTTACCACCGGCTTTCGCAGCGCCATCGCGTTGCAGCGCCAGGCACTGGATATCTCTGATACCACCGTGTCACTGCGCAAACGGGTACGCGCCTATGAGAAGTATGTAATTGAAAGCTGTCTGCCGCAACACAATGGCCGTATCAGCTGTGTGCTTGAAGCGCTTGATATAAACCGCCGCACACTGAATGAAAAGATGACACGGCTCGGTATCGTTCGCAATCCGCGTTAAGCTGAGGCGTCAACTCGACCTGTGACGGACCGAATCAAATCGGCAAAAAATTGCCGACTTTGCGATTTATAACGCTGCTGCACTGCCCACTCCGAGGCATTTTTTCGCGTTATCAAACACTTACCTGCTCTTGAAAGCGCCTTACCTGTTGCTCCAAAATCCCCCCACCAGACAAAACGCACTTTCGGCAGACACTGCCGGTTGTCTGTGTTATTTCCAATTAATTGCAGCGAGGAAGACATGCTAAAACAATTTTCTAAACTGATTCTGGCAGGCGCGATTGCGTCGCTGGCAGGGTTGTCGACAGCCACCGCGGATACCGACTACGTTCTCAACACCGCCTCAACCGGTGGTACCTATCACCCGGTCGGTACTGCGATCGCCACATTATCGAAAATCAAGCTGCTGCCAAAGAAGAAGTTCAGCCTGACCGCAGTGAACTCTGCAGGTTCCGGTGCGAACGTTCAGGCACTGGCAGCGAATACCGCGCAGTTTGCCATTCTGCAGGGCCTGTACGGTTCGTATGCGACAACCGGTACCGGCCCGGTTAGCGAACCACAGGAAAACCTGCGCTCAGTATCTATGCTGTGGCAAAACGTCGAGCAGTTTGTACTGGCGACCGACAAAGTTAAGAGCGGTACCGTTAGTGATTTACTCGATGTGAAAGGCGATACCCTGGCAATGGGAAAAGAAAACTCGGGCACGCTTGGTTCAAATTCCGTGTTAATGCAGGGCCTCGGCGTTGATATAGCAAACGAATACACACTCGTCTATGCCGGCTATGGACCTTCTGCCGATGCACTGGCTAATGGCCAGGCTGTGGGTGGTGGATTTCCCGCAGGCCCGCCAACCGGCGCAATAACCAAACTGTTCGCATCAAACGCTGACAAATTCACTATTCTGGACGTAACTGCAGAAGAAGCTGAAAAGATGGATGGCGGCAGAGGTCTGTGGGTGCCCTACACCATCGCCGCCGGCACCTACCCGGAACAAAGCAAAGATATCCAGACCATCGCACAGCCTAACTTTCTGGCAGTAAACGCTGACGTCGACGAAGAGCACGTGTATGAGCTGACCAAGGCTATCTATGAAAACCTGCCGTTTTTGCAGGGTATACATAAAGCGACCAACGCCATGGCGATTGAAAAAGCCCTGGCTGGTCTGCCGGCACCATTGCATCCAGGTGCGGCACGCTACTATACCGAAGCGGGTCTGACTATCCCCGATGCCCTGATGGCAAAGTAAGACCGAGTCACTGTGTACACCGTGCAATTCGCATGGTGTACACCCTCCACCGGCGACCCGTAAGGCTGCGAGTCTTTCTCTATGAACTCAGACACACCCACCGACAACTCCAGCACGCCTGCTGTTGCCGACCCCCAAAGCAACCACTGGTTCGACGATGAGTTTGATCTCGACACCGCGCTGCAGAATCGCCAATACAAAAATCTGATACCCATCTTTGGCATGTGCCTGTTTGCACTCTGGCACCTGGCAACCAACATCTGGCTTATTGAGCCCGGCATTTGGCAAAACAGCATTCACTTCGGAGGCTTTGCGCTGTTGGCCGCAGTAATGACATCCGCTGTGCGCACTTCGGCTGCTGCAAAGAAAAACGGCGGCGCCACTAAAACACCAGTCAGCCTGTACCTGAACGTGATCTTCGGCTTTGCCATTGCCGCAGCTTCGCTATGGGTAGCACACGCACAAAATGGCTTATATGAAAGAACGCTAGCCAAAACCGGACAGGCCTGGCAGTTCGGATTGCTCGACTGGATAGCTGCAGCACTGGTTATCATCGGTGCGCTGGAACTAACCAGACGCCTGACCGGATGGATCATTCCCATACTGGTGGTATTGGCGATGTCTTACATTTTGTTTTTGGGTGAAATGCTTCCCGGTGCCTTTCGTGCGGCCAGCCTGCCCATCGACGATGTTGTTTTTCGTTCGCTTTATAACGATGAAGGTATGTTCGGGATTATCACCACCATCTCATCGTCAAATATAACGCTGTTCATGATCTTCGGCGCTTTTCTGGTGGTCAGTGGTGCATCGGACTTTGTTATCGAACTGGCGAAGATCGTCGCCAGTCGCTTTCGTGGCGGGGCTGCGTTTGTGGCCGTTATATCGTCCGCACTGACCGGCACCATTTCCGGATCAGCCGTCGCCAATACCGCATCAACCGGTGTAATCACGATACCGCTGATGAAATCAAACGGTTTCCGCGCACAGTTTGCCGCAGGCGTCGAGGCAGCTGCCTCTACCGGTGGCCAACTTATGCCACCGATCATGGGTGCCGGTGCCTTTATCATGGCAAGCTATACCGGTATACCATATGGCACCATCGTGCTGGTATCGATCGTCCCTGCCATGCTGTATTTTTTATCAGTTGCGTTTATTGTGCGTATCGAAGCCGTTAAGTACGGCATAGACACAGACTCTGTGCAACCGGTTGATCGAAAGAAACTGCTGGCAGGGTTACTCAATTTTGTACTGCCGC
>CAYMFQ010000198.1:0-8537 GCA_964389335.1 uncultured Granulosicoccaceae bacterium
ATCAGCTTTAACGCGGATGTTGAAATTGACGCGACTGACACCGAGTGCACCATTACCTCCAACACGGTGCCGAATCATGACTTTAACGATGAAACCGCAGCCTACGCCGGCGGTGCAGATGGCGCTACGATATCAGTGATTGATTCTGTTTCAACGATTACACGCACTCCAGCCTTTGCTGATAGCCCCACCCCGCTAAGCCAGGAAATAAAAAACGCCATTTTCCTCAACGGCGTACGGCTTGATATCATCACAGCGGGATGCTACCGCCCCAATAGCCCGGACGCACTGGACGACGGCAACGTCGGCAGAGGCTGTCGCTCTGATGATCCGTGGGTACTCGACGCACTGGGCTTCGAAGGCAGTTTTGGTGTGGATATAAACAACGGACATACACAACCAGGTGGCCGTTATCACTATCATGGCAGCCCAAACGCCATGTTTGATGACAACCCGAGTAGCGAAGGGTCACCCGTTATTGGTTTTGCTGCGGATGGCTTTCCCATTTTTGGCAGTTACTTCTACGATGCGCAATCCGGACAAGTGCGCAAGGCATTGTCCGGGTACAGTTTAAAAACTGGCTCAAGAGGGACAAGAAGCGATACCAACCCGGGCGGTGATTACGACGGCACCTACAACGACGACTGGGAATACACCGGCACCGGCGATCTGGATGAATGTAACGGCATGACAATAGACGGACAGTATGGCTACTACGTGACTGACACCTACCCGTGGGTGATCAAGTGTTTCTCCGGCACGCCACACGAATCATTCAGCATCGATGCGCCTTAGTTAACAATAACCGCCCCCCAGACCGGGGCGCGGTTTCTTCGATACTTATACACTTTTTATTATTCGATGCAGGCTCACTTCATGGCCATATAAACCGGCTCCCTCAACCTACAGGCAGTCAAACGTAAGCACGGTTCTGATTTCGCACATACCACCACTGATATGCTTTTTCTTGGCAACCGTGTGGCGGATCTTCTTTACTTTCTTTGACCCTGTTGATTCACACGTTCGTCTGCAGTAATTCGCCGCTCGCACGCGCCCACGAGTTTTTGCGATGGCGACGACCGACGGCGTGCAGATACCAAGGGTAATGTAAGGTATATAGTTTTCTGTCACCTGTGTGATGTTTGTACACGGAGCAGACTCATTCGCAGGCTTGGCCTGATTGGCTTCATCACGTGGAATCGCCTCGCGCAGAGCCTGGTTCAGTTCCTTCATATATTCGCGAAAATCGAGCAAGGTCTCCCGCACTTCAACGCCTGCCTTCTTCGCTTCCTCAGCGGCGACCTCAACATAATTACGCGCTTCCGCTTCCATTGCCTTTAAATACTCACGCGGCGTTTCCGCGCTGACGTTTCCAACGCTAAACATCATGATGCAGGACAGCAAGGATACTGTGATTGTCTTACGCATTTTGGCTCCCTCCGTTGAATGCACAACCATAGTCTCAGAACCAAGTTGTATTAGATATCGCCGAAACCTGGTATCTGGCACGACGTATCGCGGCGTATTTCCACATATACATTTTCAGTTGACACCACCTCATTAATCTGTACCATCCTGTTCATATATATACGAGGAAAAGGAATAGATGGGGCGGCTTGCCAAATTCGAGCGGATTGCCAGCGCTATAGAAGCCGATATTATCGGTGGGCGCATTCCGTTCGGAGATACCCTGGCCAGTGAAACTGCTTTGGTTTCCCGCTTTTCAGTAAGCCGCAATACCATTCGAAAAAGCCTTGCACTACTCGCGGAAAAGGGCCTTATTACAACGCGTGTCGGCAGCGGCTCTTTCGTCACCTACGATGGCGAAATCATCGACAATTCTGCCGGCTGGTCGGTATCACTCTCCGCTAAAGGCGCACGACTGGCATCGCGTATTCTGTCGCTGTCGCGCGGACCGATGGAAATCGATTGCCCCGAGTTACCTCTGAGTGCCGATTGTCTCAAAGTCGACCGCATTCGCTTCCGTGTAGAAACAGGCGATGGTGTGTCACTGGAGCGCAGTCGCATACCCTGGCGCGATGAGTTTGCTTCCGTGCTGGAGCGCGGCCTTATCGACGGTTCGATTACTGAAACGCTGAGCAAATTCGGTATAACGACCATCGGCGGTCGTGAATGGGCTGGTGTCGAACGATCATTATCACAGGAAGATGCAACGCTGTTTGGGTGTGAGCCCGGCCTGCCGATGTTAAAACTCCGTCGTGTCAGCCTCGCCGCGGATAACAGCGTTGTCGAATACGTTGAAAGCCTGCTTGACCCTGATTTATTCGGACTAAGTTTCGAGTTTTAAGATGAACGCATCAGGCCCGCCAATCATGAACTCGACAGGGCCCTGGCCACGCTTTACGGTCTCGCGCTTGGCGATGCGCTCGGAATGCCATCGCAAACACTGTCCCGCACAGAGATACAACAACACTACGGCTTAATCGAAGACTTTGTTGCTCCTTATGCAGGCCATCCTGTATCCCGTGGACTCAATGCAGCACAGGTAACGGATGATACTGAGCAGGCGCTGTTACTGGCGCGTCGACTGATCGATAACCCGGGTACATTCGATGCCCCGGGCTGGGCACTTGACCTGCTCAACTGGGAAGCTGATGTGCGTGAACGTGGCCTGCTTGACCTGCTCGGCCCGTCCAGCAAGGCCGCGCTTGAAGCAATCAGAAGCGGGGCAGACCCGGGTGAGGCTGCCAGGCAAGGCACCACCAACGGCGCTGCGATGCGTATTGCACCGGTTGGCATACTGGTATCTGCCAGTAACCTTGAAACACTGGTCAATGCCGTTGAACAAACCTGTCGTGTTACCCACAACACCGGTGAAGCGATTGCCGCGGCGGCAGCAGTGGCGACATGCATTAGCGCAAGAATTAGCGGAAGTAACCACGATGAGTCGATTGCACTGGCGTTACACGCAGCCGAACTCGGACAACAAAGAGGCTACCCGGTCGGTGCAGGCGATATAGCCGAACGCATTGCCCGAGCTGTGGAATTAGCAGGTTCCAGGATAACACTCGATAGCTTTGCAGAAGCCGTTGGCAATTCAGTTGCCAGTTATGAAGCCATACCTGCGGCCTTTGGCATTATGCATATGGCTGATGGAGACACCTGGCGCACCGGGCTTCTTGGCGCAAACATCGGAGACGACACCGACACCATTGGCGCCATAGCATGTGCAATGAGTGGCGCAGGTGCAGGTATGGAAGGCATTCCAGCAGATAAACTCGAACGCCTTAAAACTTCCAATGCGATGGACATTGACTCGACCGCCGCCGATCTTGTATCGCTGCGCAATGAAACTTCCATGCATTCATACAAGGCTGTGACATAAGCATGGCGGCTCGGCTCCTCCAATTGCACGGTGCCATCGTGGATTTAATCTATTACGTTGATGCTTTCCCTGAACCGGGTGGCGAGGCCATAGTCCGTAAGTTTGATATCGCGGCCGGTGGCGGATTTAACGCCATGGCGTCCGCAACACGACAGGGCATGTCAGTAACTTACGCCGGCGCACTGGGAACCGGCCCTTTTGGTGATATGGTAGCCAATGCCCTCTCGACGGAAAACATAAAACCGTTATTGCCTCGCGATAGCGACCGAGATCAGGGCTGCTGCACGGTCATGGTAGATCCTTCAGGTGAACGGTCATTCGTAGCGGCCGAAGGCGCCGAAGGCCACGTCAGAGAATCTGACCTCAACCGAATTCAATTATCAGACTATGGCTGGAGCGTGCTGTCCGGCTACACACTGTATTACCAGGGTTCAGTTGCCGCATTTACCCAATGGCTCTCACGCAATACCGAAGTTCCAAACCTGGTATTTGACCCGGCTCCGATCATCGCATCGATCTGTCCTGACGCACTCACCGTAGCGCTTTCCCGTGCGGCCTGGGTCACTGCAAATACATCTGAAGCTGAATTCCTGACCGGTGAAACCAATCCGGTAACAGCAGCGCGAAGTCTGGCTGATGGTCGTTGTGGTGCGGTGGTACGCAACGCAGAGAAAGGTTGTGTTGTTGCCTGGGACGGACAAGTGCAGTCCATACCGGGCCATGCAGTAACGACAGTTGATACCAACGGTGCGGGTGATACGCATCTGGGTGCATTTATCGCCTCACTTGCACGCGGTTGTTGTCCATCGACCGCAGCACGCTACGCCAACGTAGCAGCTGCATTGTCGACAACACACTTCGGTCCCGCATGCGCACCTGACTTTGCAACCGTCGAAGAGACACTACGCCTGACACAGGCCAAATAACCCATGTCTAAATCAAAAGGAGACTGAAAATGAATGTTGGCAAATTACTCATGGCGGCAACGATGTTCACCGTCACTGCCACCAGTGCCATGGCCGCGGAAATACGTGTATTGAACTGGCAGGGCTATGGTACGGATCAGGACTTTGCACTGGATCCCTTTAAAAAAGCCACAGGCCACACCGTCGTACATGACTACTTTACCTCTGAACAGGAGATGCTGACCAAGCTGCGCACCAACCCGGGTGCCTACGATGTTGTCTTGATCAACGCTGCATTTTTTCCGGACGTACTAGCGGAAGAACTACTGCAGGCGGTTGACACGTCGAAGATTGCAAACTTCCCTGATGTAGCACCTGACTTTGCAGCGAACGACGCTATCAATGTCGATGGTTCACTCTTTGGGGTTCCGTGGACATGGGGATTAACGTCGATCGCCATCAATACATCGACAGTGAGCGACGTCCCCACATCCATCTCAATTATGTGGGATAAGTCCTACAAGGGCCGCGTCTCCATTCGCGACGACGCTGTTGAGGCTGTACAACTGGCTGCACTCGCTACCGGTCAAAACATCAACGACATTCAGGACATGGAATCAGTTGAAGCCAAGCTTGCGGAACTGATGCCACAGATACGAACATTCTGGGGCTCTGAAAACGACTGGAATCAGTTCATGGCAGCCGGTGAACTGGATGTCGCAAGTTACTGGTCGGGCTCTGCAGCGCGCTCGCAGTCAGCCGGGTTACCGGTTGAGTTTGTAGTGCCTGAGGAAGGTGCCATCGGCTGGCTCGACGGTCTGGCCGTACCGGCAACATCAGAGAACGTCGAAGCAGCACACGACTTTATCAACTGGATGATCGATCCGGACTTCTACGTGGAGTGGAACGCTAAAGGCGCGCCCGCCTCTGCAAACGCAGCAGCGGCTGCCGCTCTGCCGGAAGACGCTTTTAATCGCAGAGTGCTGGGTGACCCGGAGGTAGCGGCGCGCGTTCAGTTCATGGCACCTGTCTCCAAGGAAGACCGTGAAGCTTACCTGGCAACCTGGCAGGGTCTCAAGGCAGAGCAATAGCGTCTCATCAAGCGCGACTATAACTCTTCCGGAATAATCCAGTGAGTGATACACGGCGCGCTGCAGGTCTTCTTACACCTGCCTACCTATGGCTGTCAGTGGCGATCTTTTTGCCACTGGCAGCCATGCTCTATTTCAGCTTCCTGTCAGGTGTACCGTTCGGACCGAATGCGGAGTGGCATTATACTCTGGCCAACTATCGTGCATTTTTTCAAACTGACACTTACGCCCTGCTGCTGTGGAAGTCGATCCGGCTCGGTCTGATCGTGACCGTCATTTGCGTGCTGATCGGCTTTCCGTGCGCTCTGGTACTGGCAAAGTCAATTCAGGGCCGCTCGCGCGAAGCACTGTTTTTACTGATCATACTGCCGTTTTGGTCTAACTCACTGGTGCGAATTTTTTCGTGGGCTATTGTGTTGCGAGGCAATGGCATACTGGATCTGGCGGTGAATGCGATACTGCCAGTCGATGTTCGGCTCAATCTGATGTTTACCTCCACGGCCGTGGTGACGGGCCTGGTACACAGTTATCTGCCCTATGTAATTTTGACCTCCTATCTGGCCATTCAGGCAATTGATGATTCCCTGATTGAAGCGGCGCGTTCAATGGGTGCCAGGCGTACAACAATCCTTTGGCGAATCATTCTGCCACTGTCGCTTCCGGGGCTGATTGCCGGTGCGGTGCTTATCTTTGTGCCTGTGGTGGGCTCGTTCATGGAACCTCGCATACTTGGCGGACGGTTTGGCACCTACTATGGCACCGTGATAGAAGATCAGTTTGTGGCAGTCTTCAACTGGCCACTGGGTGCGGCACTGTCGTTTATCTTGCTGGCTGTAGTGTTGACCATACTCGGCTTAACCAGCCCGATTCTGAAGCGAGCACGAACATGACGGGCTCGTCGCTTAAGTTGATCGGACGTGTCTGGCTGGCACTGGTGCTAGTCTTTCTGTACGCACCCATTTTCATCATGGCACTGATGTCTTTTAACGCCTCGCCATTTTATCAGCTGCCGTTCTCGTTCTCCCTTAACTGGTATGAGGCGCTTTCGAATAACGAGGCAATCAAAGCTGCTGCGGTTCGATCGGTATTGATTGCAATCGCCACGACCATTATCGCAACCACACTCGGCACCGCTGCATCGATTGCATTGTTTCGCTATTCGTTTCCCGGAAAAAAAGTTTTGCAGGTGCTTTTGTTCCCGCCGATTGCAATTCCCTGGCTGATCACCGGCACCGCTATGCTGATCTTTTTCTTTGGCATCGGACTGGGGCGAGGCACACCTGCCGTATTGATCGGCCATGTCGCATTGGCTTTGCCATACGTTATTGTTGTTGTCTCAGCTCGACTGGCCAGCTTCGATGCAACGCTCGAAGAAGCCGCGCGCGCACTTGGAGCATCCGCATGGACGGTAACAACACGCGTTACGTTTCCGTGGATACTCCCCGGTATTATCGCCGGCGCTCTGTTTGCATTCGCCGTGAGTTTTGATCAGTTTGTAGTGTCCTACTTTCTTGCAGCACCGGGTGACTCGACACTACCAGTTCTTATTTACACCTCCATTCGCAAAGGATTCACGCCCGAGATCAATGCAATCTCGACAATTATTATTGTGGCCTCCATGGGGATCATGCTACTCGCGGCGCGCTTCTCAAACTTTGGCGGCGATCGCTGATGACTGCAATGCACACTAACAGGAGGGTTGCGCATGGCTGAGGTTGACGTGGAAAACCTCACCCGGTCTTTTGGTTCACTGAAAGCGCTCGACTCAGTATCGATGAATTTTCCAAACGGCGGATTTTTCGCACTGCTGGGTCCGTCGGGCAGCGGCAAAACCACTCTGCTGCGCGCGATAGCGGGTTTATTCTTGCTGACAGTGGCCATATCCGCATTGGTGGCGACCTTGTTGATCGCGTGCCGGTGGAGAAACGCGATATCGGTATGATGTTTCAGAACTACGCACTGTTTCCCAACATGACAGTTTCTGACAACGTGGGCTTTGGCCTGCGGGTTCGCAAAGTTGGCGCGACAGAAGAAAAACGCCGCATTGGTGAAGCATTGGAACTTGTGCAGTTATCGCATCTGGACAAACGCAAACCCGCAGAGTTGTCCGGCGGACAACAGCAACGCGTGGCGCTGGCCCGGGCTTTTGTGACCAACCCTCGGGTACTGCTGCTCGACGAACCGCTCTCCGCACTCGATAAATCACTACGAATTGATATGCAGATCGAACTAAAACGCATCCAGCGCGAGATTGGTATAACAACAATCTTCGTCACACATGACCAGGACGAAGCACTTACCCTGGCTGATAAGATCGGCATACTAAACCACGGAGAAATGGTACAGGCTGGCCCTCCAAGACCGGTTTATGACCGACCCGCGAGTGTGTTTGCCGCAGAGTTTTTAGGGGAAGCCAATGTGTTTAACGGGCACCGAGAAGGTAACCAGCTCTGGCTTACTGACGGTTCCAACATAAAAATACCAACCAGTGCCGGTGATGCCTCTGTCTTTGCTATTCGGCCGGAAAACCTGTCAATCTCAATTGAACGACCAGCAACCGAGGGCGTTGATTGTTTGCAGGCACACATGGTTCAGCGCGTTTTTTCCGGTGCAATGACAACCTGTGTTGTCGACGTCGCAGGGCAGCGCATGAAGGCAATTGCACTCGACCGTGACATGCCTCTGGTTGAGGATGGCACCCGGGTTTGGGTGACCTGGGAAATCGAACGTCTGACCCCGATTGCAAACTCCTGAGCCTGTGAGCAAAGCCAACCGCACAAACGGATCGGTCACAACATGTGATGACTTCGAGTGGGGTACCTGGCCGCCGAAAGGCCAGCAGAATTCACGCATCTGAACTCAGGCATAACGATAACACCGGTTTTGTATTCCGATCGCGCTCAGTCCGCCACCGACCTGCCGCCTGGTGCGCAGATACGGTATGGCTACCGAGGAATAGGCGATGGCCGCATCGAGTTTACTTCGCTGTTCGAAGATACTCAGCTGGACTGGCTCTGTGACCGACACCATGGCGATGTACAACTGTCATGGGCATGCAAATCCAACGGAGAATGGGGCCTGCGCTATTGGGTGTGCCTGTGCCTGAGCGGCCCACCCGGCGTGTCTATAAGTTACGACCCTGACAACGGCACTGCAAAAGTTCAGCACAGCAATCATTCAATGCACATTGACTTT
>CAYMFQ010000198.1:8637-10376 GCA_964389335.1 uncultured Granulosicoccaceae bacterium
CACCCGCAGCAGGCGCTACAGGCAATCCATGATGTACTGGCATGGAACCACGTCTTCGACCCTGTTAACAAGCGTCCCTATACCGCCCTGACCCGTAACTGGAGTCAAAAGAAATTCGGGGGGTTCGGGGTCTGGCTGAACGATAACCTTTTTCACGCACTGATGTGGGCAATGCTGAAGACGGACAAAGCACAACATAACATTGAGGCTGTGTTCGCCAACCAGACCACTGCCGGTAACTTCCCGTGCCTGGTAACAGGAAACGATGCATGGCTCGACCGCTCGCAGATACCGATGGCGTCCTATGTTGTGCGGGCGATCTATCGCGCCACAAACGACCTCGACTGGTTGAAATACGCGTATCCGCGGCTACTGGCAAATCACCAATGGTGGTGGCAAAACAGGCTGTTGCCGGAACTCGGCCTGGTTGCATACGGGTCCAGCCCGAACGTCGGTGACGGCCTTTACAAGGGAACCCGTCTTGGTGCAAGAAACGAATCAGCCATGGACAACATGGCAGTGCACGACGAAGCAGCGTTTGACCCACACACGGGGTTACTGCAGTCCGCCGACGTGGGGCTGAACTCATTGCTGGCACTGGACGGTGAAGTGCTTGCACAGATTGCACGCATGCTCGGTAACACCCGCGATGCAAATGCACTGACTGAACAAACCGAGCATCACAAACAACGAGTTCAAGACTGGCTCTGGGACTCCAGTCGCGCCGTATTTGCGAACCGCCTGCGCAACGGCAAGTTTGTCGACGCACTTGCACCGACGTCTTTCTTTCCGATGGTAGCCGGCATAGCGACGGATGCACAGGCGAAATCTATGATTGAGCTTTATCTGCAGCCACCGGAAAAATTCGGCGGCCGGTACGCGTTACCATCAGCGCCGCGTGACCATCCGGCCTATCAGGACAATTCATACTGGAGAGGCAGGGTTTGGGCACCACTCAACTACTGGGTCTATCGGGGGCTTGAAAGGTACGAATATACGCATGAAGCACGCTTGCTGGCTGAAAAAAGCCGCGAAATGTTTTCCACTCACTGGGTTCATCGACAGTGCGGTGAAAACTATAGCGCCGTCACCGGTGACATTAACGATCAACCCGACACTGATTCCTTTTACACCTGGGGCGCGCTGCTGCCGACTTTGTCAGTGCTGCAGATCGTTTCCGATACACACTGGGGTGGGCTGACAATAACCCCAGAACAGCATACAGGCACATTCGGCCCCGTGCTTACAAATATAGGCAAGCTTGAAATCACCACACACGCGACGGATTGGACCGTCACAGTAAATGATAAACCATGGATCAGTGGATCCGGAGCCGTTAGCTTTGGCACCATCGAACGGGGAGACAACAGATTTACAGCAACAGTGAAAACCGGTGATAAACAAGTGTTGCTCCGGTTCCACAATAGAGCCCCTGACCGCGTTCGGGTTGATGAACAACTACTGGCAGCACGCGATGACAGTTATACACTGAGCGAAGCACTCAACGGCCAGTTACTGGAAGCACTGTTTACGTAGAAGCGCTGTTTACGTAGAAGCGCGGCAAACCCAACTCGCCTACTGCGATGCAATGAGACCCGGGTAATATTCCGGCCGGCCCACAAGCGTCGCTGTGGTACGCAACACCGGTGAACGGGAATTAAAATCCACATCCAGTCCGTGCAACGCCGCCACTGTTTCCACACGGGGCAATTGCAACGCTGCCACCTTGTCTGTTGGCA
>CAYMFQ010000199.1:0-10320 GCA_964389335.1 uncultured Granulosicoccaceae bacterium
CACCCTCTCAGGGCTTGCACCTGTTGGTAAAGACAGATCAAGCCACAAAGTAACTAAGGCGAGACCTCCTGCCAGTATCAGCAGGGTAGCTGGTATAGCCCAAAACGCACCGCGCAAAAAGAAAAGCACGTACGATGTCTTTTCCCTAATAAGAGATATTAACGTCATCAAGTGATAGTAGGGCGGCGTGAGTCCCGGACGCTATCATGAGCAGCCGTGGCATTGCAGTCTTATTGTAATTTTTACCGAAATCGCAGAGTGTACTTTTACCTCATTTTTCAATCGGTATGCTAGATCATCGCAGGAGGTCCGGATTGCTCACCGAATGAAATCACGTTCAGCAGGTGCTTTTGAAAAATCTGGCTGATTTTATCGTCCAGCTCATCACTTGCATCAATCAGGATTAGAATATTACCTTGCTCTATCGCGTCCTCGAACTCTCTCAAACGACTATTTGGTACAGAAACGCCAATCACTGCAGACGCCCACGAGCCGAAACTGGCTCCACCCAATGCCCCGACAAGCACCGCGCCACCACCAAGCGTGATGCCCGCAGGCGGAAAAACCACCGCCATAAGGCCCATACACATACCGGCCAGACCGCCGACACTTGCACCGCGTGCGGTGGCAGCAACAAAGTCAGATTCTTCCAGCATGTCTGGCTCCGGCAAATCTTCCAGCTGAATGGAATCGTTGGATAATACATGAATGTCTTTATCTTCAATGCCCAACGATCTAACCTCATTGACAATGTCTGTTGCAGCGTCGACAGAGTCAACCAGCCCGCATATCTTGCTCATAGCGTGTTACCTTTTATATATCTGATCCGATCTGATCACCAGTTTGTGTGTTTAATCGGACAGTTTAGAAAACAATTATGCGCTAAACTGCCGCTGAGTCATGGCGTTTGAAATTTCTACAAAAACGATTCTATTTTTCCATGAAAAGATAGATAAAACCGTACGTAGCCAGGAGACGGCAACATGGTTGAGCCGCTATCAACAGAATTGCTACCACAATACACACTGACCGAGGATGGCAATGAACGTTGTGTTGGAGTGGAGATTGAACTCGGTGGACTGGATGGTGCAGATTTGGCTGCGGTCGTAGCGAGGGTTTTCGATGGCAAGGTGGAAGAAAAGACAATGTTTGACTATCGAGTTATCAACACCCGCTTTGGAAATTTCAAACTTGAACTGGACTCCGCCTATTTAAAAAAACTTGCGTCTGAATCTGCCAGCGCGAGTGACGTCGAAAGCGATGACCTTCAGGTAAACCTGAGACAGATGGGCGATCAGATTATGTCGTTTGTCGCACAACAGCTGGTGCCGTGGGAGGTCGTTGCCCCCCCGACTCCAATCTCTGAGCTGAGTGTATTTGCACAGCTATTAAGTGAGCTGCGATGTATGGGAGCAAAAGGAACACGACATGCCGTTCATTTTGCTTTTGGCGTACACCTGAATCCAGAACTCCCGGCACTCGACAGCCAAACGATACTGAATTATTTGCAAGCATACTGCTGCTTATACGACTGGCTGGTAGAAAAAGAAGATATTGATTTTTCCCGTCGAACGACACCCTATATCAATCATTACGACGAGGACTATGTTCGAAAAGTTATCGATCGCTCGTACCACCCTGAACAGCCCCAACTGATTGACGACTACGTGGAGGCAAACCCCACTCGCAATCGCGGTTTGGATATGCTGCCGCTTTTCGCGTTTCTCGATGAAGAACGAGTACTGCAGGCTCTGGACGATGAGCGCATACAGTCTCGACCCACACTGCACTACCGCTTGCCGGATTGTGACATCGACAACCCGAAATGGGGCCTCACATCAATTTGGTCCAACTGGCTTCAGGTTGAACGCCTTGCGGCGGACACCACGCAACTCGATATTGTGTGTACCGCTTATCGGGAGCATCTGCAACAGCGCCTTCCATTTTTCGGGGATAGCTGGGTTGATCGGTGTCAAAACTGGGTAACTACTGGCGCACTCGGAGGAAAACCACCCGAGTGAATAACAAAACCACTATTGCTGTAACCGGCCCAAACAAAAGAATGAAATACGGCTGGTGGGCAACGCGCCTTATATTGGCAATATGCAGGTTGCGTGGGGTGTATATAACTGCCGGCAAACCTGGTCCGGTCAGTGGGATTCATGGCGTCATTATAGGGGGAGGCGATGATGTTGAACCAAAACACTACGGCCAGTCAGGAGACGCTGGACGAGTATACGACCCGGAGCGCGATGCATTTGAGATGGCGGTCATCAAACAATGTCTCGAGCAAAACGTACCATTACTTGGCATTTGTCGAGGCGCTCAGTTGATTAACATTGTACATGGCGGCAGCTTGTACCCTGATATCAGACCACTTCGCAAAACAACCCCCAATTACAATACCGCTTTGCCAGTAAAATGGGTGAAAGTCAGCAGTGGCAGCCTGCTGTCACAGCGAGCTGGGACCAACAACATCAAAGTGAATAGCCTGCATAGCCAGGCAATACATGAACTCGGAGATAATCTACAAACCACAGCCAAAGACAGCGACGGTTTCATACAGGCAATTGAATCAGCGAGCGGCATGGTAATGGGCGTGCAATGGCATCCAGAGTATATGCCTTACAGCAGGCCAAATCGCAAACTGATATCGGCATTTGGTAATGTCGCGAGAGCATCTTATGGAGTTACTTTGCATTTGCTCGATGCCCACCCACATGCTAAAGCGAAATCAGTGAGCTAGCGCCCGTTCAAATTGCATTAGTGATTAGCCATCAGCGGCCCGTAACCATCAATCTGATCCATAATGCCGTTGGCTCGTAATGCGTGCCAGTAAGTCGCAGTGTTGATCGGAATCATTGGTTTACCCAACTCCAGTGCCATTTCGTTGCACAGCGCCACCATCGACAGGTTGGTACCCACCTGTACGAATGCATCAATGCTGTCGTCATCCATCTCCAGTACATGCGCTCGAAGCTCCTCGGGCTGAACATGAGCGATGGCGACCGGGCTTCCGCATTTCAGGCCTCGGAACTTCACGACGTCAAACCCGCAGTCCTGAAAGAACAGGGTGACGTTTTTATCGGATATCGGGAAGTATGGCGAAATTACCGCGATGCGTTTTACCTTGAACAGGTTCAGCGCCGCTTCGCACGCAAACGACCCGGCCGACACTTTCACCCCGCAGTGGTCCGATAGCTCATTCATGCGTTTCTCAGAGGGTGCACGGCCATCCCAGAACATCAACGCTGACATTCCCATAATCAGATAATCGGGCTCGCAGGTCATACAGCGGTCGACTGCGGCGTACAGGGTAGACCCAATGGCCTCGACCAGTGCAATGAACTCATCATCGTTGCGCACCTTCATATTGGGCACTTCGATGCGTCCGTAGTGGTTTGTTACACCCGGTACCCGCAGATCATCCATATCGGGCTGCACAATGGTGTTCGTCGATGGTGCAACCACCGCAAATTTGCAGCGCCAGCCTCTGGCATCCTTTGACATTCTCAACCCCCTGGGTGATCTGTGTTGCAATTAGTGTGCGCAGCACAAGGGTGGCGCGTCAAGTCTGATTGCGTGTAGCAGGAATTGGAGACCAGCTAAACAACGCATACAAAACCAGGGGTCTTGCACAGCGCAATGAGAAAACCACTGCTAGTGTTGCTTGATTGCCTGAATCCGATTCTGCAACCATTTAACTGAATCGATGGCGTCGGGATTAACATTCAGCGCCAATTGATGCTGTTGTCTAGCGCTTAGATTACGCTCTACCGACTCGTAGACAACAAATGCGGTTGCGTGTAACTCGGCACTGCGGTAGGGCGTAGCCAACTGCGTATCCAGGGTTGCCGCAGCCTGCCAGATGTCTCCGTTGATTGCCTGCGCCTGGGCCAATAATACTGCGGGAGCACCGGCGGGCCGCAGACGGTGGTTGTCCCGCGCCAGTTGTAGTGCCTGAGTGGCGCTGCCGTGCTGCAGGAAGTGCTCCAGCGCATGACCTGCGATCGCCTCTGGTGTCGTTGCTGCTTGCTCGATGTAGATTGTTGTTGCCTCGTCGAGTAAACGGCTGGCTTCAGTTGTATTGCCGCGTTGCTCAAGTATCTCACTCAACGCAATCATAAAAAGTGGTGAGCCCGTGCGCTTAATTAAGCTGCCATAGGATTGCTCTGCAATGTCTGTGCGCCCCTGCAGTGCGTCGATCTCGGCGATGTGCTCCTGCACAAGCCACCAGCCTGGAAACTGTTGCAGCGCATCGTTGTAGTGCACCAGCGCTTCATTTAACCGGCCTTGTTCCAAATCGAGTATGCCAGCTTGTAGTTTTAACCATGCCTGTAACTGCGGCTGTGTGCCAACGACGCGTTGCTCAGCTGTGTGCAACCATTCATCAGCACGTGCGTATTGACCGGTTTGTATATGATACTGTGCCAAACGCACTGCAGTGTCGACATTGGGATGTGTGCGTTCAAGTGTATCAAACACCTGTTTGGCTTCCTGATACTGCCCACGTTGCAACCATACATCCGCACGAATGCCTTTGATTGTGGCAAGCGTAGGCTTATTGACCAGCAACGCAGATTCCGCCGCAGCCAGGTCTGCCTCTATTGCCGGCAGACGATGCAGCGAATAGTTCAGTCTGGCGCGCAGCAGCACCGGGCCACTGCCCTGCTCCGCCATCTCAAACGCTTGTTTCAGAGTCGTTTCAGCAGATACGTAATCTGAATACTGACCACTCAACTGGGCACGCTCAAGGTATGCTCTTGCCAATCGCTCGTAGTGCAGCCACGAACGCGCTGCTTTGCCAATGTATACCTCATCCGCCTGTATAGCCGCATCAATTTTTGCCAATCGCTCAGAATAGGTATCTGAAGTGGCTGTACCGACAGAAGCTATAAACGCTAATAAGCATAGTGGTATACGCCACCACATCGGTAGCTGCATTGATCTGTTCATTGTTATCCTTTTTTCTTTACGCTCTTTCGGTTTGTTTAGTCCTGACGACTGGCCTGAAAGATAGAATCCGGTTTAGTGCGCCCGAGAGACAAGCGCTACCTATTCGGCTGTGCGATCCCCACGGTAGCGTGAGGATGGCAACAGCCGGCTACCTGCAATTACCGCTTATGGCTGGAATGGCTCGGCAAGAAACGGGAATCTACCGAGGAATTCCTTGTCGTTCGCGGTGGGATTAACCACACCCACCAACGCGTCTGGTGCATGCGGCGGCTGATCACCGCTGAGTTCCAGCAGCGCTACCGCAAGCGTTACCGCAACCACCGGATCAGTTAACTGACGACCATTGGGAAAGCCCGCGGCGGCAGATGTATCAAGCTTTACGGTATCCGGAATGATTAATGGCACTGCAAAAGCAGCACAACTGCCCGTGCCATCACCAACTACTGTGCAGGGTGTTAACCCAAGATCAATTAGCTGCCCGTCGAGTGCGCCATGCAGTGTAGTCAGTGAATTAAGGATCTCGGGCACAAACGTTCCCGCTATATCATCAGAGGGATTGGCGTCGTTGTAGGCGTCTTTACTGGCAATCAGCGCGGTGGCGATTGCGGGCATTCCGGAGCGATCAACCCGTGTGTAGGCGTCGGGCTGATCGGTACGAAAATCAAACGCAACGGTCGGCTCCGACTCGTCGTCATCGTTATCACTGCTGCAACCAGATAACAGTACACCGGTGGCTAGCAAAGAAATCGCAGTGCATTTAACCAGCTGTTTCATAGAGTTATTCCTTATATTGATGATGTCGTGGTCCAGGTCTGTAATGCACCGCCTTCTGACACGATGCCTGTAACCGGCAGTTGTATTGCGATGGCGGTAACGTTGAGACCCGCTACATCATCACGCGTTGGGTCAAACGACAGCGTGCCTGTCGTAACGGTCGCGTTGAACCCGGTTTGGTCAAAAAAGAATGGATCATCGGCAAGCCCTGCCCATGCGTTCATCTGGCCGTTACTGAGCACAGTTTCAACCGGCCCTTCAAGCGTGCTTCCAACACCCGATACCTGCAGTCCCCAGTTGCCGGACGCGTCCTGCGCAAAACGTGCGTAGATGTCGAGATCCGATACACCGTCTGCCTCTGCAGATGTGTCAAAGTGAAACCCATACAGCACGTTGCGATCAAAACTGGCCGGCAGCTCTGGTGCAGAGAAGGTACCAAAGGTGAGAATCAGGTTAAGCTGACTGCCCTCGTGCCATGCGTAGTAGTCACCGATATCGGCTGCGAGCAGCGCACGGGTGCTCGGCGCCTCCTGGTGGTCTGCGGCGCGCAGGCCACCGGCGCTCGATACAACGGCAAGCCCCAGCGCAAACCCGAGGAATGTTTTATTGATCATGCAGTGTCTCCGTTTGTTAGCTTTTCGGTCGATCCCACACACCAACAACATGGATGCGTGCGATGCAAAGCGCTACTCATTGCCGGTGTTCAGCGGGCGAAAGGTAGCCTTCAACCTTGTTACGGAGACGCAGTTGACTTTAGATGCAGCGATTCAACTTTTTTCGCATGACTTAATTGCAGCAGTCGCTTTCGATCAGTGTGCCGGTATCAGCCACTGCGCTGGATTAGGTAAACGGAAGATACAATCGGCAAATAAAAGAGTTACCGCCTGCTATATGGTCACTAAGAGTTGGCCACGGCCCTTTCCATAGGCAGCAAGGCGTTATATACAAATTTCTGGTTGGGCACATCGATGCCATGTTGCGCCGCAAGCTGTACGATTACGCCGTGCCATGCCTCAAGCTCAGAAGGCCGTTTATCGTTGATATCACGACTTAGCGATGTACTTGCATGGTCTGGCAGCGCATCATAAAACGCCCACATGGTATCGATGAGGCCTTCCGGAAACCGGTGACCTTCGGCCTGAGCAACACTCAGTGCCTCGCTGGCGCACAAGGTAATCAGATCTCGTGTTCCGGAGTGTTTGCGCAAGTCCCCCATGGTGCAGCGGCTCAATGCGCCCAGCCCACCCCACGCACTGACCAGGATCAGTTTGCGCCAAAGATTCAGGCGAATATCGTCACTGATTACCGTTTCAACCCCGGCAGACTGAAACGCTTCCATCAGCGACTGGCAACGTGATGAAGCGACCGTGGCATCTAACTCGCCAAATTCAACATAGGCTGAGTCATTGAAGTGGCGTATAACTCCAGGTGCTTCTATTTGACTGAATATTCTGGACAGCCCACCCAGAACATGCTGCTTACCCAGGATATTAGCCAACACATCAGGGGCTTCAACGCCGTTTAAAAACGGGAGTACGATTGTATGCTCTGCTACCAGTGGCAACATCTGGTGAGCCGCCGATTCCAGTTGCCAGGTCTTGACCGCAACGATCACCAGATCCTGCGGTCCGAGATCAGCAGGCTCACTGGTTGCGTTTACCTGAAGCTGAACATTACCCAGCGGGCTATACACCGTCAGCCCATTGTTCATTAGCGCCTCAAGGTGTACACCCCGAGCAATAAAGCTGACGTCGTGTCCGCTTTCGATAAACCGGGCACCATAGTAAGCACCCAGGCCGCCAGAACCGAATATTGCTATTTTCATTGCGTGGTACAGTCTCTATGTGCGCAGGAACTGGTTATTGGATAACCAATAAATGTGTCTTTAATCTTTATAACTCGGATCAATCTTGTCGAGTTTCCTAAGCAAAGCCGCATATTCAAGCCCACCGCTGTCATCCTCCATTGCCGCAAACCGGTTGACTTCATCACCGGACTTTTTGGCAATGGATTCTTCCAGCACGCGCAGGCGCCCTGCGGCGCTCGCATCAAGCTGCACCTGTGCTGCACGCTCCAGTCTATAGTGCCGGAGAAACGTTTCGGGCACGGTTCGGCCGGTAGTCAGCAAACCATGATTGCGCAAAATCATTGACTGGTTTTCACCCAGCGCTGCAATAAGCCTGTCACGCTCTTCGAGGTACAGGCTAACGCCCTCATAGTCGTGATAGCTGATGTTGTTGTACAGCGCTGTAGCCCCCATCGACACAGGCAACAACCCGTCTTCAAGAGCAGCCAGCGCCATACCGGATCGGCTATGGGTATGCATGACCACCTGATTTTGACTGGCGTGAGACATGTGAATGGCCGAGTGAATCACAAAACCCGCCACACTCACCGGATGCTCACACTCCGGATCTACCTTATTACCGTCAAGATCAATTTTGACCAGATTCGAGGCGGTGACTTCATCATAATTCAGGCCATACGGATTAATCAGAAAGTGATGCTCCGGACCCGGCACTCGCGCGGTCAGATGACCATAAATCAATTCGCACCAGCCGAAGTAGTCAACCAGGCGATAGGCAGCAGCGAGCTGGACCCGCACCTGCCATTCGGCTGCTTTGTCCACCGCGCCTGTTTCCTGTGAATCAAGTACCTTGTTCATTGGCTCCCCCTGCATGAAAGCATTACGAATAGTGAAGTTGATACAAATAGGCGAAGATCAAAGTAAGCTATATAGCGAGTATCCACCAACGGAGTCAGCGACTCAATTAAACTGACAAACGTGTGCTTAGTTTCCACACCCAATCGAAATATTGCCCGGCTCCGAGCTATTGGAGTTTACTCATCGCAAGCCGGGCACCGAGTGCCAAATAGAGCGTACCGAGAAACCGATCCATCCATGTCTGCAGTTTTTGGTTTGCTGTTAATCTTGATGCAATTCGTGACCCCAGAAGAATCAGTGGGGTCTGAAGCACTAAGCCAATGACTACCATCAATTTTCCGTGAAGCAACAATTGAAGGTAAACCGGTCCTGCGCCCTCAACCACAAACTGAGGCAGGAAAGCGAGAAAAAATATCGCAACCTTCGGATTTAGAGCGCAGATTAACAGCCCCTGAATGAATACGGATTTCGTCGACATCTGTTTTTCCTCACCGCTCGTGTCACTGGTTTCGCTCGACTTAAACGCTTGAATCGCCAGCCACACCAGATACATTACCCCAATCCACTTGACCGCAGAAAATGCAAATGCGGACGCAGCTATTACAGCGGACAACCCAACAGCCGCCATGAGGATATGAAAATAGGTTGCCACTAATGAGCCGAACAACGCTGAAAAACCTGCCCTTCGACCATTACGGACTGTTTGACCCAGCATAAAGGCCATATCAGCCCCCGGCGACAACTCAAGCAGAGCCACGGCAATGAAAAATGTAGCCCAATGCACTATCGAATAGTCAAGCATGTCCATTCACCTATCAACCATCGTTTATGGTTTTCCGTTAGCGGTGTTTGGATCGTACAGGGAGACCAGCGTCAGATCCATCAGTGCAACACGCAATAAGCAATAACCAATAAGCAAAAGTCCACGCTACTGCCTCGGTGCCGGATGAGTATAAGCGCAATCTCTAGCCGGCATCAGTTCACTGAGCTGCTGTTTATCTGACAATCGACAGTGCGCACTCACTGCACATTTTCTTCAACAAAAGTATTTAACTCGGAAATCGACCGGATTACATGCAGCGATTTATTAGACGCTACGTTTTCCAGTCTCTGTAAAAAACGATCGTTCCAGAATTTCGGGCATAGCTTTAACACCCTGAAGCTCTCCAGTGTACCTTTTAGAACCGAGCTTCCATCAGGCCAGCCCTCTGGTTTAATAAACAAACCTTTAAAGAATCGCTTGGTCACCAGCCAGTAGGTAACCGGGTATGGCAGATCTATGTAAATGAGCGTATCGGCTGCCTGCAGGCGACGGTGAAAAGACTCCATTGAGTTCATCGGTCCAAAGCCCTCAATGATCCACGCTTCAGAAGAGAGAATACTTTCATGAGCGTTCTCATAAGACTCCCGGTTGACCTCCTCTCCATTGGGCTTGTAGAGGATACTATCCAGCGCGTACAGCTTTATTCCCGTGGCCGATGCAAGTTGTTTGCTTAGTGTTGATTTTCCATTAGCTGGTTTACCGAATACGGCTATTTTTTTCATTCTGACTCCTTGATGCGGGAAATAACCCCAGAGGCAGAAATGAAAAACCCGCCTCGAGGGCGGGTCTGACAAATTTTCAATACAACGCAGCGCCCACCATTCCTATGGAATGATGATAATTCGAGCTGCTGTTGGTATGAGTTCTCTTTTCACAACTCTATATTGGTAGACAGATAAACAGATGTCAACCCTCTATTGCAGCCCCATTAAGTGAAGCGCTCTCCACAAAGATATCATTGACACATGCGCAATGTTACAGAGTACCGGAATACGGAGTGACTAAAGATTGATAACGTGACAAACAACATTTGCACGAAGCGCAATACCACTACGATGCAAATCACTTGTCGCGAACAGCGTATACTTCGCCAGTGACTAAA
>CAYMFQ010000200.1:0-6080 GCA_964389335.1 uncultured Granulosicoccaceae bacterium
CTATTTTGTACCAGACTTCAACCAACGCAGTACGGCAGGATTTTCAGGCGCTGATTAAGGAATGGTTGAGCGAAATCGGCATCGAGTCCGAGTTGCGTAATATTGATGCATCGGTTTTCTTTGGCGGCGATGCCGGGTCCCCGGATACGTTCCAGAAGTTCTATGCAGACGTGCAAATGTACGCGAATACTTTTAACGGCACCGATCCACAGTCGTACCTTGGCAACGGCTTGTGCGACAAAGCACCGCGCCCGGAAACACAGTGGCAGGGTGAAAATATCTCGCGCTTCTGCATGGAAGAGTACGACGCACTGCACTCTGAACTGGCGCAGACCGCTGATATGGCAGAGCGCAACCGAATTGGTCGCGAACTGAACGATATGATTGTACAAAACGGCGGCATGATCCCGCTGGTTCATCGCGGCCGCCTGTCCGCTCACGCCAACAGCCTGGGTGGTGTGAAGCTCAATGTGTGGGACAGTGAGCTTTGGAACATCGCCGATTGGTATCGCATCGACTAGCCTGCCGGTTAAGGGGTCAGTTATCACTGACCCCTTTTTCGTTGTGAATCACGTTTGTTGTGAATCAAGTGGACGCCAGTGACCGGGTGTCCGCCGTTGTTTGCCAGGGCTGGCTCTTACCTCATTCAGGCTCCGTATGCTCCAATACGCAACGCGACGACTGTTGTTGTCCATACCGACGCTGCTGTTTATCAGCTTCGCCATTTTTATGTTATTGCAACTGGCTCCTGGCGACCCGATGGCCCAGGTGCCGCTGACAGTACCGCCTGAAGTTAAGGAAAAAATGCGGGAAGCACTGGGGCTCGGTCAGCCGGCGCACGTGCAATACTGGAAGTGGCTGGTTCAGGTGGGTTGGACTGAGCCTAAAGTGTTTGTTGACTGGCTTACGCATGACAGCACGCTGTTGGGCTGGCTGCCGGACACCAGTTTGTATCAGGGAGAGCTGCGCGTTATCTCCTGGCAGACTCGTTCACCGGTGATGGACATCGTGGTGCAGCGTATTCCGCAAACGCTCTGGGTGGTGGGTGTCGCGTATATCGTTGCAATCCTGATTGCGTTGCCCATTGGAGTTTACTCGGCCTACCGTCAGTATTCGGTATTTGATCAGGCGGGCACATTCGTCACCATGATTGGCTTTTCCATCCCGCCGTTTTTTACCGGTCCACTGTTGATTGTGATTTTCTCTGTGCAGCTGGGCTGGTTGCCTTCCATCTACGACACCACCCATGTAGTGCGTGACTGGGAGAGTTTCAAAGTGCAACTGCAGCAAATGATTATGCCGGTAATGGTGCTGGCGCTGCAGATCACCGCACAGCTGAGTCGTTACATGCGCGCGTCAACGCTCGACAATCTGAATCAGGACTATGTGCGTACTGCGCGGGCAAAGGGTTTATCAGAAGCGATCGTCGTAATGTCGCATGTGGTGCGCAATTCCATGATCCCGGTTGTTACGGTAATCGCACTTGGGGTTCCGGCAATTTTTGGCGGCGCCATCATCACCGAGAACGTGTTTAAAGTGAACGGCATCGGGCAACTGTTGTTAACCGCACTGTTTGCCAATGACTTACCGATGGTCATGACGCTCACTTTTATCTTTGCCGTATTGATTGTGCTGTTTAATCTGCTTGCCGATGTGTTGTACGGCATTCTCGATCCGAGGATCCGTTATGACTGATCCCGATCTGACGAAAAAGACGCCAACTGAAGTGCCCATTGAAGCACTGCAGGATGACGAGTCGACTCAACCCGTGCGTGGAGTCTGGCGAGAGGTATGGCTGCAGCTGTATCAGCACAAAGGCGCATTGTTCGGGATGGGCTTTTTAATATTCATTACGCTTGCGGTGTTAATTGGCCCTTACCTGTATCAGGTCGATCCGCAAAAGGTCGACATTCGCAATAAAAATTTCCGACCCATATACACAACACTGTGGGACGACGCCGCGAAAGTTGGCTGGAACAAACCACTGGGTTCGGACCAGCTGGGGCGGGACAATCTCGCACAGATGCTGGCAGGTGGTCGCGCATCAATGGCTGTGGGCTGGGCCGCTATGCTGCTGTCGGTGCTGATCGGTACACTTATTGGCGTTCTGGCAGGCTACTATCGCAAGCTCGACGGGATATTAATGCGCTTAACCGATCTTTTTCTTGCGCTGCCGATTTTGCCACTGTTACTGGTTGCAGTAACGCTGTTCAGGCAACCGTTGCGCGCAGAGTTTGGTGCTGAAGGCGGTATGTTTATTCTTATCGTGACGGTTATCGCCATTACTTCATGGATGCCAATGGCACGTATTGTTCGAGGAGATATTTTAGCCATCAAGGAGCGCGAATTCGTGCTCGCTGCGCGCTCGATTGGTACACGCTCTGACAAACTGATTCTGCGGCACCTGCTGCCCAATGTGATGTCACCAATTATGGTGTCTGCAACACTTGGCCTCGCCAGTGCCATTATTACTGAAAGCGCGTTGTCTTTCCTTGGGGTGGGGTTTCCATCCGACTTTCCCACGTGGGGGAAAATGCTCGCCGATGCTGTTGTGCGTATGGAGGAATACCCGGAACGGGTGATTCTACCGGGTATTGCTATTTCACTGACCGTGCTATCCGTAAACTATCTTGGTGATGGCCTGCGTGACGCGTTGGATCCGAGAATACGCGGGCGGTAGACTGCAACAGCTTTTTCGCGTTGACTGCGTTGCCTGTGTATGGGGCTGATAACGGTGTCTCTTCGTTATGGTTTTTGAACCCCGCCCTCGGGGTTCCTGGCTTCGCTATCGGTGCTAAGCGATCGTTTACTCGTTTCATCGCTGTTTTCACCATCGACCAATGACTCAAGTGACTCGTGGTCATCATCTTCATCGCCACTGTCCAGGTCGTGCAGTACAGGCAGAGGATCAATAAAGCGCCACGCTGGCATCGACGTCATTACGCTGCTGAGTAATACTCCACCTCTTATCAACCACAGGATATAGCCCACTGACAGGCCGGTGGAAATCATTGCGCTGCTGACAACCACCGCGTGTGCAGTGTTAGATGACGCCTGCATCTCTTCCCTGATGCGGTTGAGCTCCTGTATGGCTACATCAGTTATTGCCTGGGTTTGCCCTTTAGCAACTGACAGTAACTGTTGTAGCTCAACGACTTCCTTGTGGAGTATGGTATCTGTGTCCTCGATAATTGCTTTTTCCACAGACGGCTCCTGCCTGTGCCGGACGACGCGGTCTTCAGAGTAGTTTGCAGGCTCACGTGTAGCGGTATCTGCGGGTATTTCGGGTAGTGCTGATGCGTCTCGCTCCAACGATGCCTCGTCTGCCTTTTCCTCATCTTTTGCTGAAGCTTCTGATGCCAGCGTCAATGACTGGTTGGACATTACTGTGGCGTTACTGCGTTGTTGATTGTTGTCGGTGGGTGCGACCGGAGCGGGCGCGCTATAGTGCTCGAATTCGCCGTTGTACGGCAGCGGCGCTTTGGTGGCTTCGGCTATCAGTGGTCCGACTGTAATTTCGAATCTGCTCTCGGCGGTCGCGCCGGCCATATCGGTAGCGATCACCAGAATTTCAAGTGTACCCAATACGGCTATATCCGGTGTACCGCTAAAACTGGCTGTAGTCGGATTGAAATTCAGCCATGGCGGAAGCTGTGAGCCGTCGGCCAGTGTCGCGGACAGAGTCAGTGTGTCTGCCGGATCTCTGTCGGTAAAAAGATCATCGGGCAGTTCCAGCTGTAGAATCTCATTGGTTTGCAGCCATTGACTGGCAACAACCCCTGCTTCAGGTGCATCGTTGCGTGGTTCTATTGCTACCTGAACTGTCGTAACAGACCCGTCGGTGCCGGACAACTCTGCTTCGTCGTCGACCACTCGATAACTGAAGCTGTCGCTTTGCGTCTCGCTGCCATCGTGCTGGTAACTGAAGGTGCCGTCCTGGTTTAGCGTTAGGACACCGACTGTCGGTTCCTGTAGCAGTTGAACCAGCAGATCTGCAATGGGGGTATCCCGGTCGGTGTCGTTGTCGGTAACGCGAGTGGCACCCGTTTCCAGTTGCGTAGTGAGGCCACCTTCTGCAATCCTTAATTTATCAGGGTTTGCCTTCGGCTGGTGATCACTGGTGACGACTATTTCAATGGTATTTGCATCGATAGAGTGGATGCTTCCACCGGTCGTCGGGTCGCCACTGTCTGTTAAGGTAAAGTGAAAACTGTCTGTCACCGTGCCGCTGGTCAGTGGATCGGGAACATACATCAATTGGCCTGCGCGCAATTGCTGTGCGGATACAATAGCGCCTGCTTCAAGCGGAAAATTGGATAGTTGCAGGGCGCCGTGTTGCGGCACATCTGTAATCTGTAGTGCCTTCAGCACGTCGCCGTCGTCGGTATCGTCAAACCCGATTTGCTGCTCAGTAATAGCCACAGCGGTGATATGGTCTGTGGCCATTGTGCTGTCTGCGCCCATGGGTGAATCGGCTACATCGACAATGGTTAAATCGACAGTCCGTGTGTCGAGCAATGCCAAGTCACCATCCACCCGCTGGTGAAGTGCAAGCTGCAGTGTCGTACCGAGTTGCTCGCTGCCATCGTGACGCAGCGCTACCGCACCGGATTCTATGTCATGCGGGGTGAACTGGCTTATTACCTGTGTCGAAGTGGTATTCAGAAATTCAACGGCACCCACTGATGAATCAGCCATAATCAGTAGATCGGCAGCCGGGATATAACCACCGCTATGTGCAATCTGGTCAGTAGTCAGTGTGATTGTTTCACCTTCGAGCATTGACCAGTTGTTATTAACGGCAAACTCCAGTGGTGCACGAATTTCTATCTCGAAGTTTCCGTTAATCGGAATCGCGCCGTCTTCATTGCCATCACGAAGGTCGAAACTGAATTGATCCCATCCGGTGGTGCCTGCCGTGTGCTGATAAACCAGTTTTCCCTGTTGTATATCCTGCTGTGTGAAAACGTCACCAACAGAGACGGGCTCATCGTTTAACAGCAGTGCGCCTGCATTCGGTGCTTCGCTGAGCTGAAATTCGATTGATGCTGCGGGTCGTTCGGTTGAATAAATGTCCACTGCGGCGAGTTGTGACACTTCAATGGTCGATTGGTCACCCGTGAAGATCTGCAATCCCTGATTGACCGTCAGCGTCAGTGGATTCTCGGGTATGGTCAGCAGTAGTTCTACCAATTCTGTATCGCTGCTGGTGCCGCCGTCATCGGTGATGTTCAGTTTAAGCTGTCGAAGTGTTTCGGTGGCTGCGGGCAGATCGACGCTCCGGTACGTCAATGTACTAAGTGCACTTTGGTAAGTAGTGAGGTCTGCCGGTCCTTCGAGTGTTAGTACACCAATGTCGGCATCCCAGTTTAATGTCAGGCCGCCTGTCGGGGTTAGTGCCAGTACATCGATGCCAGGTTGATAGCCCTCTACCCAAACGCTGGCGCGCATAAGCGCCTTTGAGTCGGGATCCGTTAATTCAATATCTGATAAAACCGGCAACGCCGGAGAACGGTGGCTGTAGGGCAGGGTAGTGCTGGTCAGCCCGCTGATTACCGGTGCGTCGTCGATGGGCAGAATAGTCACAAGAGATTCGACTACCCCGACTGCTGCACCACCGTCACCCTGCGCACCGCTGTTGCCATCGCTGAAAGACCATTGTAACGATATTTGTGACGGCGGCGCTTCACCCAGATAACGATACGCGATCTGTTGCAACGCGCTGCTGATTTGTGAAGTATTGATTCCTGCGTCGAACGCTACCTGCAGTCTTCCGTCACTGTTGTCGAAGATAGTACCGAGCCGCACGCTGTTATCTGTAAACGCTGTACCTGCTGTCAGTGGGCCGAGCTGACCACTGGCGATAAACTCATCCAGTGGTTGTGCACCCGTCGTTCGCTCGAGTGTTATAACTGGCAGTGCAGCACTGTCCAATAAATCCAGCTCTGCGTCAGCAATGTTGATCAGCGGTGCAACTGGCACCGCAGCTTCGCCTTCTGTATAAACAGGGTTGTCACTGCCCACAGACAGTACCGGTGGATCGTTTATCGCGGTGATATCAAGCGCGACATCCCCGCTTA
>CAYMFQ010000200.1:6180-10319 GCA_964389335.1 uncultured Granulosicoccaceae bacterium
AATCGTCAACTCGGGTATATCATTAACCGGGTTGATGGTGATACTTACCGATACCGGATCAGATACCTGTCCTCCACTGTCGGCAACTGAATAGCTGAATGAGTCGGCAGTCGTTTCACTGCCACTGTGTTCATAGGTAATCACCCCAGTGTCATCAATCGAGGTGCCGCCGTGAAGGGGTGACTGAACTATCGCCACACTGGATGCGTCCATTGGGTCATCAGCAGGTTGATCGTTATCTAGAACTGGAATGCTAACCGATTCGCCTTCATCTACCACGGCGCTGTCCGGTTGCGGCTGAGGATGCGTTTCGGTCACCGATATATTCAGTATTTTTAGGATACTCAAGACAGACGCGTCCGATCCCTGATCTGCCAACGCCAATGCGATTGTGTCGTCGACTGCCGGGCTGCCATTGTGCAAATAGCGCAGGTCGCCGGCATCCACATCCGCCTGGGAAAATGTGTCGTTGGCGGCAAGGGTAGTTCCATTCAATTGCAACAGACCCTGGCTCGGTGGTGTGTTCAGCGTGATCAGTCGCTGCACGTCTTCGACATCCGGATCGATCGCATCGATGTGTCCTGTTAGTGGCGTCGATTCGCCACGCAACAGCGACACGGGAGTAACGATTAAGTCTGGTGAATCGTTAACAGCACCTATATCCAGTGTCAGTGTGGCAACAGTGTTACTGAGGTCATCGCCACTGTTGATCACACCTCCGTCATCCTGTACACGGTAAGTCAGTGTGTCGTAGTTATTGCCAAAAGTGTTGTGGTGTGGATGTAGTACCAGACTGCCGGTTGAGATGGCGGTTACGGGCACGATGTCTCCGTCGTTAACCGCAACACCGTTAAGTTGCAGATCCACGTTTGGCGGTACACTGACGATTTCTATGTTTAGCAGGTTGTCACCGTCGATCGGGTCAGAAAATTCGAAGTCACTAACGGCGAGTGTATACGGCGTATCCTCTACCATGCTTAATCTGGAGTCAGCGGTTTGTGGTGCGTCATTCACACTACTGATATGAATTGGCGGGTTGGCAATGGTGTCACTGCTGCTACCGTATAACAGTTCAATTACCAGTGTGTCTGCAGCTGCGCCATAGGTGTGTGAACTACCATGCACATACAAAATCGAACTGCTGTCATCGAGGTAAGCGTTAAGTGAAGTTGCACTGGCTGTCAGCTCAATGCTGCCGGAGTTATTGAAAACTAATACCGAAGGATCACTGCGCGCCGCCAGCAACCCCCCGGTTGTGGTCGACAAACGTAGTGTCATCTGACTCGTATGATCGCGAGGATCAATCTCGATGTCACTCAGGTTAATCTCACTACTACTATCTTCTAACACAGTGAACGAAGCGGGCACACTGCCGACATTCTCTGGCGCATCGAAGACGGGGGTTACGGTTCCTTCGATTTCCGCGCTGGCGCTTGAAAACGCGGTCGCACCGCCTCTGGATGAGACATCCACCACTGCGCGCAGGTTGTCAACGGTAACGGTTCCGCCGTGTGAGTCGTCAACGGAGACTGCGGTAAGTGCAGGAATTGCTCCGTGATAATCGGCAGCCGGTTCGAATCGCAGCATACTGTCGAGATCCAGTAGCACTGCATTCGTTTCACTGACGGCTACCAGTAACGGATACCAGTTGCCGCCGCTGTCGGTTGAATACTTCCACTGTCCCTCGGTGGTTGTTGCGTCGTTACTGATAGCGATACCCAGGACAGACCCGTCGACATCGGACAGTAACCCGCTAAAGATTGCAGACACTGTCTGGCCTACCGCATCAGTGTCGTCTTCTGCCACTGTCAACGGAATAGTTGCGGCGATTGTCGGCGCGTCGTTAACCGGAGTCACAGTAATCGCGCGACTGACTGTGTTGGATGTATCGGCATTGTTTGTCGACGAGAACTGAACCGCTCTGTTGCCAACCGTCGGATCTTCACTGTTATTCTCATAAGTCACTGACCGCAGAGCGAGCTGCCATTCTGCGGTGGTTCCGCTGCTACTCAGTGTTAAAATACCATTGCCCGCATCCCAGCTGTGAAATATGGATGGTGTATCGATAAACGTCAATGTGTCTTCAGCGGCGACATAGCCGCTGGTGAAACTGATTGTCGCAGAGTTCGCGACAGTGTCGATTGTCACGCTATCACTGATCGTGACCGCACCACTGTTTTCCACATAGCTCAGTGCGGAGGTTTCGATGCCAGCCAGCATCGGCCCGGCTGCATCGTTCACCTGAATAGTCAACGTCTCGTCGTAGAATTCATCAACTGCATCAGTAACGCGCGCGATAATGTCGTGTGAGGTAGCGCTTTCAAAATCAATGGCGCTGGCGTCGGTAACGGTTAGTGCGCCAGTGGTAGCATCGATCGAAAAAGCACCGCTCGGGTCGCTTTGTAAACTGTATTGAAAAGCGCTTAGTACCGCGTTCGCGTCCCACTCGACGACGTACGGTTTAACCCGAGTGGTCACAACATCGTTCCATGTCCCTTCGGCATGGCGCATCAAAGCGGCGTGTTCGTCAACGGCGTTATTGGGTTCGAGAGAATTCCAGTTTGAATAGGTACCGGTAACGGCAACGCCGCCCGACGCTGACCAGGGTCCCGACCAGAACTGCACACCATCTTCATAACCGCGCTGCCAGCGCCAGTCACCCTCGGTTGTGGCATCTGATGCGCCGATATGAACGTCGCTGTTGAGTGCTGCCGCTAAAGACTGAACCAGCGAGTTTTCATAGGCTGAGGCGATGGTGACCAGTTGACCGCTAACGCCTTTGAGCTTCGCAGCGATCGCAAGATCGCGCGCAGTGGTCCAGCTTTCCGGTGCGGATACAGCACGATAGAACTTGGCGGTACCTGCGTCATAGGTCAGCGTGTTGTCTGTAGCCAGTATTGCTGCTACTGAGTCTGGTAACTCAACGACCTGTACATCGGCGATGACCGGCCCGAAGCTGCCACTTGACGAGTTGGAGACAAAACTCAGCGTGGTAGTGTCGGCGCTTGCGTTGAATGTCAGGCTGCGCTGATTCCAGAGTGGGTTGTTAAATGCCCAGCCGGTTGGCGGATCGAGAGTAAAGGTCTCGGTGGCATCGCCGACGCTGACCGTCATCGATTTCGCCACCGCATCGGAGAAGTTCCCACTGAAAGCGAAGCGCAACTGGTAGGCCTGACCGGGTGTCGTATTTAGTGTCTGGCTGATTGCTCCCGGTTCTGTGCCATCAAGATCAATGGGCTTGCCACCGAGCGGTGTAGCAGGCCAGTCAGCCTCAACACCAACATTACCGCTGTCGACCTGCCAAAAGCCACTGGCACCACCAATCTTCGTTCCTGCAGGGTAATGGGTTACCACCGTAGCACCGGCAAAGGTAAAGCGCCCATCCTGTACCAGATCGTCTACTTGTGTGGATGATTGTGGCGCCAGATAACCTACCAGCGTGCCGTCGCTGGCCGCTTCAGATACTTTTAATGTTGCGCTGGCATTGTCCGTAGTAAAAGGGGCTCCCGTAATGTGCGCCACACTGAGATTATTTCCGCTAACCACATCGACAATCTGTTCAGCGCCGTCGAAACCATCCATTTGCCAGTTGGCAATCAGCGTGGCAGGCAATGCATCGGTATGGAGTCGATGGTGATGCGTTTGTGCAATTTCCGCAGAGGTTCGAGCCTCGCTCCAGATTCGTACATCGTATAGAGAGCCCTGCAGTTGCTGATCCGGGTCGTACCCGCCATTTACCGAGTCCTGATCCTGACCAAAGACTAGTGAACCAGCTGCGCTTATAATGTAGCCGGTCTGAAGCGCGGTCGCGGTATGGACCAGATTACCATCGACGTAGAATGCAATATCACCATGCAGTGAATCCCAGCTGACAGCGAGTGCATGACGGTTTCCATCGAGCAGGAACGGGTAGTCGATCGGTACATCAATACGCTCATCATTGATGTGGAAAAAGATCGTGCCGTCGCTTTCGATTGCCAGCAGCAAATCATTGGCAGCTAGTGTTGTTGCGTAAGAAAGTAAAGGGCTAAACTCTAGCGGTGTTTCGATAGCAAACTGGGTTTCTATGGTTATTGCGCCGAGCCCGCCCAGTAGCGCACCCCCATCATCTGCCAACAGATACGCATCATTGCCACCGT